>DXMC01000043.1:0-16292 GCA_019414365.1 Collinsella sp.
CTGGCGCCATCGTTCCCGACCGCGACCTGGGCCAGCGCCCGGCGCTCGAGTGCATTCACCTGGGCATTGAATTCGGCGGCCTTAAGGCGGTCGACGACTTTAGCCTAACCATCGGCAAGACCGAGATTGCCGGTCTCATCGGCCCCAACGGTGCCGGCAAGACCACGGTCTTCAACCTGCTCACCAAGGTGTACCAGCCTACGCACGGCACCATCCTGCTCGACGGTGAGGACACTTCGGGCAAGTCGGTCTACCAGGTCAACCGCATGGGTATTGCCCGTACGTTCCAGAACATCCGTCTGTTCAACACCATGACGGTGGAGGACAACGTTAAGGTCGGCCTGCACAACCAGGAGCGCTACTCCGGCTTTGAGGGCGTGCTGCGCCTGCCGACGTATTGGAAGCACGAGAAGGCCGCCCACGAGCGCGCCATGGAGCTGCTGTCCATTTTTGACATGGAGCACCTGGCAAATGAACAGGCCGGCTCGCTTCCTTACGGCGCTCAGCGCCGTCTGGAAATCGTCCGCGCGCTTGCCACTAACCCCAAGCTGCTGCTGCTCGACGAGCCTGCCGCCGGCATGAACCCGTCCGAGACCGCAGAGCTCATGGCGAACATCGTCAAGATTCGCGACACCTTCGGCATCGCCATCATGCTTATCGAGCATGATATGTCGCTCGTTATGAACATTTGCGAGGGCATCTGCGTGCTTAACTTTGGCAAGGTTATCGCCAAGGGTACGGCGGAGGAAATCCAGAACAACGACGCCGTTATCGAGGCGTATCTGGGTAAGCAGGATAAGGGGGAGAACTAAATGGCAGAGCCGATGCTTTCCGTCTACAACATCAACGTCTGGTACGGCGCCATCCACGCCATCAAGGACATCTCCTTTAACGTTAACGAGGGCGAGATCGTGGCCTTGATTGGTGCCAACGGTGCCGGCAAGTCCACAACGCTCAAGACCGTCTCGGGCCTGCTGCGCTCCAAGACCGGCTCCATCAAGTTTATGGGCGAGGACATTACCCATACGCCCGCTGATAAGCTGGTTGGTAAGGGCCTGGCTCAGGTTCCCGAGGGTCGTCGCGCCTTTTTGCAGATGACGGTTGAGGAGAACCTGGAGATGGGCGCCTATACGCAGCCCAAGTCCACGGTGGCTCCGGGCCTGGAGCGCGTCTACGAGCAGTTCCCGCGCCTGAAGGAACGTCGTCGCCAGGTCGCCGGCACCCTTTCAGGCGGCGAGCAGCAGATGCTCGTTATGGGGCGCGCCCTTATGAGTAACCCCAAACTGCTTATGCTCGACGAACCTTCCATGGGTCTGGCACCGATTCTGATCGAACAGATCTTCCAGATTGTCGAGGACCTGCACAAGGCCGGCACCACGGTGCTTCTGGTCGAGCAAAACGCGCAGATGGCGCTTTCCATCGCCACACGCGGTTACGTGCTCGAGACCGGCAAGATCACCATGACCGGCACCGGCCAAGAGCTCCTGCACGACGACAACGTCCGCAAGGCCTACCTCGGAGGCTAACCCACCTAACAAAAGGGGCGCTGACTATCTCAGTCAGCGCCCCTTTTTAGTTGCGGTGAAATAGGGACTGAATACGGGCTCCAGAGGCCAAATGAGTCCCTATTCCACCGCAACTTCATGGGGATGTGTGACAATGCCCGTCGGAAAACATCTGCTGTCTTTGGGGGTCTATCTATGCTGTACGAGTTTTGTGCCGAGAACTTTGAGCGGGTGCCGGCGGCTATCGATGCCGGTGCAAAGCGCATCGAGCTGTGCGACAACCTTGCCGTCGGTGGCACTACGCCCTCGGCTGGTGTTATCAGCGCTACGGTCAGCTATGCTCACGAGCATGACGCACGAGCGATGTGCATGATTCGCCCGCGTGGCGGTGACTTTCACTACAACCAGGACGAGCTGCGCATGATGGAGATGGACTTGGGTCTTGCCGTGAGCGCCGGCGCCGATGGCTTGGTCTTTGGCTGCTGCAAGCCTTGTGCCGGCGGCTGGGCGCTCGACGAGCTTACGTTGGGCGCCCTCGTGATGGCCGCGGGCTGCGCGACCGAGGAGTGCAAGCGCGAGTCCCTTGACATCACCTTCCACATGGCGTTTGACCAGCTCTCGCCCGAGGCTCAGCTCGATGCCGTCGACACACTCGCCGACTGCGGCATCACGCGTATCCTGACGCATGGTGGTGCTGCCGGAACGCCGATCGAGGACAATCTGGAGCACCTATCGCGTCTTGTCGAGTATGCGGGCGACCGCCTGACCATCCTTCCCGGCGGCGGCATTTCCACGGCCAACCGCGATACCGTGGCGGCGGCATTGGGCGTCTCCGAGCTCCATGGCACCAAGATCGTGCCGCTGGAGGCGTAACCCGTGGCGCTGGTATTTGACGTTCAGCAGGCGAGCGGCAAGCCCGACGACAACCGGCGCCCTGGCACCGCGTGCCCCTTTTGCGATACCGAGGGACTCGCCAATATCATCCGGCGCGACGGCGACTGCATCTGGCTCGAGAATAAGTTCAAAACCCTGCGCGCCACCCGTCAAACCGTGCTGATCGAGTCAGCCGATCACGATGCCGACCTGGTGACCTATGAGCCAGATGAACTCCACCATGTGATGAGGTTTGCCCTGGATTGCTGGCAGCAGATGATCGATTCACGGCAGTATCGAAGCGTGCTCATGTACAAGAACAAGGGTCCTCTCTCGGGCGGTAGTCTCGTTCATCCGCACATGCAGATTGTGGGTTTGGAGCAGGAAGACGGCTATGCTTCGTTGACTTCCGCCAATTTCGAAGGCATCAATGTCTGGCAACAGGGGAGAATCGCGGCCAACATCTCAACCGAACCGATCATGGGGTTCTTTGAGGTCAACGTTTCAGCCCCGCAGGGAATCGCCGCCAGCGATGACACAAGAGACCAAGCCGAGGCAGATCTCTTCGCCGATGCGATCCAGGTGGCTCTGCGCTATATCCTGAACGAGCACCACGGTGGTCGCGCAGAGTCGTACAACTTGTTCTTCTATCACCTGGGCGGTCGGACCATTGCCAAGGCGCTGCCGCGTTGGGTGGTTTCGCCCTACTTTGTCGGCTATCGTTTGGCCCAGGTCAATGCCGAGACAACGCTCGATATCGATGCTGAGCGCTTGCGTGCGCATCTGGAAACGCTCGTATAGCAAGATTAACACCCGTGTAATGCGGACAGTCTAGCGCGCCATGGCGTCGCGGCCGGCCTCGACACGCTTGCGCTGGGCGGCGCGCTCCTCGCCGGTCAGACGCTCAAAGAGATGCCCGATAAACGAGGCGAGTATCTGCTGAAACAGCGTTCCGCACATGACGGGAAACACGACTTCGCCTGGAAAGTACTGTGTGGCGATGACGGCGCCCGAAGAGATGTTACGCATGCCGCAGGTAAAGCACATGGTAGTCGTCTCGCTATATGGCAGATGCAGCGCACGGGCGACCAGAAAACCGACGACAAAGCCGCTGATGGCGAAGGTCAAAATAAAGAGGGCGACTTCCAGACGCATCGCGTTCATGTGCAGGACGTACTCGCTCATGGCGGTGGAGTTGGAGGCGATAATGCCCATCATCATGAACTTGCAGGCGGGCGAGAGCGCGGGGGAGAGCTTCTCGTGTCCCCATCCACGTGTGAGCTCGTTGATCACGATGCCGAGCACGGCGGGGATGGCGATCATAAAGGCCATGTCCTGCATCATGCTCGGCACATCGATCGAGACGGTGGCACCCAGCAAGAGCTTCAGCGTGAGCGGAATCGTCACAGGCGAGATAACCGAGGACGTCAGGATGATGGTGAGCGCGAGCGGGCCGTTGCCGCCGAACATGCTAATCCACATAAAGGCAGTGACCGCCACGGGTACGCTGTACTCGAGCACGATGCCGCAGACAAGGTTGGGATTGGAGCCAAAGAACAGCGATCCCATGGCATAGGCTGCTATGGGAATAAGCACCGCCGAGACGAGCAGCGCCAAAATCAGGTGCAGGGGACGGCGGAACACCTCAGCGACCTGGTGGAAGGTGTTGCTGAGCGCACCTTGGAACGTCATAAAGGCGAAGAGGGCGGGAACGATGGGCTTGAGTACGCCGATCTGCTGGGGAAAGAGCACGCCGAGCGTTACGCAAATCGGAACGATGACCTGCATATGCCCCGCGAGGAACTTTCCCAGTCCAACCCATTGCTTCATATGCCCCGTGACTCCCTTTATCCGCGAACTCGTTTGAATGGATATGCTAGACGCTCGCATGCGTCCGTGCGTCAGAAACGCTCGATTATTTCGAGGCTATTACCGGCCTCGTTTACCGAAACCAGGGCGTGCCGCGAGGCTCTGCGTCCGTGCCGCACGGTATAATAAATCCGTTCAACAGATCTGCCTGCCGAAGCGGGCATACACAGAGGACTCATCGCTATGAACCGTGAGAGGTATCGCGGCGACCTGCCCCTATCGGGGGTGGGCGCCTATGTCATCGCTTAAGACGACGCATCGCTGGGCGGTCGCTCAGCAAAATCCCGAGCTCGAAAAGGAGCTTTCGGCTGGTCTGGGCATACCCGGGCTGGTGGCACGCATTATGGTTGCGCACGGCATTGCCTCGATTGAGGAAGGACAGCTATTTTTGACGCCTTCGCTCGACCGTGATTGGGCCGATCCGCTCGTCATTCCGGGCATGTCGGTTGTTGCCGATCGTGTCGAGCGCGCCATTCGCAACCACGAACGCATCGCCGTCTTTGGCGATTTTGACGTCGACGGCATTACGTCGACTTGTCTGTTGACCGAGGCGCTACGTTCGTTTGGCGCCAACGTCACGCCGTTTATCCCGCATCGCTTTGACGAGGGCTACGGTCTTTCGCGTGCAGCGCTCGACCGCGTCAACGAGCTCGCTCGCCCCCAGTTGATCGTGACCGTCGATAACGGCATTGCCGCCAAGGAAGAGGTTTCCTATCTGGAGAGCCTGGGAATCGATCTGGTGGTTACGGACCATCACGAGCCCTCCGACCAGGTGCCGCAGGGCGTGCCCCTGACCGACCCCAAGCTCGAGGACGAGGGTCCCTCGCGCGAGCTTGCCGGTGCCGGTGTGGCGCTCAAGCTGGTGCAGGTCCTGGGCGAGCGTTTGGGCAAGCCGTCGTATTGGCGTTCGCTGATCGAGGTCGCGGCGCTGGGCACCGTGTCCGACATGATGCCGCTCACGCCCGAGAATCGCGCACTGGTCGCCGAGGGCATCCAACAGATGCGCGTGACGGCCCGTCCCGGCTATATCGCGCTTGCCGCACTTGCCAAGGCCGACCTTTCTACCATTACGGCCGACGGCCTGTCGTTTTCGCTCATCCCTCGTCTGAATGCTGCCGGCCGCATGGCTGATCCCAAGCTGGCGCTCGACCTGCTGCTTGCCCGCGATCCTATCGAGGCAAGTGCACTGGCAGCCGAGCTCGAGGAAATCAACCGTCAGCGCCGCGAGATCGAGGCGGAGCTCACGCGCGACGCCATGGCAAAGGTCGAGGAGACCTATGACGGCGGTCGCGCAATCGTCGTGGGTGGCGAGGGCTGGCACGAGGGCGTCAAGGGTATCGTAGCGAGCCGCCTGACCAACCGTTATCACGTGCCGGCGCTGCTCTTCTCGATTGAGGACGGCGTTGCGCGCGGATCGGGTCGCTCGGTGGGCAAGGTCAACCTGTTCGACGCCGTCGAGCGTTGTTCCGACCTGCTGATTCGTCGCGGCGGACATGCCGGTGCGGTGGGTGTGACCATCGAGGCATCCAAGCTCGATGAGTTCCGCCGCCGCCTTTCCGCCGTGCTATCGGAGCTTCCCGCCGAGGACTTTGAAGACACCGACGAGGTCGCCGCCACCGTCGACCTTTCCGAGCTGAATATCGAGACTATCGAGCAGATTTCTCGTCTTGAGCCGTTTGGCCAGGGCAATAAGGTGCCGCTTCTGGCTGCCGAGGGCGTGACGATGTGCGATCGCGCCGTGGTGGGCAAAACCGGCGAGCACATGCGCTTTGTGGCGACCGATGGCGCCGCGAGTGTGCCGGCCATCATGTTCCGCGTGCCGCAGATCGATAGGCTCATCAATTGCGACAGCGCCGTCGACTTGGTGTTCGAGGCCGTGGCCGAGCATTGGCAGGGCCGCGTGAAGCCCAAGCTCATGATCAAAGATGTCTTGGTGCGCGATACCGCGGCGTCCAATATCGACGATCCGGCATGCGAGCTTCGCCGCGGCGTGCAGCCGGCGGATTCTGGCCTGCGCCTGGAGTCGCGTAAACGCGAGACGCTCGCCCAGCTTTCTTATACCGAGCTCACGCGCTCGCTTATCCATAGCTTTATCGGCTCGAACCAGCCACATCGCGCGCAGGTCGAGGCACTCGACGCGCTCGCCGACCACCAGAGCGTTTTGGCCGTTATGGGGACGGGACGTGGTAAGTCGCTCATCTTCCATGTGCACGCCGCGCGCGAGGCGGTCCTTCGAGGGCGTGCGAGCATCTTTGTCTATCCGCTGCGCGCACTCGTTGCCGACCAGGCCTATCATCTTTCATCGACGATGGCTGCGCTCGGGATTGGCGTGGGCGTGTTGACCGGCGAGACCGTGGAAGCAGCGCGCGATGACGTGTTTGCCGGCCTGGCTTCGGGCCGCACTGGCATCGTACTCACGACGCCTGAGTTCCTGTCTATTCACCGCGACCGCTTTGCGCGCTCGGGGCGTATCGGATTTGTCGTTATTGACGAGGCGCACCATGCCGGTCTTGCCAAGGGCGGCGACCGAAGCGCATACCTCGACATGCCCGATATCCTCAAGGCCCTGGGCGACCCGGTCGTTATGGCTGCGACGGCCACCGCAACGGCTCCGGTTGTGGCCGAGCTCGCCCGCGTGCTGCCGATTACCCGTACGGTGGTCGACGAGACCGTGCGTGAGAACTTGCGGCTCGAGGACGACCGCGATCTTGCGAGCCGCGAAAACCGCCTGGTGTCCATCGTCGCGACGGGGGAGAAGACCGTCATCTACGTCAACTCGCGTGATCAGTCCGTGGCGCTTGCCAAGACGCTACGCAAACGCGTTCCCGACTACGCGTCGCATATCGCCTTTTACAACGCGGGCCTTACGCGCACCGACCGCCATCGCGTAGAGGAGGCGTTTCGTGACGGATGCCTCAGCTGCATCGTCTCGACCTCTGCCTTTGGCGAGGGCGTCAACCTTCCCGATATTCGCCATGTCGTGCTCTATCACATGCCGTTTGGCGCGATTGAGTTTAACCAGATGAGTGGCCGCGCCGGTCGCGATGGACAGCCCGCCGTGATTCACCTGCTCTATTCGTCGCGCGACGCCCGCATTAACGAGCGCCTACTCGACTGCTATGCGCCTGAGCGCGACGAGCTCGTCACGCTCTATCGCGCGCTGCAAACCATGTGGCGCTCCAACCGCGGCAAGACCGGGGACGATTCCTTTAGCGCGAGCGATATCGACATCGCGCAGATGTGCCTTGCCATCGATGCTCGCACGCCGGTCGACGAGCGCTCGGTGGAAAGTGGCCTGGGAATCTTCGAAGAGCTTGGCTTCTGTCGCGTTTCGGGGTTTGACGACACCCGTCGCATCGCGATGGCCGAAAACCCCGGCCGTGTGCAATTGAGCAGGTCAATTCGCTATTTGGAGGGCTTGCGTTCGCGCATGGAGTTCTCGGCTTTCCGGAGTTGGGCGCTCGATTCGTGCGCTTCTGATATGCTAGCCAAAGTTAACCGCCCGATCGTACCGCGGGCCTAGGGGAAGGGGACCTCGATGGATGCCGCAGCCCGTACCGCCCATGATTCCGCCCTCCAGCCGTTCTCGGAGATGGAGCACTATAAGCATGCCGATGAGCTGCCGCCCGAGATTATGGCGGACAGCTACGACAAGCTGGAGCGCCTGTGCCTCAAATATATGAATGAGGACGACTTTTCTAAGGTGGAGCAGGCCTATTGCTTTGCTGCCGAGAAGCACTGCAACCAAAAGCGCCGCTCGGGTGAGATGTACATCAACCATCCCGTCGAGGTGGCCATCATTTTGGCCGATCTCAAGATGGACTGCGATGTGGTGTGCGCCGCGCTGCTGCACGATACCGTCGAGGACACCGAGACCTCGCTTGCCGATGTTTCCGGCCTGTTTGGCGATACGGTGGCCGAGCTCGTCGATGGCGTGACCAAGCTCACCAACATCGAAGTCGACAGCATGGACGAGAAACAGGCGCTCACGCTGCGAAAGATGTTCCTCGCCATGTCCAAGGACATCCGCGTCATCATCGTTAAGCTTGCCGACCGTCTGCACAACATGCGCACCCTTGCGGCCCTGCGTGAGGACCGTCGCCTGTTTAAGGCCCGCGAGACCATGGACGTGTATGCGCCCCTGGCCGACCGTCTGGGCATGAGCTCCATTAAATGGGAACTCGAGGACCTGTCCTTCTTCTACCTTGAACCCGACGCCTACCAGCGCATCGCACGCATGGTGGCGGAGTCGCGCGAGGTCCGTGAGCGCTATCTGGCCGAGACCATCAAGACACTCACCGACGAGCTCAACCGCATTGGCCTGGAGGACTTCCAGATCAACGGCCGTTCCAAGCACTATTGGTCCATCTACCAAAAGATGAAGCGCAAGGGCAAGGAATTTTCCGAGATCTACGACCTGGTGGCACTGCGCGTCATCACGCATTCGGTGCGCGATTGCTACTCCACGCTCGGTGCGGTGCATACGCTGTGGCACCCCATGCCCGGGCGCTTTAAAGACTATATCGCCATGCCCAAGGTCAATAACTACCAGTCGCTCCACACGACGGTTATCGGCCCCACGGCTCGTCCGCTCGAGATTCAGATTCGTACCTACGAGATGCACGAGCAGGCCGAGTACGGCATTGCCGCCCACTGGCTGTATAAGAAATCGGGCGGATCGTCTGCGTCTAAGACCAATGATGCCCAGCGTCTGGACGACCAGATTAACTGGCTCAAACATTCGCTCGATTGGGCTGCGTCTGACGAGATCACCGATGCCAAGGAATACCTACATTCGCTGAAGGTCGACCTCTTCGATCAGGAGATCTTCGTCTTTACGCCCAAGGGCGAGGTCATGGCGCTTCGTGCCGGCTCCACGCCGCTCGACTTTGCCTACGCCGTTCACACCGAGGTGGGAAACCACTGCGTCGGCGCTAAGATCAACGGTGCGGTGGCCCCGCTCACGCACGAGATCAAGACGGGCGACCGCGTTGAAATCCTGACCAACAAGAGTTCCAAGCCGTCGCGTGATTGGCTCAAGATCGTTAAGACGCCTTCCGCCAAGTCAAAGATCCGCCGCTATTTTGCCGCCGCGACCAAGGACGACGACGCTGCCGCCGGTCGCGATATACTGGCCAAGGACCTGCGCAAGCGTGGCTATGGCATTTCTACACCGCGTTCGACGCGTGCGCTCAACGCCGTGGCGGAGCAGTTTAACTACAAGCAGCTCGAGGACCTGTTTGCCGCCGTCGGCGCCGGCAAAGTTGCCCCGCGCGCTGTGGGTAACAAGGTCGAGCAGATTTTGGACCCCAAGCCCGAGGAGCAGCTCACCAAGGCCGATGCTATCGCCGAGGTCGTGAAGCAGCCGGCCCGAGGCTCCAACCGCAAGCCGCAAAAGCGCGGCAAGAGCGCCGGCAACGGCATTATCGTCAAGGGCGAGAGCAACAGCGGCCTGCTGGTTCGTCTGGCCCATTGCTGCAATCCCGTGACGGGCGACGACATCGTCGGCTTCATCACGCGCGGTCGTGGCGTTTCGGTGCATCGCGCCAACTGCCCCAACGTCAAGGGTCTTATGGAGCATCCCGAGCGCATGATCGATGTGGAGTGGGACGGTGCTGCCGACACTCTCTTCCAGGTCGAGATCGTGGTCGAGTGCCTGGACCGCATGGGCCTGCTCAAGGATGTCACCATTGCCATTGGCGATGCGGGCGGCAATATCCTTTCTGCCGCTACGTCGACCAACCGCGAGGGTATTGCAACCCTGCGCTTTATGGTCGAGATCTCGGACGCGAGTGGTCTGGATCCGCTGCTGGCCTCTATCAGCAGCGTTGACTCCGTCTACGACGCGCGCCGCCTGATGCCCGGCGAGGGTGGAGCCCAGCTTAAGCGCCGCGTTTAGTCGCGACGAACGTGCCACATTATTGATATTCGCTACACTCGAGGCATCGTTTGATGCCTCGAATTCTATAGAGAGGAGAGGGACATGGGTGCTGTGTCCTTGGATGTAACTCCCAAGGGATCGGTCGAGATCGAGACGCTCGTAAACGGTCCCATTCAGACCAATAGCTATGCAGTTATTTCGAACAATGAGTGCGTGATCATCGACCCTGCGTGGGAAGGCGAGCGCTTGGTGGAGCATGTTCGAGCCGAGCATCCCGGCGTACGCGTGCTTGGCGCCGTATGCACTCATGGCCATGCCGATCATGTTGGTGGTGTTGCCGGCGTGCGAACCACCGTTGGCGAGGGCTGCCAGTATGAGCTGTGTACTAAGGATGTGGCGGTGCCGCATACGAACATCGAGGAACAGCGAGCTATGTGGTGCATTGAGACGCCCGATCCCGGGGAGCCGACGCGCCTGCTCGCCGAGGGCGATACCATTGAGGTGGGCAATATCTGCCTGCAGGTGATCGAGACGCCAGGGCATACGCCGGGCGGGATTGTCTTGTTTGCTGCCGCTGAGCAGGGGAACATTGCCTTTGTGGGCGACACCCTGTTCCCGGGTGGGCACGGCCGCACCGATCTTTCTGGAGGAGACGAGACGGCGATTCTTCGCTCGCTCTCCAAGCTCGCCCGGCTTCTCCCGCCCGATACCGTTTGCCTAACCGGCCATGGCGATTCGACCACCATGGCACGCGAACTCATGCAGAACCCTTTCATGTAGGTGTAGCTTTATCGTCAGCTTCTGAAGCACGAGAAGCGTCCAAACGTCAAGCTATTTTTCCCCAACGGGTCGATTCCGTAGGGCAAACGGTCAAAAAAAGTCTGTTTGGACGATATTCGTGAACAAACGAACGTTTATGCTCGGGTGCGCCGTGGTAAAATCTCAGGCGTTATCGGAGCAACCTTACAGGAGGTTTCTTTTATGCTCGTCAACGCAGCAGACATGCTCAAGAAGGCCGAGGCCGGCAAGTACGGTCTCGGTGCCTTCAACACCAACAACCTCGAGTGGACCCTGGCTATTCTCCAGGCCGCCGAGGAGGCCAAGTCTCCGCTGATCCTTCAGTGCACCGCTGGTGCCGCTAAGTGGATGGGCGGTTTCAAGGTCTGCGCCGACATGGTCAAGGCTGCCGTCGAGGCCACGGGCGTTACCGTTCCCGTCGCCCTTCACCTCGATCACGGTTCTTACGAGGACTGCTTCAAGTGCATCGAGGCCGGCTTCACGTCCATCATGTATGACGGCTCTCACGAGGAGACCTTCCAGCTTAACCTCGACCGTACCAAGGAGCTCGTTGAGCTTGCCCACTCCAAGGGCATGTCCATCGAGGCCGAGGTCGGCGGCATCGGCGGCACCGAGGACGGCGTGACCTCCAGCGGCGAGCTCGCTGATCCTGCTGAGTGCAAGCAGATTGCTGACCTGGGCGTCGACTTCCTCGCCTGCGGCATCGGCAACATCCACGGCGTGTATCCCGCCGACTGGGCCGGCCTTTCCTTCGAGCGTCTGGGCGAGATCAAGGCTCAGACTGGCGACCTGCCCCTCGTCCTGCACGGTGGTACCGGCATCCCCGAGGATCAGATCAAGAAGGCCATCTCCCTGGGCATCTCCAAGATCAACGTCAACACCGACCTGCAGCTCGTCTTCGCCAAGGGCGTCCGCGAGTACATCGAGGCTGGCAAGGATCAGCAGGGTAAGGGCTTTGACCCCCGCAAGCTCCTCAAGCCTGGTCGCGACAACATCGTTGCCCGCACCAAGGAGCTCATGGAGGAGTTTGGTTCCGTCAACAAGGCGTAAGTAGCGGTTTAACTTTTCCGTCGGAGGCCCCGTTCACCCTATGCTTTTCCCTTGCGCTCACCTGGCTTTGCCAGAAGTCGCGCAATGGGAAAAGCTCCGGGTGAACGGGGCTTCCTTCGTTAACTCGCTACAGGGTTACTGGGCTGAATTCATTTTTTGACTACCGCTCGGCGGTGTTGATGGCTCCCTTGTTGGGGCTTTCTTTTTTATCTCGCTACAATGGACTTCAAGAGTTCTAATGACTTGGAGTTTGGCATGGCTGTTATTAATGTGCTGCCTTCGGATGGGAAGGTTATTGACGAGGGGCCGGTTGGTTGCTCTGTTGATGTTTGCAATGATGACTTCTGTTTTCTAGATATTGGCTTGCCACCCGAGATCCTGCGTTTAAAGGACGCGGGGTATCTTTCGCAGGCTATTGAGGCTTGCGACCGCCTACTTGCCCAAGATCCCGATTCCTCGCTTGCTGCCTGCGTTCGTGCCGAGCGGTATCGCATGCTCGAGACGCCGCTTCATTTTTCGGTGCCGCGTGATCGAGCCATTGCGATGATTCGCGAGGAGTGGCCAGAGTTTACCGAAGAGCAGTTTGACGACCTGATTGATCGCAAGCGTATTGACTGGCGCTTTATCGATGGTGAGCTATTCGTTCTCGATAACTTCCTCAATTCGCTTCGCGTGTATCCCAAAGAGGTCCCCGGCATGCGTCCTGATCCTGCGGACGGAATTGCGCTGCGCAACCAGATGCTCAAGGAGATGGAATCGCAGAATGGGCTGTCTCGCGTCATTACTCTTAAGGCGTCCGTGTCTGTTCCCGGTGCTCTTGAGGGGGAGGCCGTTCGCGCGTGGCTTCCCGTTGCTGCCGCCTGCCGTCAACAGTCTCAGGTCGAAGTTCTCGATATGACGCCGGAGGGGCATGTTGCCCCCGAGGATGCGCCGGCACGCACCGCTTCATGGTGTTCTTCGACCGAGCGCTCGTTCTCGGTAACCTATCGTTATCACATTAATGTTGCCTTCTGCGACATTTATGGAGGTGCGCTGCCCGAACGCCCGTGCATGGACACGCCGCTGCCCGAGGACACTTCCGAGGACCGTCCGCACATTGCGTTTACGCCGTACCTGCGACAGTTGACGGAGCGTGTTATTGACGGGCTCGAGGATCCGCTCGACCGTGCTCGCGCCATCTATGATTATCTGACGCAACATATCGACTATCGCTATCAGCCACCATATCTGCTTTTGGGTTCCATCGCAGATGACTGTGCACACTCGCTCCGCGGCGATTGCGGCGTTATGGCGCTCACGTTTATCACCATGTGCCGCATCGCGGGCGTGCCTGCCCGTTGGCAGAGCGGCCTGTATGTCGCGCCCGATTCGGTGGGGCCACACGACTGGGCCGAGTTCTACACACCTCGGACCGGTTGGCTTAACGCCGATATTTCGTTTGGTTCCTCTGCGCGCAGAATGGGGGAGGAGTGGCGTCGCCAGCATTACTTTGGCAACCTCGATCCGTGGCGCATGGTGGCAAACTCCCAGTTCCAAGCGGACTTATTCCCTGTATCTGATGGCATGCGTGAGGATTCCTATGACAACCAGATGGGCGAGGCCTCGGTTGACGGACGTGGATGCCGTCAGCGGGAGATGTTGCGTAAGATTGAGCTTATCGAAATGCTTGAAGTTCCATTTTCGGACTAATCAACAGAAAGCTGTGATAAACTAACTCACGCATTACGTGCCCGAGTGGCGGAATTGGCAGACGCAGTGGACTCAAAATCCACCGTTGGCAACAACGTGCGAGTTCGAGTCTCGCCTCGGGCACCATACATGCAAGTGAGCGTCAAGGGGGTCAAGGCCCCCTTTTTCGTGCCGAACTCGCGTGAGCGCGCGGAGCGTTAGGCAAACAGGCCAGCGGCCTGTTTGTAGCGGAGCGTGGCGAGGGCGCCGTGTGTCCGAAGCCCGGGGCTTCGCGAAGCGAAGGCCCTTCGAGTCTCGCCTCGGGCACCATACATGCGCCTGCGCTTCAAGGGGGTCAAGGCCCCTTTTTCGTGTACGTAATGTGATAACGCACGGTACGTGTTATTATCTCCGAGGCGTTGTTCTCACAATGCCCTAAAGAGGAACCCGAGGGTTCCCACCTTTTGGCGCCAACGAGCAGCTGACTGGTCATACAACTTAGAGTCTCTTCCTCATGCCGAGGATGTCTATGTGTACGACCTGGTTGCAAAGAAGCGCCGGGTTATTTTTTTATGAATGGAGGTAGGGAAAATAGCTAAGTCTGATGACACCCGCATCAACGACGAGATTACTGCATCTTCGTGCCGTTTGATTGGCGTCGATGGCTCTCAGCTCGGCCTGTTCGCCATCCGCGATGCTCAGCGTGTCGCCGACGATCAGGGTCTCGACCTGGTCGAGATCGCTCCCAACGCGGAGCCGCCGGTCTGCAAGGTCATGGACTACGGTAAGTTCAAGTACCAGCAGGCCATGAAGGCCAAGGCTGCTCGTAAGAACCAGTCCAAGGTCGAGGTCAAGGAAATGAAGTTCCGACCCAAGATTGACGTTGGCGACTACGAGACCAAGAAGGGCCACGTTCTGCGTTTCCTCAAGAAGGGCGCACGCGTTAAGATTACCATCATGTTCCGCGGCCGTGAGATGGCTCACCCGGAGCAGGGTCTTAACGTTCTCGAGCGTCTCGCCGAGGATCTCAAGCCTTACGCTACGGTCGAGTCCAAGCCTAAGATGGAAGGCCGTAACATGCTTATGCTGCTCGCCCCGATTAAGGGCGCCTTTGATGAGGATAAAGCGGCAAGCGACACTAAGTAACTAGTGTTCTGTAACCGATTAAGGAGTATTTCATGCCTAAGATGAAGTCCCACAGCGGCACCAAGAAGCGTTTCCGCAAGACTGGTACCGGCAAGCTTATGCGCGCCAAGGCTTTCAAGAGCCATATCCTGAGCAAGAAGTCCACCAAGCGTAAGCGTGGCTTCCGTCAGGAGACCGAGATCGCCGCTGCCGACCGCAAGGTCATCAAGTCGCGTCTCGCCTAAGTTCGCGTTCCCGTTTTTCGTTTAACCGTCTAGGAGTTGATAGAACATGGCACGTATTAAGCGCGCTGTTGCCGCCAAGAAGAAGCGCCGTACCGTTATGCACCGTGCGAAGGGTTACTACGGTGCCGCTTCGCGTACTTACAAGCATGCTAAAGAGCAGGTCCAGCACTCCCTGCAGTATCAGTATCGTGATCGCCGCAACAAGAAGCGCGAGATCCGCTCTCTCTGGATCACCCGTATCAACGCTGCCGCTCGCCTGAACGACATCTCTTACTCTCAGTTCATGCACGGCCTGAAGGTTGCCGGTATCGAGCTCGACCGCAAGGTCCTGGCTCAGATGGCTTACGAGGACATCGAGTCCTTCAACGAGCTGGCTGCCATCGCCAAGAAGGCTCTCGAGGCCTAATTGATTCTCTTGAATCGCTAGGGGAGTGTCGCGTTGTGCGCGGCGCTCCCTCTTTTTATCTACAGCGCTGGTTTATATAGCAAAAGCGCGGGTAGATAGACACTTACGGGTGACCGATCTTTATATATCTCTTAACCGAAGGGTCATCATCTGATACGTGCAGTATTTCTGCACCAGCCTTTCTATTACTTATATAGAAAGCGATGTATTGTGTAGGACTTGTGAAGAGTGGAATTGACGTCCCACATCGCTTCGCGGTCTGGCAATATATCTCCTTGCCGCGCGGCCCGGTCGGACCGGATGAGCCGCAAAGCGTGCACCTTGAGAACCGGATACTGCGAGGATGGACACACCAGATGTGTCGCATCCGGGCAGACATCGAACCATTTGAAATGGTCTAACTTGGATTTGTTTTTCGCAAGGCCGCCGAGAGGCGGCCCCGAGAAATTCCTTTTCCTATACAGAACCATATGAATCGAACGGAACCGATCAGCGATGGACTGAGAGGACCGGACGGGCTCGAAGCCCAGAATATTTTGGACGGAGAGTTCGATCCTGGCTCAGGATGAACGCTGGCGGCGCGCCTAACACATGCAAGTCGAACGGACGATGAAGAGCTTGCTTTTCAAAGTTAGTGGCGGACGGGTGAGTAACGCGTGGGTAACCTGCCTCATACAGGGGAATAGCAGCTGGAAACGGCTGATAAAACCGCATAAGCGCACAGTGCCGCATGGCACAGTGTGAAAAACTCCGGTGGTATGAGATGGACCCGCGTCTGATTAGCTAGTTGGTGGGGTAACGGCCCACCAAGGCGACGATCAGTAGCCGACCTGAGAGGGTGACCGGCCACATTGGGACTGAGACACGGCCCA
>DXMC01000044.1:0-16253 GCA_019414365.1 Collinsella sp.
GCGCGAACGGCGCGCCTGTTTAGCGAAACTGGTGAAAAATAGATTGACGCTAACAAGCGCGACACTCAAAAATGCAGGTCAGAACCCTATCGGCTTATTCCCACTCGATGGTCGCGGGCGGCTTGGACGTAATGTCGTAGCACACGCGGTTGGCGCCGGGAACCTCGGCAACAATGCGGCCGGAGATGCGGGCCAGCACGTCGTAGGGCAGCTTGGCCCAGTCGGCTGTCATAGCATCGCTGGATTCGACGGCACGCAGGATGATCGGGCGCTGGTAGGTGCGCTCGTCGCCCATAACGCCGACGGACTTAATGTCGGGCAGGACCGCGAAATACTGCCAGCAGCTGTGCTCGGAGTTGCGCTCACCGGTCTGCTCAAACAGGCGCTGGTTGTAGGCGTCGAGCTCCTCGCGCACGATGGCGTCGGCGTTCTTGAGGATCTCGAGCTTTTCCTTGTCGACCGCGCCGATGATGCGGATGGCCAGACCCGGGCCCGGGAAAGGCTGACGGAACACGATGTGACCCGGCAGGCCAAGCGCCAGACCAAGTGCGCGGACCTCGTCCTTAAAGAAGTGGTCGAGCGGCTCAATGAGGTCGAAGTGCACGCCATCGGGGAACGGGATCAGGTTGTGATGGCTCTTGATGGTGGCCGTCTTGCCGCCCGTCTTGCGAGCGCCGGACTCGATGATATCGGGGTAGATGGTGCCCTGAGCCAGGTACTTCACGGGTTTACCATCGGTCTCAAGCTGCTGAGCAACCGCGAAGAACTCTTTCCAGAACTGCGTGCCGATGATGCGGCGCTTCTCCTCGGGCTCGGTCACACCGGCCAGAAGCTCGGCATAACGGTCCTCGGCGTGGACGTGGATAAAGTCGACGTCAAACTGCTTGGTGAAGACCTCCTCCACCTGCTCAGGCTCGCCCTTGCGCAGCAGGCCGTGGTTGATGAACACGCAGGTCATCTGCTTGCCCACGGCGCGAGCGCCCAGCGCAGCCACGACGGAGGAGTCGACGCCACCGGACAGGGCCAGAATCGCGCGGTCGTCGCCGACCTTCTCGCGGAACTCGGCCGTCATGGTCTCGACCAGGTTGTCCATGCTCCAGTTGGGCTCCAGGCCGCAGATCTCAAACAGGAAATTGCTCAGCAGCTGCTGACCGTACTCGGAGTGCTTGACCTCGGGGTGGAACTGCGTGGTGAAAATCTTGCGCTCGACGCACTCCATGGCAGCAACCGGGCACACGTCGGTGCTGGCGGTAACGGTAAAGCCCTCGGGCACCTCGGAAACGGCGTCGCGATGGCTCATCCACACGGTCTGCTCCATGGGCGTGGAGTTAAAGAGCTTGGCGCCGGCCGTGCGCGTGATGGTGGCGCGGCCGTACTCGCCCACCTCGGAGTGACCGACCTTGCCTCCGAGCGTCACGGCCGTGATCTGATGGCCGTAGCAGAAGCCCAGGACGGGAAGGCCCAGGTCAAAGATGGCAGGATCGATGGACGGAGCGTCCTCGGCGTACACGGAAGCCGGACCGCCGGAAAGGATGAGCGCAGAGGCGTTCATCTCGCGAATCTCGTCGGCCGAGATGTCGCAGGGGACAATCTCGGAATACACGTTGAGGTCGCGGACGCGACGGGCAATGAGCTGACCGTACTGCGCACCAAAGTCGAGTACGAGGACCTTTGCGGAAGCCTTTTGATCCATGGTTCCCCCTCTTGTTGGCGGGGAGCCGGTGCCCACCCGCGCGAATAAACGAGAATAACTTTCATAGTGTACACGTTATATGGGGTTTCTCGTCCCTCGCAGCCATCAGCGCACGGCAAACGCACGACCCGCGTCCTTTTTAGTGGCGATTGAAGTGTTACCAAACGTTTCAGATGATGTAATACGTTTGAACATTGGACGCCCTGTGCCACAATACTGCCGAACGACTCCGCCTCTGCGGCGGCAAATACGATAGGAATACCAGCATGAAGCGCATCCTTCTCATCGCCACGGGCGGCACCATCGCATCGACCGAGGACGGCAACGGCCTCTCCCCCGCCCTGACCGGTGAGGAACTCGCCCAGAGCGTCCCCGAGATCTCGGGCCTCTGCGAGCTTGACGTCGTGCAGCCCATGAACATCGACAGCACCAATATGCGCCCGAGCGACTGGATGCGTATCCGCGACGTCATCGTCGAGGGTTATGCCGACCACGACGGCTTCGTGATTCTGCACGGCACCGACACCATGAGCTACACCGCGGCAGCGCTTTCCTACCTGATTCAGGACAGCCCCAAGCCTATCGTGCTCACCGGTTCGCAAAAGCCCATGGGCAATCCTTTTACCGACGCCAAGCTCAACCTGTACCAGAGCCTGCTCTATGCGCTCGACGAGCACTCGCACGACGTCTCGATCGTGTTTGGCGGCG
The DNA here is from genome assembly GCA_019414365.1 of Collinsella sp. Classification (GTDB taxonomy): domain Bacteria; phylum Actinomycetota; class Coriobacteriia; order Coriobacteriales; family Coriobacteriaceae; genus Collinsella. The sequence continues at coordinate 2,402 of DXMC01000044.1, forward strand.
TAGCCATTGCCGGCACGCGCGCCCGCAAACAGCGCACCATGAGCTTTAACGCGTTCATTAGCGTCAACCATCCGCCCATCGCCTATATCCGCAACGACCGCATCGTGCGCAACGGGCTTCACGGCACGCATCAGGGCGAAAACCCGGTGCGTTTCTACGACAGCATCGACCCGCGCGTATTTGTACTCAAGCTTACGCCCGGCGTAAACCCGGGCATTCTCGACGCCCTTGCCAATAGCTACGACGCCGTGATTCTGGAGACCTTTGGCATTGGCGGCATCCCCGAGTTTGGTGAGTCGGGCGAGTCGTTCCAAGAGGCAATTTTCCGCTGGGTCGATTCGGGCCGCACCGTCGTTATGACCACGCAGGTTCCCGAAGAGGGCCTCGATCTGGGCGTTTATGAGGTCGGCCGTGCTTACGTCGATCATCCGGGCATTCTGCGCGGCGACGACATGACCACCGAAACGCTCGTGGCCAAAACCATGTGGGCACTCGGCCAGTCACGCGATGCCGCCGAGATCCAGCGCCTGTTCTACAGCCAAGTCAACCACGACCGCATCCCGATGGCGTAATCCCTAAGGCAGCTCCACTTATCGCAGCCTTAAACGACAGGTGGTCCCCCTCGGGCCGTGCAAAAATCGGAGTATTCTGCAGTTTCTCCTCCGGAGGCATAGAATCGGCCGATTATTAGACGAACTTTTAGGACGAAGGGGCCGTCTAGTAAATATTTATTCCTCATTTTTATTTAGAGTGTGGATTATCTACTGTCAAAAAGGCAAAGCCAGCCGCTCGAGCTACCATCTACGGCCGAACTGGTGCTGAATACTCGCGATTTTGCACATCGCAACCAGGGGGACCCGCCCAAAGAGCGTCAAATACAGCGGGGGAACGCCCTATTCGATCCCCTCGAGAAGCTCTGACACCGTCATGCCGAGTGCGGGCGCGATCTTAAATAGAACCTTGAGCGTGAAATTTGCCGTCCCATCTTCGATTCGGTCGAGGTAGGGTCGGCTGATTCCTGTCGCCACACAAAAATCGACCTTGGAGATACCAAGGTCCCTGCGCGTCTGCTCGACTCGCTTGCCAAGAATCTGTTTCGCACGTTCGTCCATGCAGCCGAGTTTGAAATGGAGCTGAACAAAAACGTAAACTATAGTTTACGTTTAAACGAATACACAGGAGTTTTCTATGTCGGGTTCTTCGGTCCGCATGTACCGAGCCATGCTTCGCACAAACAGCGCACCGCCCAAGCTCGTCGTCGTTGAAGCCGAATGCCTTTCGCCCGATGAGCGCACAGCATTTGCATTGCTATCAAGTCGCGTCGCCGCCGTTCTGGTCCCTTGCCCGGCGCAAGGTGAACTTGCCATCCAATGCCAAGCGCACAGCTGCTCGCTCAATCAGGCTGCCGTAATCGCAACCAGCCAACGTGGTCTGCCCCTTCTCCTGGGAGCCGGTATCGCACTCGCCCTTCGCGGCGCCGGATACGAAAACGAGGCCGCCGCCGACATGGTCTTTAAACCACGATCGAGCGGCGGCCTCGCAGCAGCCCTTGAATATGCGTGCAGGCTCGTTGCCTAAAAGGACAGGCTAGAAACCAAAGCCAAAGCCCGTTCCGGTAATCGCCGAGTACATAAAGTAAACGTTGACCACGTTGAGGAACACACCCGTGATGCAACCGTTGCGCAGGTAGCGCTCGCACACGATGCGCGCCATGGCGGCGGAGTCATCATTGTTCTTTGCCTGGCGTCCCGCCGTAAAATACGTCGCCACGCTCAGCAGCAAGTTGAGCACCGGCAGCGCCAGCAACTCGTAGCTCTTGCCCCAGCGCGTCGCCTCGCCGGCGGCATTAAACTTTGTTGCCACCTCGGGACCAATGTTGGGGATAACACACGCTGCGACCACCAGCGGAATCACCGCAAGCACGAGCAGCGCAATACCCATGTAGCCGGCTTTTTTGCCATATTTAAACATGTGCGTCGTCCTTACACGTTAAAGCGGAAGTGCACGACGTCGCCATCGGCCATGACATAGTCCTTGCCCTCAATACGCAGCTTGCCGGCGGCCTTGGCGCCCTGCTCTCCGCCGAGCTCGATGTAGTCGTCATAGCCAATGACCTCGGCCTTAATAAAGCCGCGCTCAAAGTCGGTGTGGATGACACCGGCAGCCTGCGGAGCGGTCGCACCCTGACGCACCGTCCAGGCCTTGACCTCCATCTCGCCGGCCGTAAAGAACGACTGCAGGCCGAGCAGCTTATAGGCCGCCTGCGCGAGCACGTCCAGGCCGGGCTGCTCCAAGCCCAGGCTCTCCAGGTAGTCGGCGGCGTCCTCGGGATCGAGCTCGGAAAGCTCGGCCTCGATCTTGGCGCAGATGGGCAGCGGCTTGACGCCATCGATGGGCGCCAGGTCCTCGTTGAGCATGTCCTCGTCCACGTTTGCCACGTACAGGATGGGCTTCATGGTGAGCAGGAACAGGCCCTTGGCGGCAGCACGCTCCTCGTCGGTCATCTCCATGGATGCGGCGCGCTTGCCCTCGTTGAGCCAGGCGAGCAGGCGCTTGGCGACCTCGAACTTGGGCATGAGCTCCTTGTCGCGCTTGGCCTCCTTCTCGAGCTTAGGCAGCTGCTTCTCGAGCGTGCCCATGTCGGCCAGGATGAGCTCGGTCATGATGGTGTCGGCATCGCCGGCGGGATCGACGAACTCGCCCGTGCGGCCCACCTCACGCATGACGTTGGGATCCTTAAAGTAGCGCACGACCTCGCAGATGGCGTCGGTCTCGCGAATGTTGGCCAGGAACTGGTTGCCCAAGCCCTCGCCCTCGTTGGCGCCCTTCACCAGACCTGCGATGTCGACGAACTCGATCGTCGCCGGCACAATGCGACCCGGGTTAACGATGTCGGCGAGCTTTTGCAGACGGCTATCGGGCACGTCGACGATACCCACGTTGGGGTCGATCGTGGCGAACGGGTAGTTGGCGGCAAGACCGGTCTTTTTGGTAAGCGCGGTGAACAGCGTCGACTTGCCTACGTTGGGCAGGCCCACGATACCGATGGAAAGGGACACGACAGCTCCTTTTGGTACAAGCATTTCAAACTGCATAAGTATAGCGCCGCCGCAGCATCTGGGCGAACCCGGACGCCACGGCGGCACGAATGAAGCAGAGATAGGGGTCGTTGGCTAGTCCGCGAGCTTCTCAACCTGGTCGAGCATCTTATCGAGCTTGGCCTTTGCCTCGGCCTTGACCTTCTGGGCTTCTTCGTGGGCCTTCGCCTTCTGGGCGGCCTTTTCCTCGGCTTCGGGATCGACGACGACCAGATTGGACGCGTCGTGCTCAACCAACTTGAGCGCATGCTCAGGGCACACCTTGACACAGGCACCGCAGCCCAAACAATACGTGGACTCCAACGCAAAGCGGCCGCTTCCCACCAAATCGCAGGCGAACGTGGGACATACATTGACGCACTCGCCGCACGACGTGCACTTGTCAAAGTCGCACTCCGGCGTACTCACCTGCATGTTTTGGGCAAGCTCGGGGTGGTTTTGCAGCGTTGAGAGCACCAGCTGTCGACCGTGCGTGAGCGAACGGCGACGCTTGGTCGTCGTGGTGCCGCACATGGTGTTGAGCGTACGCTCCAACTGGGTAATCTGATGGCGATGGGCTTTGAGCTTCTGCGTCACCGAGGCCAGTGCCGCCGTTGCCGGATTGAGCTTTGTCACGGTAAGGCCCGTGGTGCGGGCGATCTTTTCCATGTACTCCTTGCGCTCGTACTCGCGGCGCTTATGACATTTGAGGCTCTTGGGATCGACCTCCAGACCCATGCCCGTACCGGCCCACTCCTCGGCGGTAGCAATGGCCTCGCCCAAGATGTCCTCGCCACCGGTGTTACGGCACTTATCGCACACGCCCAACGGCAGGTACACGCTCACATTGGGATAATCGGCCAGCACCGAGAACCAGGTCTCGGCCGTAATATCGCCCACACAGGCAACGACGACCTCGTTCTCGCGCGGCATGCGCTTAAGAGCACGCGTGCAGGTAACGTAGGCGGTCTCATGACTCGTAGCAGCAGAGACGATATCGTCATACAGGTTTTTGGGCGCCAGGCGCGGCGAGATGATCGCCTCGGTCGGACAGGCAGCGGCGCACAGGCCGCACTTGCGACAGGAGTCGAGGATCTCGATGGCGTCTTCCTCGACCTCGATGGCGTTGACCGGGCACACGTCCATGCACGCGGTGCAGCCGCTCTTCTCGTTTTTGCAGGCCAGGCACGGAATGGTGTTTCCGCGCGGACGCTCCTTGTAGTCGGCAGGATTCCACTGCGGCGCCGACGGATCGAGTGCATCGGTCACACCGCCAAGCGGGTTTTTAAGAAAGTCGAAACCCTTGCTGATTTCGATAATGTCATCAAACAGATCGTGTTCCTGCGCCATGCGCGGCCCCTCCCTGAGCAGTGCAAACAAGCAAGAGATAATAATACGCTATCGGCCCGTGCCTCGGGCAAATTACACGCGGAGCACCTTTGCGGCAAATAGCCTATGGCCTATCGCCGCCCCGATTGCACAAGGTCGATCAAGCGCCAAGCTATGCCTCGCGCATGAGCTCGACGAGCTTTTGCTTGGTCACCTTGGCCTGCTCGTTGGCTATGTTACGCTCGTTTCTAAAGACCGCATTTGCAACACCCTGCAGGTCGGCATCGGAAATCTCGCCAAGGCCCAGCTCCTCGAGCGTCGTCGGCAGACCGACGCGCTGACAAAACTCGAGCACCTGTTCAAGCTCGGGCGCACGCTCCAGACGAAGCTGGACCACCAGACCAAACGCCACGGCCTCGCCGTGCATAGCCTTGCACTCGGGCAGAATCGTCAGGCCGTTGGCGATGGCATGCGCCAACGCCAAGCCACCGCTCTCAAAGCCAACGCCCGAAAGCAGAATATTGCACTCGATCAGGCGCTCAACCGCCGGCGATATACGGCCCTTTTTGAGATCGCGCTTGGCAGCGACGCCGCACTCCATGAGCGTGTCATAGCAGGCACGGGCCGTAACCAAGGCCAAATGTCCCGGCGCGCCACCGTGCTCGTTAGCGCCGTGCGCCGCGGCACACGAACGCGCCTCGAAGTACGTTGCCAGTGCGTCGCCCATACCAGCGACCGTCATCCGCAGTGGGGCCGCCGCGACCACGTTGGTATCGACCACGACCAGGTCCGGATTCTTCTCGAGCATCAGATAGCGATCGAACGACCCATCCTCGTGATACAGCACCGAAATCGCGCTGCACGGACCGTCCATCGAAGCCGCCGTGGGGCATACACACAACGGCAGCTCAGCATAAAACGCAACGGCCTTTGCGATATCGAGCATCTTGCCGCCGCCAATGCCCACCACCATGTCGCAATACTCGGCCTGGGCTTCCTTGGCCATTTCGACAACGGCATCTTCCGTACACGGACCGTTGTAAATCTTAAAGAACGGCTCGCTTAGATCTTCATCCAGAAATCCATCGACGATCTGCCTGCACAGCCGATCCTCGGTGCCCTGGTCAAACAAGACATAGGCAGCGCAGCCCAACCATGACAAATACCTGCCCTGACGCGAAAGTTCGCCCGGCCCCTGAACATACCGGCCGGGACCGCCGTAAACCATAGGAAGCGCCATACGAGAATCCGCCCTTCATCAAACAACGATTGGTGCAAAGTAACCTGACCCCTTTGCACCAACTTGGTGCGATGGGGTCAGGTTAGTTTGCACCATAGCAAAAAGGGGCAAAGCCATCTGCTGGCTTTGCCCCTTCCTTAGCTTGATTTACTCATCCATAAGGTAGTAGTGACCCAGCGCGTCGGCACCCAGGATGGCGTTTGCGACCATCTCGGGCGTCACCTCAAACGGCATGTTGCACATGGTGTCATCGGGCGCGCAGGCGGCCTCGGCAACAATCATGGCCTGCTCGCGCGTAAGCTCGGCAACGCCAAGTTCCTTCATCGTGACCGGCAGGCCCAGCTCAATGCAGAAGCCCAAGACTTCCTCGAGTTTCTCAGTCGGAGCATCCTCGAGTACCAGCTGAACGATGGTGCCAAAGGCGACCTTCTCGCCGTGATACATGCCGTGGCACTCGGGCAGCATCGTCAGGCCATTGTGGATGGCATGAGCAGCAGCAAGGCCCGAGCTCTCAAAGCCAATACCGGAGAGCAGCGTGTTGGCCTCGATGATATGCTCGACGGCAGGCGTGAGCGCACCCTTCTCCAGCGCGACCTTGGCCTTGACGCCATCGGCCATAAGCGTCTCATAGCAGAGCTTGGCGAGCGCCAGGCCGGCCATACCGCCCTTGCCGCCGGCGCAGGTGCCACCGTCGGCATCGTGCGTTGCCTGGGCCTCGAAATAGGTTGCGAGCGCATCGCCCATACCGGAAACCGTCAGGCGCACCGGGCTCGCCGCGATAACCGTCGTGTCCATAAGGACAATATTGGGGTTTGCCTTAAGGAAGAGATACTTGTCGAACTGGCCGTCATCGGTATAGAGCACGGAGAGCGCCGAACACGGGGCATCGGTCGAAGCAATGGTGGGGCAAATGATAACCGGGGACTCCAGGTAATAGGCGACGGCCTTCGCGGTGTCGAGGATCTTGCCGCCACCGACGCCGACGATGATGTCGCAACCGTTGTCGCGAGCGAGCGCAACCAGGCGATCGACCTCGCCCTTGGAGCACTCACCGTTAAAGTCCTCAAACAGCAGCTCGGCCTTAGCCTCGGCAAAGCCGCCCTCGATCTTGGCACCGACGCGCTTCTTGCCCGAAGGCGTCACGATGACGAGGGCCTTAGCGCCGAGCGGCTCGACATAGGAGCCGAGCTTGGCGAGCTCGTCCGGACCCTGGATGTACTTGCTGGGGCTATTGAAAATTGCAGCCATAACTATCCCATTCTCTAAAAGAAAAAAGAAAGGGGCTCCGTACAGATACGTGCGGAGCCCCTCGTTACGATAACAAGAGTCGATTAGAAATCGATGTCGGTGTCGTAGTAGCAGGCCTTGAGAATCTTCTCGAAGTCGGCAGCCTTGGTCTCACGCGGGTTCTCGGGCGTGCAGGCGTCCTGCTCGGCGTTCGCGGCGATCTCGGGGAGCTTGGCGAGGAACTCCTCCTCGGAAACCATCTGCGGGTTCTCGGCGTCGACCTTCACGCCACCATTCGCGTAATCCTTGATGGACTGCGGAATGTTGAGCTGGTCGTTGAGGTCGCGGATCTTCTGGACGAGCGCAGCGATGAGCTCCTCGTTGGTCTCGCCGGGAAGGTGCAGGATCTCCTTGGCCACATAAGCGTAGCGCTCGGCAGCACGGGGATCCTTGGAGTTCCACTGGATGACCTTGCCCAGGTACATGGCGTTAGCAGCACCGTGGATGATGTGGCCGTTCTCAAAGGCTGCACCGGTCTTGTGAGCCATGGAGTGAACGATGCCGAGCAGGCCCGAGGAGAAGGCGATACCGGCGATGCACTGAGCCTCGTGCATGTGCTGACGGGCCTCATGGTCGCCAGCATAGGACTTGGGCAGCCACTCGACGATCTCGCGGATGCCGTGCAGAGCGTTGGCGTCGGTGAACATAGAGGCGAAGGTAGAAACGTAGGCCTCCATGCAGTGGGTCAGAGCATCCATGCCGGTGTGAGCGCACAGCTTGGCGGGCATGGTGTAGGTGAGCTCGGGGTCGACGATGGCGACATCAGGGGTGATGTTGAAGTCGGCCAGCGGGTACTTGATGCCCTTGGCGTAGTCGGTAATGACGGAGAACGCGGTGACCTCGGTAGCGGTGCCGGAGGTAGAGGAGATGGCGCAGAAATGAGCCTTCTGACGCAGCTCGGGGAAGCTGAACGGCTGGATGATGTTATCGAAGGACTCCTCGGGATACTCGTAGAAGACCCACATGGCCTTAGCGGCATCGATGGGCGAGCCGCCACCGATGGCGATAATCCAGTCGGGCTCGAACTCGCGCATGGCCTCGGCGCCCTTCATGACCGTCTCGATGGACGGATCGGACTCGACGCCCTCGAACAGCTTGACCTCGAAGCCGCCCTCTTTGAGGTCGGCCTCAACGTCCTGCAGGAACCCGCCACGGCGCATAGAGCTGCCGCCAGAAACGATGATGGCCTTCTTGCCCTTGAGGTTCTTCACCTCGTGGCGAGCGCCCTCACCAAAGTACAGATCGCGAGGATTGGTAAAACGTCCCATACTGTGCCTCCTAAACAAGCCCCTCTTAGACTTGCGTATATAACGGAGCACCCGATTGGCTCCGTTAGGACCGTTTTGCGCGTTGCCGGCGATGACAATGCGCGATGTCTAAACGTCTAAACGTCTCAACGCTCAGACAAACACTATTTTACCGTTCTGGTTGGTCAGTTATTCACCTAAAGCCGACAATGATGAAACGTTTTTTCTATCCCTGAAGACCCTTGTGGGGCATTCATACTCCCAAGCTGGGCAAACGTTTTATCAAGGTTGACTACATATCCCGGGCAGGACGGTGCTCCTCCAAAATGTGCCCCGTTCGCCGCCAAAAATCGACCGTTTGCGGCACCGTGATACCACTCGGTCGTCCAAGGTGCCGACATTTGTGCGACATCCGTCTTCGTGGTGCAAAGGTGCAAGTCCAAGTGCGGCACCCCCGGTGTGCCACATGCGGGTAAACTAGAACCTTATATAGAGACATTTGAACCCTAACCGCAGCAAAGGAGGCCCCATGGCATTCGATCCCATTCAAGAGGATTGCCATCGCCTCGTTCTTGAGGCCTTGCGCCGCGACAATATCCCGCTCACCGACGGTGCCGCCGTAGAGCGTCTGATGGAACAATTCACCCGCGGCCCTGCACCGCTCATCGTGCACGACCGCGACCGCGCCGGGCACCTCATTGCCAAGGTGGTCGAGGCTGTCGACTACCGCATCCCCTTTATCCCCGACGACGCCCAGGCAGAGCAAGAAGAAGCCGCTGCCGAGAACATGCTTCGCGAGGCCGCCGCACTCGATCCGGCCAACTGGGATGCGCAGCGCATGCTGACGGCCCTCACCGCTGACTCCAACGAGGAATACGTACAGTACTTGGTATCCAAGTGCGATGAAGTCGAACACGACCTGGCGCTCAAGATCGCCTCGGCGCAGGACCCCTACGAGCGCGAGGCCGCAGGCGACCTGACCCGCCGTCCCTACCTGCGCTGGCTTGCCGCCTTGGCATCGCGCGCGCTCATTAGCGGCCGCTACCGCATGTCGCTCGAAGCCGCAAACCGCAGCCTCGACTTTGCCCCCAACGATCCTGCCGGCGTCCGCCACACCGCAATGCTCGCCATGGCAAAGCTCGAATACCCCGCTGAGGAGCTCAAGCGCTTTCGCTCTGCCCACTCCGTCCCCTATCTCGCCAACACGCCGCTGCGCCGTCGTCCCAAGGATGCAGAACGCGACTTGGACCCGTGGACGCTCATCGCGCTGATGAGCGCTGCCTGGCGCGAGCTGGATTACGAGGGCGCCGAACACTACCTGCGCATCCTTGCGCGCTCGTGCCCGCACGCAGCCGAGGCGCTCTACTTCCAAACCGAGTTTCCCGATGGCGTCTATGCCCGCGTCAACGTGGGTGCAGGCTCCACCGATGAGCTCGTCCTTGCACTCTCCGAGGCGACGCCGGTACTGCAGGAGGGCCTGGGCGCGCCCGACAACGCCAGCTTTGCCGCCTGGGTCGCCACCAACGACATCGTGCGCTCCCAGATCGACGAGCGCATACTGCGGGCGGCCGAGCAGGGCTTGCCGTTTAAGGGAGGAGACCTCTAATGGATCCGAGCGTCTACATCCCCGCCTACCTGGAGCGCACCTATCTGGCGTCGCACCCCGAGCTCACCGATGCAGCACGCGAGCTTGTCCATAACGACATTAGCGCGAATCCCCAAAAGTATGCGCAGACCGAGCATGCTCAGGCGCTGCTGTCCTATGCCGGTGTTCATCGCCACCTGCTCGACGAGCTCCATCGCATCGAGGACATGGGCAGCGACGAGGAGTTTGAGCAGACGCGCAACCGCCTGTTCGACGATATGCGTGATGAGCTGCTCAAGATCGTCCGCATCGATGCGCATGTCCTCGATGCCCAGCTGCTCGCCATCATTTTGGCGGACACGCCCGTCGACGCCTGCCTGGGCGACCTGATGAAGCTCGAGACGAGCACGGCCGACTACCTGCAACAGAGCGTGCCCGGGTTTGATATGGAGGCCCCGCACTACTGGGCCAATAATGTTTTGGCCGACGGTGTCACCGCAGCGGACCTTACCGTGAGCGAGCCGGCACTTATCGGGTGGCTTCACATACTCGAGGCCATCTCGCAGCTGTGCATGGCGAGCGCTCGTTACCGCGCCGCCGCCAACTATTCTCGCCGTGTCCTTAAGGCGGAGGGCTATCCCACCCGGGCCGCCGGCACCGTGCTGCTTGCCCTCGCCCGCTTGGAAGACCAAGACGGCTTTTTTGCCCTGGCGCATCAGCTCGAGGAACAGATGGGGGCAGACGCACTCGAAAACTCTCCTTGGTACCTGCTCGCCCGCACAATTCTGCTGTTCAAAACAAACAAGATGCGCCCGGCGACGCGCGCGCTGCGTGAGTTCGCTAACCGTTGCGAGGGTGGCGCGTTCTTCTTGCTGAACCCCATGTACCAGACGCCGTATCTTCCCTGCCGACCCGAGCCGCGCGACCCCTGGGACCTTTCGCACCAGGCAGTTTGGGAGGCCGACGGCATTATCTCGGACACCCCCGACTTTGCCCCCTGGGCCAACGCCTGCGAAGATGTATCGCAGCTCGCCCAGGAATTTGCGCGCCGCTACGGATTCTAGTGACGCACTCGACCCGACCATGTCGTTTACGTTAGGAACGGTTTCATGAACCTCCGCTCATCTCTTGCCTGCACCTCGAGTGATATCGCTCGCTGGGGGCTGCGCTCTGTCCTTAAGCGCCAGGGCGGCGTACTCCCCGGCCGCATCGCCATGAAGATCAACCCCTATCTGCTGAGCGACCTGGCGAGTCTTGTCGACCGCAGCGTGGTGATCACCGGCACCAACGGTAAGACCACCACCTCCAACCTCATCGCCGACGCCGTTGCCGCCAGCGGCGCCACCGTGGTATGCAACCGCGCCGGCAACAACATGGAGCCGGGCGTGGTGGGCGCACTGCTCGAAGCGCGCAGCGACCTCAAGCGAGCCGGCGGCGGCAAGCGCGTGGGCGTTTTTGAGTGCGACGAGCTCTACACCGTACGCGTTCTGCCCAAGCTCAAACCGACGTACTTTGTGCTGCTCAACCTGTTCCGCGACCAGCTGGATCGCTATGGGGAGATCGACCATACCCAAGACGTCATTGCCCATGCGTTGGAGCTCTCTCCGGCAACAACGCTCATCTACAACGCAGACGACCCGCTGTGTGCCGCGATCGCCGCACGCGTTCCCAACACGAGCATCGCCTTTGGCATCGACGGCGCCACGGGCACCGAGTCCGATCGCATTAGCGACTCGCGTTTTTGCTCGCAGTGCAACGCGCCGCTGGAGTATGACTACGTGCAATACGGCCAGCTCGGCGCCTACCATTGCCCCTCGTGCGGCTGGGGTCGCCCCGCGCTGCTCCGCCGCGTGACGGGCGTTGAGCTCGGCTGCGACGGCTACGGCTTTGACCTGGCCTTTGGACCCGAGGCCAACGCGCCCGCCGTGCACATCGCCACGCGCTACAACGGCCTGTACATGGTCTATAACGTCGCCGCCGCCTTCTTTGCGGCGCACGAGCTGGGCGTGGACGCGGCGCACCTGCAGCCCACGCTTAATGCCTACGTGCCCGCCGGCGGACGCATGGGCCGCTGGGATATTGCCGGCCGCACCGTCGAGGCAAACCTGGCCAAGAATCCCGTGGGCTTCGATCGTCAGATTCAGTCCATTAAAACGGCAGGTGGCAGGCTCTGTGCCTTCTTCCTGAACGACAATGATGCCGACGGCCACGATGTCTCGTGGATCTACGATGTCGACTTCGAGCGCATCGCCGACACGCCGGGTCTTGTCGCCTTTGCCGGAGGCACGCGTGCGCACGACATGCAGGTACGCCTCAAGTACGCCGGCATCGATGCCGCGATTATCTCGGACGTCGCGCAGGCAATTGGCGCCGTGGCAGACGAGGCCGCCGATGACACCTTCTACGCCGTCGCCAACTACACGGCCTTCCCGCCGTTAGTCAAGGAGCTCGACGGGCTTAAAGACGACGATGCAAGCTCGATTGTCTCCCACGCCGTAACGCGCGCCGATGGTAGCGCTGTCCCCACCGATATTGCGCCGGTCGAGCTTTCGCGCCCCCTGCGTATCGTCTACCTGTACCCCGATGCCCTCAACCTCTATGCCGACGGCGGCAACGTCATTGCCCTCAAGCGCCGCTGCGCCTGGCGTGGCATCCCCGCGCGTGTAGACGAGGTCCGTATGGGCGAAACGCTTGATTTGACTGATGCCGATATCGTCATGATGGGTGGCGGCTCCGACCGCGACCAGCTAGCCGTGGCACATGAACTGCTCGCTCAAAAAGACAAGGTCGCGGCCTATGTTGAGGATGGCGGCTCGCTGCTTGCCATCTGTGGCGGCTATCAGCTGCTCGGCCGTTCGTACTATATGGGCGAGGATCGCATCGAGGGTCTGGGGGTCATTGCCGCCGAAACCGTACGCGGCTCCGACCGCCTGATCGGCAACGTAGCCGTCGAAACCAATCTGGCACCCGAGCCCTTTGTGGGATTCGAGAACCACGGTGGCCGCACCCTGCTCGATACAGACGCCACGCCACTCGGAACGTCCGTCGTCACAGGCACCGGCAACAACGGCGACGATGGCTTTGAGGGTCTCATCTACAAGGGCGTCATCGGCACGTACCTGCACGGGCCGGCGCTGCCCAAGAACCCCGAACTTGCCGACTGGCTGATCGCGCACGCCCTCGAGCGCCGCGGCGACGCGCAGGCCACAGCCCTGCTGCCGCTCAAGCCCCTCGACGACACCTACGAGCGCACCGCCCACGACGCCGCCATGAAGCTCCTCCCCTAGCACCCCACCACCACAAAGGGGACAGGTACCTTTGTGGTGGTTTTCCAGTTTGCCAACGATATACGCGCCGGCAAAAAAGTCTGCTATACTCTTTCCCGCTGTCCCCATCGTCTAGCGGCCAAGGACGCCACCCTTTCAAGGTGGATATCGCGGGTTCGAATCCCGCTGGGGGCACCATTTGAATTGAAGAGCCCGTTACCCTCGCGGTAGCGGGCTTTTTGCTACCGATATGCCGGGATTCGAACCCGACAGGGTGCGGAGCTGAGGAAACGCGCAAGCGTTTTCCAGCGCAGCACACAAGGAGCGGAGCGACGCAGCGGAAGCGGGCGGCGCCAGCCGCACGCGGACATCCCGCTGGGGGCACCACAGAATCTGAGCAGCCCGTTATCAATTCGGTAGCGGGCTTTTTGCTACCGATATGCCGGGATTCGAACCCGGCAGGGTGCGAATCCCGGCATCATCGCAAGGCCTGTGGGCAAAAATAGCAAATATGAGTACTGTTACCATTTTAGTAACAGCAATTTCATGCCTTCAGAAGACGATAAAGACGTCAGGCGTCCTACGGCGGAAGAATTGCAGACGTTTATCGGCTAAGTACTTGGACATATGTTGCGTAACACTGCATATTTTGCAAATAAATAATGCTACAGGACTTGTGACAGTACTCATATTTGACGTTTTTTGCCCACAACCCTTTATACCTAGGCAAATCGGCGGTAAAACGGGCTTCAAAGCGCCCTTCGCAAATCAGAACCACCCTTAAAAAGGGTGGTTTGCTCTTAGGGTATAACCCACGGGCC
>DXMC01000045.1:0-15956 GCA_019414365.1 Collinsella sp.
GACTTTTGGGCGGTGCTTCGGCGCCGCCTTTTGTCATGCAAAAAATAAACTGCGATACAATTTTAGATTTAATTTTTGGTTTAATTTGTATATTGCTCATTAAAACTGCCGATATATTTGCCGTCCTGTATTTTGCCGCAAGTCAGGTCGAATATGCCGAAAATTCTGACACAAAAGCGCAATCGGCACAATTCACATAAACTTTCAACGATAACGGAGCGTTTATGAAGTATTGTTCAATGATAGTTAATATACAATTATATTTATGATTATATATCAATTTTATTTAAAGCCGCATTTGCCATTCATTGCAAAATTTGAATGAAATTTTATATAAATTGCATTTTTGTACCGCAGTACAGCTAAATTTACTCGATTTTCTTAAATTTTTGAAACTTTTATAAATTCGCTTGCATTTTTATGCGCGGTATATTAAAATATTTGGCATTGGCGGCAGGATATATTTTTTGTTTTTATTTTTTGCCGCAAATCGTTTTGGGAGTGATAATATGAGCTATATTGACGACATGATACTTCACGTTCAGCAGAAGAACGCGACTCAGCCGGAGTTCGTTCAGGCTGCGACGGAGGTTCTCGATTCCATTCGCCCGGTTGTCGAGGCGAACAGGACATATCAGGATTGGGCGCTGCTCGAAAGGCTCGTTGAGCCGGAGAGGGCGACGGTTTTCCGCATCTCGTGGGCGGACGATGCAGGCAAGGTTCACACGAACCGCGGCTACCGCGTTCAGTTCAACAGCGCAATAGGCCCCTACAAGGGCGGTCTGCGCTTCCACCCCTCGGTCAACATGAGCATTATAAAATTCCTCGGCTTCGAGCAGATATTCAAAAACTCGCTGACGGGACTCCCCATCGGCGGCGGCAAAGGCGGCTCGGACTTCAACCCCAAGGGCAAGAGCGAGATGGAGATAATGCGCTTCTGCCAGAGCTTTATGACCGCGCTCTACCGCGTCATAGGTCCGAACACCGATGTTCCCGCGGGCGATATCGGAGTCGGCGGGCGCGAAATCGGCTACATGTTCGGCCAGTACAAGAGAATAACGGGTCAGTACGAGGGCGTGCTCACGGGCAAGGGACTCTCGTTCGGCGGCTCGCTCGCGAGAACCGAGGCGACCGGCTACGGTCTTGTCTATCTTGTTGAGGAGATGCTCAAGAATCACGCGAACTCGATCGAGGGCAAGACGATCGTCGTCTCCGGCTCGGGCAATGTCGCAACCTACGCCATAGAGAAGGCTCTGAGCCTCGGCGGCAAAGTTGTCACGGCGAGCGATTCGAGCGGCTTTGTATATGACCCGGACGGCATCGACGTTGCGACGCTCAAGCAGATAAAAGAGGTTCGCCGCGCAAGGATAAGCGAATACGCCAAGGAGCGCCCGAATGCGACGTTCTACGAGGGCAAAAAGGTCTGGGGCGTGCCCTGCGACATAGCTCTCCCGTGCGCCACGCAGAACGAGCTCGGAGCCGAGGACGCAAAAGAGCTGATAAAGAACGGATGCATCGCGGTCGGCGAGGGTGCGAACATGCCCTCGACTACGGAAGCTACCGAAGTTTTCCTGCAAAACAAAATCCTCTTTGCCCCCGGCAAGGCGGCAAACGCGGGCGGCGTCGCGACCTCCGCGCTCGAGATGAGCCAGAACAGCGCGCGCGTCAGCTGGCCGTTTGAAAAAGTCGATCACCAGCTCAACAACATTATGATAAATATCTATCACAACATGGCAAACGCCGCAAAGGAATACGGACACGAGGACAACTTCGTTGTCGGCGCGAACATCGCAGGCTTCCTCAAGGTCGCCGACGCAATGATGGCGCAGGGAATAGTGTAAAAAATATAAAGAGGCTCCCTCACGAAAGAATTTCGTGGGGAGCTTGTATCATACAAAACTATTTCTTCATATTTATGTGTCAAATACCGAATTCAAGTAGGGGTCGGCGACTCGACGACCATATGCCGCCGACGGCGGCACGGCAACAATCAGCAATATTTTACGGAGTCTCGTTACAGCAACGTTATGCCGATTGCCCGTTCGCAACGATAAAGTATGTGCATTTATGCTGACTTCGTCAGCAGCGGTGCGTCAAGTTGCCGCACCCTACAAAAGTACCTGCTAAAAGAAAGCTTTTTCATTCAAATATTTCTCCGATATGTTCAGCTCCCCACGAAAAAATTTCCGCGGGGAGCTGTAATTTTATTTTATCTTTTATTCCTCTATCTTTATTCCCTTATCTTTAAGCAGATTCCTCAGGCGTTCTACAGATGATGAGCTAAGTGCGGTTTTCGTCAGAATAAACGCACTGTCTGTGGCGATATAGATATAAAAAGCGTGCTTTGTGATGCAGACTTTCTGTATCTTTGAATAAGGGATGATGCGCTTTATGCTCTTTTCGCCGTGTTCGATGAGTTCCAGCTTATCTTCGTAGAAATCGAACTCCTGCTCGGCGAAGAACGACTTGTCGAGCTTTTTGAACGCCCTGTATGGCGCTAAATATTGGATATAGACATACGCCGCCGCGCAGAGTACGAGAACGGCGCTCACGACATAGAGAAAGATGTTGCCGCCGACCTTCACAAGGCTCACTATAACGGCCGCGGCGCAGGCAAGCAGAAGCCAGCCGGTCGCGCCCGAAAAGCGAGTCTTTCTGCGCTTGCTGTCCGTGTAGTGGACATATTTAAGATACGAATCAAATGTATTTTTGCAGTTTGCAGTAACTATAAGCATATATTTCTCCGTTTTCAGTCCATGCCGAGCGCGTGCTCAAGATTTTTTCCGAGTATTCCCTCTTTTGCCTCTTCGGAGATGTCGAGGGAGATTATTCTATTTATCAGCGCTTTTGCGTAGTCGGCTTTTTTATACGGGAAATCGAGCCCGAATATCGCGCAGTCGTCGTCCCCCTGATGAATGAGTGTTAGCAGCTCATCATCCGAGAGAGTCCAGTAATCCGGCAGACCGTTGTCGTCCGGCATAATGCTCGTCAAGCCCGCGTATACGCGCCTCGGATCGCTCGCGCGGTGATGGTTGTTGCAGATAACCGCCAGCGCCTCGCGGAAAAAGTGATATCCGCCGACATGCTCCATGCTGAATTTAAGGCGCGGGAAGTTCCATGCGACTTCGTCAAAGAGCAGCGGCTGATAGTCCGCGATACGGTGCCAGTGCAGCCCCGTATGAAACGACAGAAACAGCCCGCTCTCCTGGGCGGCAGAATAGACCTCACACGCTTTGTCGCCCATAATATTGAACTCCTGATATGCCGGGTGGAGCTTTATGCCCCCGAAGCCGAAATCGGCTATTCTGTTGACCTGCCCCGTGATATCGCCGGAATCAAAATCTATCGTGCCGAAGCCGACGAGAGAGTCGTCATTCTTTATTGCGCCCGCGAGCCAGCTTATGCAGTCGCCGGGCATGTTATATTCTTTATACTGCGACGGGAACGGCGCGAAGCAGACCGCCCGCTCTATAGAGCACTCGTCCATGAGCTTTCTGAGCGAATCTATCCCGCAGCCCGGTCTCGCTTCCTCCGGGAAAACATGGGCGTGGTTCGCAAATATATGATAATCCTTCATATTTTCTCCTTTGATTTAGGTCGAAGCCGACGAGGCGGTGTTTGCCGCGGCCATGGCGGTGTCTATGGCGAGGACTATGCCGAGCGATATCAACTCATAGTCCGGGTCGAGGATATCGAGCTCGTAGCTGTCGCCCCAGGTGAACCACTCCTTGTGGATGTTCATAATATTCCTGTCGCCGTCATAGAGCGAATATTCATGCGCCCAGAAATCGCCCTCTACACTGAGCGAGGTGTTTTCGAGCGAATATTTTGGGCGGAAGAAAGAGAAATCCTTGACTATCTCCGCTATCTCTTCGCCGCCTATCTCGAGGATAAAATGCGGCAGAAAAGTCATCAGCCGACGGTATATCTGCCCTATCTCCCCGCCTTGCGCGTCCATGATATGCAGCCTGCCGCGCAGGGAGAAGAACTCGCCCTCGACAAAATATCTGTCATTTCCCGCTTCGTCCTTCACTGTAAATTTTGAAGTCAGCGAAAAGACCTTCTGCTTGATATAGAGCTTCATTTTGTCCTCCCCTTTCCCCTTTTCAGTATATCATAAACCTCATGTCTTTACAACCGCGGCGGCGGGTTTGCGACTAAAATAAATAATTTTTGACCGAAAAAGCCCTCAACGATTGTAACAATGCAAAAAATTCAAAAACCTTGTCCCAAGTAATTGATACGCTTGTATTTTTTTGATATAATAGCTCTGTACGGGATACACAAAACGAAAGGAGACTACGTGTATGAATTATACTCAAGAAGTAGAGAATATGTGTATTGTCAAAAAGGGTCCGAACCACGGTCCTGCTCCCATCCCCGAAGAGGGCAAATGGGTCAAGGCTTATGAGATAAAGGACATCTCCGGTTTCACCCACGGTGTGGGCTGGTGTGCTCCCCAGCAGGGCGCATGTAAGCTCTCGCTCAACATCAAGGACGGCATCATCGAGGAAGCTCTCGTTGAGACCATCGGCTGCTCGGGCATGACCCATTCCGCAGCTATGGCAAGTGAGATCCTCCCCGGCAAGACCATTCTTGAGGCTCTGAACACCGACCTCGTCTGCGACGCTATCAACACCGCTATGCGCGAGCTGTTCCTCCAGATAGTCTACGGCCGCTCTCAGTCCGCTTTCTCGGACGACGGACTTAACGTCGGCGCAGGCCTCGAGGATCTCGGCAAGGGACTTCGTTCGCAGGTCGGTACAATGTACGGCACAAGATACAAAGGCGTCCGCTATCTCGAGATGGCTGAGGGCTATGTCACCAGAATGGCTCTCGACGAGGACGACCAGGTTATAGGCTACGAGTTCGTGTCCCTGGGCAAGATGACCGACTTCATCAAGAAGGGCGACGACGCTCAGACCGCATACGACAAGTCGGTAGGCACCTACGGCAGATTCGCCGAGGCCGCCAAGTATATCGACCCGCGCAAAGAGTAAGGAGGATACGGACAATGGCATTATTTGAAAACTATGAGAGAAGAGTTGACAAGATCAACTCCGTTCTCGCTCAGTACGGCATTTCCTCCATCGAGGAGTGCAAAGAGATCACTCTTGCAAAGGGCATCGACTGCGACAAGATCGTCAGAGGTACCCAGCCCATCTGCTTTGAAAACGCTATCTGGGCATACACAGTCGGCTGCGCTATCGCTATAAAGAGCGGCGCTGTCAAGGCTGCCGACGCCGCTGCCGCAATCGGCATCGGTCTCCAGTCTTTCTGCATCCCCGGCTCCGTCGCCGAAAACCGCAAGGTCGGCCTCGGTCACGGCAACCTCGGCAAGATGCTCCTCTCCGAGGAGACAGAGTGCTTCTGCTTCCTCGCAGGTCACGAGAGCTTCGCTGCCGCTGAGGGCGCTATCAAAATAGCCCTCAACGCAAACAAGGTCAGGACAAAGCCCCTGAGAGTTATCCTCAACGGCCTCGGCAAGGACGCCGCAATGATAATCTCCCGCATCAACGGCTTCACATACTGCAAGACGGAGTTCGATCCCTACACCGAGACCGTCACCGTCACCGAGCAGAAGGCTTATTCCAACGGTCCGAGAGCGGACGTCAAGTGCTACGGCGCAGACAACGTTCCCGAGGGCGTGGCTATCATGAAGCTTGAGAACGTCGGCGTTTCCATCACCGGCAACTCCACCAACCCGACCCGCTTCCAGCACCCGGTCGCAGGCACCTACAAGAAGTGGTGCGTCGAGAACGGCGTCAACTACTTCTCCGTCGCTTCCGGCGGCGGCACAGGCCGTACTCTGCATCCCGACAACATGGCGGCAGGCCCCTCCAGCTACGGCATGACCGACACCATGGGCCGTATGCATTCCGACGCCCAGTTCGCAGGTTCTTCCTCCGTCCCGGCGCATGTCGAAATGATGGGTCTTATCGGCATGGGCAACAACCCGATGGTCGGCGCGACCGTCGCCTGCGCTGTTGCAGTCGAAGAGGCTATGAAATAATTGGACAACCGATAAAATACAAAAAGGGAGACATTCGAAAGAGTGTCTCCCTTTTTTATTGCGCGAATATTTATAAGGCGGCGGATATTATTCGCCTGCGAAATTTATACTATACCGGCACGCATTCTGCAAAGCATATCTTGAACGCCGGCTCCCCTTGCAGGGGCGCCTGATAGATTCCGACGAAAAATTCAATTCACTTCTCCCTACCAAACACCGAAAAAATTCCCTCTCCGGAAGCTCGTCCGGAGAGGGAATACATTTATATTATATATCTTACTTGTTCACTGCGCCGCAGCACTTCTTGTACTTCTTGCCGCTGCCGCAGGGGCAGGGATCGTTCGGACCTATCTTTGCGCCCTTGCGGACGGTGCGACCCTTTTCGCTGCCGTCGGACGCGCCGCTGGTCGAGGTTATCTCGGCGACCTGCTTGCGCTTGGTGTCCTCCTCGTTCTTGGGCATGATGGTCATCATCAGGCGGACGGTGTCCTCACGGATAGACATGGTCATCTCGTCGAAGATATCGTAGCTCTCCTGTCTGAACGCAACAACGGGATCCTGCTGACCGTAGGAGCGGAGTCCTATGCCGCGCTTGAGCTCTTCCATGGCATCAATGTGATCCATCCACTTGCTGTCGACCATCTTGAGCAGAACCATGCGCTCGAGTGCTCTCATTATCGGCACGCCGTTCTCGTCAACGCCCATGAGCTCTTCACGCTCGTCGTAAAGCTTATGTCCGCGCTCAATGAGCTCTTCCTTTGCGTCCTCGCGGTCAAAGCCGTCCGCGAAGTCTTCGGGAGTGGTCAGCCAGCCGAGAAACTTCTCACGCAGTCCGGCTATGTTCCAGTCGGAGTGGGAGAGCGCCTTCGGGCAATAGAAATCTATGGACTCGGCGATGCACTCGTCGAGCATCTTGAGTATAACGGGCTTGAGGTTCTCGCCGTCGAGCACCTGGTCGCGCTGCTTGTAGATAAGCTCACGCTGGCGGTTCATGACATCGTCGAAGCTCAGGACGCTCTTACGCACCGAGAAGTTGCGCGACTCGACGCGCTTCTGCGAGTTCTCGATAACATTCGAGATCATCTTCGACTCTATCGGCATATCCTCGGGGGTTCTGAGCGTGTTCATTATAGTAGTCACGCGCTCGCCGCCGAACAGGCGCATCAGATCGTCCTCAAGCGACAGGTAGAAGCGGCTCACGCCGGGGTCGCCCTGACGGCCGGAACGGCCGCGCAGCTGGTTGTCGATACGGCGGGACTCATGGCGCTCGGTGCCGATGACGGTCAGGCCACCGGCGGCAAGCACGCGCTCGCGCTCGGCCTTGCAGGTCTCCTTGGCCTCGGCGTTAAGCTGCTCGAGCTGCTCGGGCGTCACGTCCTCCATGGTCAGGCCCTCGTACTCCAGGCGCTCGCGCACCAGCTCGTCGGGGTTGCCGCCCAGCAGGATGTCGGTACCACGACCGGCCATGTTGGTGGCGATGGTCACGGCGCCGTAGCGTCCGGCCTGGGCAACGATGTGGGCCTCGCGCTCATGGTGCTTGGCGTTGAGGACCTCGTGAGCGATGCCGCGCTTGGTAAGGGCGGCGGACAGCTTCTCGGAGCTCTCGATGGAGACGGTGCCCACCAGGACCGGCTGGCCCTTGGCGTGACGCTGCTCGACATCGTCGGCGACGGCGTTGTACTTGGCCTGAATGGTGCGGTACACCAGGTCCTCGTGGTCCACGCGCTGCACGGGCTTGTTGGAGGGGATGACCTCGACGGGCAGCTTGTAGATCTCGCGGAACTCGGCATCCTCGGTAAGTGCCGTGCCGGTCATGCCGGAGAGCTTGTCATACAGACGGAAGTAGTTCTGCAGGGTGATGGTGGCCAGGGTCTGGTTCTCCTCGCGTACGAGCACGCCCTCTTTGGCCTCGATGGCCTGGTGCAGGCCCTCGGAGTAACGGCGGCCTTCCATAATGCGGCCGGTGAACTCGTCGACGATCTTGACCTCGCCGTTGGTGACCACGTACTGCTTATCGCGGTGGAACATGTACTGGGCCTTCAGCGCCTGCTGCAGGTGGTTGACCAGCTGGCCGGACAGATCGGCATAGATGTCATCAATACCCAGGCGGCGCTCGATTTTCTTAAGGCCGCGCTCAGTGGCGGCAATGGTGTGCTTGGCCTCGTCCATGACGTAGTCGCCCGTGGGCTCAACGTCCTCGGTGGCGGTAAGCATGTCGTGCGACACGTCCTCGCCGCGCTCAAGGCCACGCACGGCACGCGCGAAGTCCTTGTAGGTGCTGGCGGACTTAGTGCCGGCGCCCGAGATAATGAGCGGCGTCCTGGCCTCATCGATCAGGATGGAGTCGACCTCGTCGACGATGGCGTAGTTGTGACCGCGCTGCACGCGCTGCTCGGGACGGGTGACCATGTTGTCGCGCAGGTAGTCGAAACCGAACTCGGAGTTGGTGCCGTAGGTGACGTCTGCCTGGTAGGCCGGACGCTTGAGCTCGAGCGGCATGTTGTTCTGGAGCAGACCGACGGTCATGCCCAGGTACTTATAGATGCGGCCCATCCACTCGGAGTCACGCTTGGCAAGGTAATCATTGACAGTAACGACGTGCACGCCCTTGCCGGCAATAGCGTTGAGATAGCCGGCCAACGTGGAGACGAGGGTCTTACCTTCGCCGGTCTTCATCTCGGCGATGTGGCCCTCGTGCAGTGCCATGGCGCCAATGAGCTGCACGTCAAAGTGGCGCATACCCATGGTGCGCTTGGAAGCCTCACGCACGGTGGCAAAGGCCTCGGGGAGCATGTCGTCGAGCGACTCGCCGTTGGCGTAACGCTCGCGGAACTTATCGGTCTGGCCGCGGAGCTCCTCCTCGGTCATCTTCTCAAACTGGGGCTCAAGACCGTTGATCTGGTCGACGATCTTGTAGTAGCGCTTAAGGTCCTTATCGGATCCAAAGGACAGCAGCTTTGACATGAATCCCATGTGGTTTTCCTTTTTGGCCATCGCCCACGCCGTGCAGCTGCGGGCGAGTTAAACACAGATGATTGTACTTTAGCCAAACAAGGCGCGGCCTATACGGTCGACCTCGACCGCCACGTAATAACTATGACCAACCTGCCACAATGGGACAGGTTTATTTTGGCAAGTTTTATCTGAGCAAACGCTGTCTCTCTGCCATTTGGTGCAAGCTAGCCCGTCCCCTTCTCACCAATCTGGTGCCATGGGAACAGGTTCGTTTCACCAATAGAAAAGGGCCGCGCACCCAAACGGATGCACGGCCCTTATGCCATGAATGCGAGCGATTCCGCGGCGAACTATTTACTCAGCAGCCTCGGTGGTCTCGGCCTCGGCAGCGGCCTCCTCGACGGGAGCCTCTGCGGGAGCCTCGGCGGCCTGCTTAGCAGCCTCCTCGGCGAACTTAGCGGCACGCTTAGCCTTCTCGGCAGCCTTAGCCTCAGCGGCGGCCTTGCGAGCGGCCTCGGCCTCAGCAGCCTTGGCGGCCTTGGCAGCCTTGGCCTCCTCAGCCTTCTTGAGCTGGGCGGCAGCGGCGCCACCGAACTTGTCGGCGAAGCGCTGGACGCGTCCACCGGTGTCGACGAACTTCTGCTGGCCGGTGTAGAACGGGTGGCACTCGTTGCAAAGCTCGACCTTCATCTCGGACACGGTAGCGTGCGTCTTGAAGGTGTTGCCGCAAGAGCACGTCACCGTGCACTCGACATACTGGGGATGGATACCCTGCTTCATGGTAGGACTCCTTATTGGTCAGGCGCTGGTTACCGATCAGCGCATAAGGCGTCTTGGTTTCCGACCAAGACAACAAACTCCGCTATGGTACCACGGTGCCGCGCGTCCCACAAAAGGTTCACGGTCTTTGTGCAACGCGGCGTGGCCAACCGCAGCGGACACGCACCCTGTCGCCCCTTCATCCATGTTGCAGACGTGTAACGCCGCAGCAAGCACGACCCTTTTTGCGCCAGACAGGTACAATGATGAACACTGTACCGTAGCGGAGCGCCCCGCGCGCGCCGCAATCACGCGAAAGGGTTTCCCATGGCCGAGATCTCGTCCTCCCGTATCGTCATCACCGTCCTTGGCAAGAACCGCCCCGGCATCGTCGCCGGCGTCACCCGTGTCTTAGGCGAGGCCAACGTCGACATCCGCGACATCACGCAGTCCATTATCGAGGACATCTTCACCATGACCATGCTGGCCGATACCGCCGAGTCCAAGCTCGACTTCGCCGAGCTGCAGAAGGCGCTGGCCGAGGCCGGCGAGCTTTCGGGCGTCAACGTGTCCATCCAGCGCGAGGACGTCTTCAACTTTATGTACCGCCTGTAGCGAGCAAGCCGCTGGGGATAGCCTGACGCGCGCATGCCCATGCAAGTCACCCCGATGCGGCCCGGAGAGGAGCGCGCATGGCCTACGACGCCAAGAAAATCTATTACCGCTTCGATGACCACTTGAGCCGCCTGGTTCTGGATTACGAAGCAAGCCGCCAGATTTCGCCTGAGAGCGAAAGCCTCTACCACGGCCTGCCGACTGATCCGTATGACGAGGGCCTTTTTGTTGAGCACAATGTCAAGCGCGGCCTGCGCAATGCCGACGGCTCGGGCGTGGTCGCGGGCCTCACTCGCATCTCGGATGTGCACGGCTACAACAAGGTCGACGGAAAGGTCGTGCCCGATCAGGGCAAGCTCACGCTTCGCGGCTACAGCATCGAGGATCTGGTCAACAATGCCCAGGCCGAGAATCGCTACGGCTACGAGGAAGTCGCCTATCTGCTTATCACGGGTTCGCTGCCCAACAAGGAAGAGCTCGACGGCTTTTGCGAGCGCCTGGGCGCCTTTAGACATCTGAGCGACGAGTACGTCAAAGAGTTCCCTATGACCACGGTGTCGTCGAGCATCATGAACGTGCTCCAGCGCGCCGTGCTGCTGCTCTACGCCTTCGATGCCGAACCAGACGTGATCACGCCCGAGCATGAGATCGACGTGGCTATTTCCATGCTCGCACGTCTCCCGCGCATCGCCGCCTTCGCACACATGGCCTCGATCGCCAAGCTTCGCGGCTCCGAGGTTCACGTGCCGCACCCCACGCCCGGCCTCTCCACCGCCGAGACCATCCTGCAGGTGTTGCGCGGCGGCATGGCATTCAACCGCGACGAAGCCATGCTGCTCGACGTGATGCTCATGCTGCATGCAGAGCACGGCGGCGGCAACAACTCCACGTTTGCCTGCCGCGTGCTGTCCTCCTCGGCCACCGACCCGTATTCCGCCTACGCCGCGGCCATCGGCTCGCTCAAGGGCCCGCGCCACGGCGGCGCCAACGCCAAGGTCGTGTCCATGCACGAGGACATCCGTGCGCATGTCTCCAATTGGGAGGACGAGGACGAGGTCGCGGCCTACCTGGGCAAGATCCTCGACAAGCAGGCCTTCGACGGCACCGGCCTCATCTACGGCATGGGCCACGCCGTCTATACGCTGAGCGACCCGCGCGCCGAGGTCTGCCGCCGTTACGCGCGCTCGCTTGCCGCCAAGAAGGACTTGGGCGAGGAGTTCGCGCTCATCGAGCGCATCGAGCGCCTGGCCCCGCAGGTGATGCGCGACCACGGCATGACCAAGCCCATCTGCGCCAACATCGACCTGTACACGGGCTTTATTTACAAAATGCTCGGCGTGCCCGAGACGCTCTTTACACCGCTGTTCGCCGTCGCCCGTATGGCCGGCTGGTCGGCGCACCGCATGGAAGAGCTCTTCTGCGCGCACCGCATCATCCGTCCCGCGTATCGCCCGGTTATCGAGCCGCTGGAATACAAGCCGCTCGCCGATCGCTAGGACGCGGACCGTTATAGAACCCGAGCGTGGCCAGGGCATCACCGCCCTCGGCCACGCTTTTTATGACAGTAGAAAGGATCGCAGCGAATGATTGTGTTTTCCGATATGGATGGAACGCTGCTGACGAGCGATAAGCAAATGAGCGATGCCACCTGGGCGATGCTCGACGAGCTCGCACGTCGTGGCATCGAGTTTGTTCCCTGCACGGGACGTCCACTGTCGGGCATCTTTGAGCCCATTCTCGCCCATCCCGCCGTGCATTACGCGGTCTGTGCCAACGGCGCCAGCGTCTGGCAGCTCGACGAGGATGCGCCCACCGACGCCTCGCGCGCCACGTGCATCTTGAGCCGTCCGCTCGACCGTGGCATTGCCCACCGCATCCATCGCATTGCCGCCGGCCACGATGTGACCTTCGATATCTTCGCGGATGGGCAGTGCTTCCTCCCCCGCTCGCTATACGGGCGTCTGGATGAGTTCTGTGGCGGCGACCCCCACATCGCGGCTTCGCTCAAGCGCACACGAACGCCGATCGACATGAATATCGACAGCAAGATCGACGAGGTCGAGACGCTCGAACGCATCGCTATGTACTGGCACGACCCCGCCGATCGCGACGCCATCGCGGCGGCGCTCGACACGCTCGGAGGCATTGAGGTCACGCGTTCGTACGCCATGAATATCGAGGTTATGGGCGAAGGCGCCACCAAGGGAACGGCCCTCACGTGGCTGTGTGCGCATCTGGGCGAGCGTCTCGCCGACGCCTGGGCTTTCGGCGACAACATCAACGACATCCCCATGCTGCAGGCAGCGGGCCATGGCATGGCCATGATCAACGCCGAGCCCGAAGATCGCGACGCCGCCGACGCCATCACCGAATACGACAACGACCACGACGGCGTCGCCCGCACCATCATGGCCGCCCTCGCCTAGTCATTGGTCAGTCATTGGGGACGTTCTTAAACGACTAGTCACTGGGGACACTCTTCGCAAAAAGCTGCAAGGACTGTCCCCCACTGTCGGCAGAAAAGGAACGTCCCCATCTGCCGGATTAGGAGAGACTCTCCAGCACGCGACGGAGCTCCTGCTGGACGGCGTGGTCGCGGTTGCAACCCACCACGCGATCGGCCACCGCCTTAAGCGCGGGGCGCGCGTTTTCCATCGCGCAGCCCGTGCCGACAAAGCGAATGATCTCGTAGTCGTTCATCGAGTCGCCAAACGCCATGACCTCGTCGCGCCCAATGCCGTAATGCTCCGCGAGCTGCGCGATACCCGAGGCCTTCGACACACCAAGCTGCATGGCATCGATCCACGCGTTGCCCGAAGGCGCAAAAGTAAAGAGCTGACCAAGTTCGCGCTGTAGCACGTACGCACTGTCCATAACCGCACTGTCGTCGCAAAAGATACTCGCTTTGATGATATTTACGCTGGGATCGGGCAGCTCCCAAATACGCTCGGCATTGGGAAGGTCCTTATCGACCTCACGCACGAACTTGCACTCGTCATCGAGCAGGAAGGACTTGGTTCGGTCAAAGAGCGCAAGATGCAGATTGGGAAACGTCCTGACGGCTTGGGCGAGCCTTCGAATCGCCAGGTGGGAATACACCTCACGGTCTACCATCTTACCGTCGGCGTAGACTTGGGCGCCGTTAGCGGCGACAAAGTCCATCTTGTCGCGAACGGGCGCAAAGAACTCGCACAGGCGATCGTAGCGACGACCTGACGATGCGGCGAAATGCACGCCATGCTCGTGTAGCGCCAGAATCAGTTCGTAGGTCTCGGGAGGCACCTGGCCGTTTTCATCAAGCAACGTGCCGTCCATATCGGATGCAATCAGTTTAAACATAGAAAAGCTCCCTTCGGGCTTGATGGAATCGGACGTATATCCAAAATCACCGTACCCAAAAGGAGCTCAGATAAGACTCTGCGGGCGTAAACGTTACAAGGACCTAGCAAATAGCTCACGCGCGCCGGATGTCCCACGGCCGCAGCGTCAGGCGACACGCCACCCCGACGGCTAGTCGTTTAAGAACGTCCCCGATGACTAGTCGGCGTAGGTGAAGGTCGTGACGTCGAACATGCCCTCGGGACGGATGCGAAGCGTCGGGATGACCGGCAGGGGCAGGAAGATGATGCCCATGATGGGGTCGAGCGGCGGCTCAATACCCATGGCGCGCGCCTTGACCATAAAGTCGTCGTGCTGCGCCGCCGCGTCCTCGGCCGCGCCCTCGCTCATCAGGCCACCGAGCGCCAGCGGGATGCGCGCTACGACCTCGCCATCGCGTACCAGCACGTGACCGCCCTGGCCAACAGCCTCGACGGCAGCCATCATATCGGCCGCGTTGTCGCCCACCACGCACACGTTGTGCGAATCGTGGCCGATCGTCGAGGCGATGGCACCGCCCGTGATGGTAAAGCCGCGCACCCAGCCGCGACCGATGTGCTTGCCAACAAGACCCAGGCCCGCAGGGCCATCACCGTCGGCACCCTCGGCCTGCAGTGACACGCCGCGGCCGTGGCGCTCGATCAGCATAATGCGGCGCAGGCCCTCGACACTCTCGGGGCGAGCCATACCCGTGATGGCCTTACCCGGCACCACGTCAATCACGGCCTCGCCCGGCTTAAAGGCGTAGTCGAATACATCGAGCGAAAGCTTCGGCAGCTTAACAGAGGCGCGCAGCTCATCGGCAAGGGCCGCAACCTCGGCCATCTCGGGTGCGATCTCGCCCACAAAGGTGCCGTCCTGCGCCACCAGAGCACCGGCGGCATATACGCGATGCGGAGCCGTGGCAAACGTCAGGTCATTGAGCACCAGCAGGTCGGCACGCTTACCCGGGGCAATCGCACCACGTAGCTCATGCGGGTCGCGGCAGCCGTGATCCAGGCCAAACGCCTCGGCCGTGGAGAGGGACGCCATAGAGATAGCGACCACGGGGTCGATACCGGCCTCAATCGCCACGCGGCAGGCATTGTCGATCATGCCGGTCGCAAGCGCATCGGAAGGGGCGCGGTCGTCAGTCGCAAAGCAACAGCGGCGGGCGCGCGCGGGATTCTCCAGCAGCATCGGCGACAGGTTGGCCAGGTCATGGCTGCACGTACCCTCGCGCAGCATCACGTACATGCCACGAGACAGCTTGTCGAGCGCCTCCTCGGGAATCGTCGACTCGTGGTCGGCGATAATACCCGCTGCAGCATAGGCGTTGAGATCCTTGCCGGCAACGAGCGGAGCATGGCCATCGACCTGCTTTGACGGCGTCTGGTTGGCAGCATCGATGCGAGCGCAGGTCTCGGGATCGGCCATAAAGACGCCCGGCAGGTTCATCATCTCGCCCAGACCAAAGACATCGCCCGGATGCTCGGCAAAAAACGCCTGCATGTCAGCGGCGGTAATCACAGCGCCCGCTTGCTCGTCGGGCAGTGCGGGCACGCACGAAGGCATCATGTACTTGATGGAGATGGGCGCACGACGACCATCCTCGATCATAAAGCGCAGGCCGTCGAGACCGGCAACATTGGCAATCTCGTGGCTGTCGGCAATGGCGGTGGTGGTACCGCGCGTCGCCGCCATGCGCGCATACTCGGCGGGGCGGATGTTCGAGGACTCAATGTGCAGATGTCCGTCGATAAAACCGGGGGCGAGATAGCAACCCTGGCAGTCGATAACCTCGGCAGCCTCGTAGGTACCGGCGGCATCGTCGCGACCATCGTAGAGCACGCCGACGATCACACCGTCCTTGACGGCAACGCTACCGGGCGCCACACGCTGGCCATACACGTCGACGATCTGCGCATTGGTAAACAGCGTGTCGACGGGCACGCGGCCCTCGGCGGCCTCGATCACAGACCTCATGACCTCAACGGACATACATTCTCCTTTAACCGTAGAAAACAGCTGCGGAGCGGACAGGCCTTCACCGCAGCAAGACAATAGCCATTGTATGCCCAAACGATGGGTCGGGAATACACCCCCCTCCGCTTAACGGCACACGCCACCCCGCGCAATGAGAAGGAGTGTCCCCCTACGACTACTCATTTATGTCTGTCCCCAATGAGTACCCCGATGTTCTGGCAACGACAGACGCTATGACCCAATCCGAGGGCACTAAAAAGATAGGAGCCCC
>DXMC01000046.1:0-14674 GCA_019414365.1 Collinsella sp.
CAAGGCGGGGCCGAGGCCGCCTCGATCAATTTGCGAAAGAATCTTGACGGTACCGCCGCGTGCTCGTCTGCGCGTACCCGAAGTACTACCCCCGTCCCTCCGACGAGTTCCCTCATCCCCCGGAGGCGGAGCTCGCGCAGGTGTTCCGCGTGCTGCGCAAGAGCTCGGGCGGTCTCGCTGGCATCGGCGCCGCGCTGCCGGACGCCGACGAGGACGGCGGACCGCTCTCGCTCATGCTGGCCCTGCTGGGCTCCTACGAGGAAAACGGCGTCTACACGAACTACGTGCGTGTCATCCGCGACAACGGCTCCGGCGAGATCGCCTGGGACCGCACCATCGCGCAGAACCAGCCCTTCATGGACCGCGACACGCCGGTCTACTTCGACCTCAAGACACGCGACACCTCCCGCGACGCCGCCGACCTGGTGACGCGCCTGCACCGCTGCGTGCTGACGCGGTGCTCTGCCGACCTGCGCCGCTGGGGCGTGGACGAGCTGCTGGAGCTCGCCGAGGTGGACCTCTCCGGCGAGGAGCTGGAGGACCTGGGAGAGCCCGAGACCCTGACGCACCATCTCGAGCAGGAGCGCTCGGTGCAGTTCGTGACGTGGAAGCAGGACGTCATCGACATGCTGCTGCGCTACCTGAACCCGTCCGAGGAATACGAGAGCCCCGAGGAGGAGTTCTGCCTGGGCACTTCGTCCTTCTACCACGCGTGGGAACTGGCATGCAAGACCGCTTTCGGGGACAGGCTCGCCGACCGCATAGACTCGCTGGGGCTTCCGCTCGCCGAGGACTGGCGCCAGCGCGGTGCGGAGACGCTTCTTGGTATCATCCCGAGGCCGGAGTGGACGGACGCCGGCGGTGCGGGCTGCGGGGACGTGAACACGCTGATTCCCGACGTCATAGGCATCCATGGAGATGGCGCTGGCGGCAGGGCGTTCTGCATCTACGACGCGAAGTACTACGCGCCGACGCTGCGCCCCGGCACCGCCAAGCGCGTGCCGGGCGTCGAGTCCGTGACGAAGCAGGTGCTCTACCAGAGCGCCTACGAGGGCTTCATCCGGGACAACGGGTTCTCCTCCGTGGCGAATGTCTTCCTGGTGCCGACCCACGAGGCCGAGGCGAGGCTCATGGGCGGGGTGCGCTTCCCAGGCGTCTTCGGGAAGCCTGAGCCGCCCCTCTCGGACGGGGTGGAGATGTGGGCTCTGCCCGCGGACTACGTGTTCGACTGCTATCTGGCAGGAAGACTGGCGGACGAGGAGCTGATCCAGAGGATGTGCGAAGGGAGCCTGGATGGGGCACATTAGTTTCGGGGACGCGCTTGATTGGGATGGCACGCACTACCCCAATCCTTCAAGTGCTATTGATGGGGCCATCAACATGGTCTCGACCTCTCGATACACGGCAAAATCCGACCCCGTTGAGTTGACAGAAACAACGGACAGGGTGAGGTACCGGTTCCTCGCGACCAATGTCGACAATCCGAAGGACCCCTCTCATTGTGTCGAGGGAAAATTCGTCTACGAGCGAAAGAAGAAGGGGGATCCCTCCTTTCCCTCAGACTCGACCGAATCTGAGCTGGACCCCGTTTCAAGGGGCATGCTCCAAAGAAAAGGCTTCAACGGCGATTGGCTCGAGCTCACTTTAGATACCGGAGAGACCCGCCGCCTATACGAAGCGCTTGATGCTCGCTATCGAATTCATCAGGAGGCCGGTGGGGTTCAGGGTGGCAGCACGACGTATGTCCCCCTTGACCGCTCTGTAACCTCGCTTCTCAAGATGATGCGCGAAAATCCCTCGGAAACCAGGCTGCTTTCAGATGGCAATAACTTCGAACTCGTCAAAGAGATGATTCGGCTCATGACCCAGGGGACGACTCGAGAGCAACTGAGCGAGATATTCTCCGAGCTGGAAAAGGGACATCTCGATGACTTCACGGTCAGTCTGAGTCTCGCCCAGCTCGAAAAGGCAGAAAAGGAAATCGCCGAGAACCTCGATAACAGCAATGAGGAATACTGGCAGAGATTATTCACCAACCATCAATGGATATTGTCGCAGGTATTCTCTGCCCCGTGCACGCTTCTCCAAGGCAAGGCGTATGTCGGAGGCAAGGCAATTGATAATTCCGGTGGCAATATCTGCGATTTCCTCTACCAGAATGAGCTAACCAGCAACGTCACGCTCATCGAGATCAAGACTCCTCGGACGAATCTGCTCGGCACGATATACAGGGGAAAAGAGCCTGAGAACGCCGTCTACTCCCTGACCTCACATATGAGCGGAGCAGTGAACCAGGTGCTTAACTACCGGGACACGCTCACGAAGGACTACTACATGGTCAACGGGCGCTCGTCTTCTCACTTTGAGGCCCTTTCCCCAAAGTGCGTTGTAGTCATAGGGAGGATCTCTGAACTCGACACCGCGGGCAAAAAAGCTACCTTTGAGCATTATCGGAATAACCTCAGCGATGTGACTGTAGTTACTTTTGATGAGTTGCTCCAGCGAATCCGGGACCTCATTGCCGTACTCCGAACAGGCAACGAAGCGACCTCCCCGTCCTCGGGAACCCGGGAACCCGACATGGTCATTCCCTTCTAATAACGAGCTCAGGGCGTGGCTGCGGCGCGCAAGGAGCTTACTGCGGCGCAGGGCGTTGCCGACGATGCTGGCAACAAAGCGAACGCAGCATCGCAGGCAGTTGCCGCGAAGCAGGCGCAGGTTGATGCCGCTGCCGCTGATGTTGATGCTGCTGCGGCCAGGGTTTCTGAGGTTCAGGCCGCTGTGGAGCAGAAGCAGGCTGCAGCTGACGCCGCCGTGCGTGCCGTCAGCGATGCCCGCGCCGACCTGGACGCTGCCAACACTGCCGTCGCTGCGGCGCAGGATGTCGTGACCGCCAAGTCCGGAGCGCTCGATGTTGCCAAGGGCAAGGCCGCTGCTGCCAAGCGTGCGCTGGATGCCGCTCGTGCCGGTGTTGGCGACAAGCAGGATGCACTTGCCACAGCTCAGGACGAGCTGGCGGCGTACTCAGCCGATATCGCCGCTGCTCAGCGTGAGTTTGATGCGGCGTCGTCTGCACTCGAAGACGCTCGTGCCAATCAGCGCGGGGCGGAGGCCGAACTTGTTGCCGCCCAAGGCGATGCCGATCAGGCGGACATCGATGCTGCTGCCGTCCAGACGGAGCTCAATATGGCCCAGCAGGCTGTGAGCGATGCCGACGCCGCCGTGGCAACGGCTCAGGCAAAGTCTGATGCGGCTGCCGCCCGCGCCTCTGAGCTTAAGAACGCCGCCGCATCGCTTGCCAAGGCTACCGAGGACAAAGCCGCTGCCGATGCCGCGCTCGATGCTGCGGCGGATGCCGTGATGGATGCCGAGTACGACTTTGTGGAGGCTGACAATGCCGTGACGGATGCGGCTGCCGCCCGCGATGCCTCTGCCGCCGCGGTTGCCCGCCTGCGCGGGATCAATCTTGTCGAAGCCATTGTTAACGGCAGCGCTGACGATGCGGACGAGGCGCTCAACGCCAAGATTGCCGCGGCTCACGATGCGGCCGAGCGCGCCGCGGCTGCCAAGGCCGAGCTCGATGCCGCCGTGGCTGCGGCGGATGCTGTGGCGCCGGCATACTTGGAGGCGCTTGCAAACTACACCACTGCCAAGGCCGAGCTCGACCAGGCTATTGTCGAGCTCAACGCCGAGATCGCTCGCCAGGAGGCTGCCGAGCGCGGGAACGGCGAGCAGACCCAGCCCGCCACGCAAGTGACGTACCAGGCCAAACATGCGGCGGCAACAACCGAGGCCGCGACGTGGCAGACGGCGATGCCTGCCACGGGCGATACGTCCGACCTACTGGGTGAGACCTTCGTTATCGGCGGCACGGTCCTGGTGGCCGCCGGTGTCTTCCTGTCCGATAAGCGCCGCCAGCTGACCCGTTAGGGACAGAAGAAAACGGATTGTTTTCGGCGCGCACCGAAAGGGACAAGAAGGTCCCACACGGCGCGCGCCGCTTTTTTCAAGAGCGATTAAGGAGTGACATATGCAAATTAGAGGAGAGGCGGCGATCGCTTGCGGATTCATGGCGGGCCTGGCAACGGGATTGCTGTTCGATGGGTGTTTTGACGGCTATATCAATCGATTCCGCGATTCTGATTTTTCGAGCGGCAAGCCTCAGAAAACGGGGCCGTCTCGTCAAGAGGTGGCCGCGCCCGTCGAGCCCCGCAGTGTAGATACCTCAAGAACGAAGGTAATCGTCACCAAGAACGGCAAGGTTTATCACCGTTCTACGGGATGCAAAAGCCTTAATCAAAAGGCCATTAGAACGAGCGTGCCATTGGCGACTGCGCTCAAACGAGGCAAGACACCCTGCCCAACATGTTGCCCACCAGTGGTTTAGACGTTCCTTCGGGGGTGTCCTGCAAGGACATGGGTCCCTGCAGACACGCGGGCCTAAATACATGTCCGCGCGGCATGGGAGACCTAACCTGCCGCCCTGCTCTGCCGCGGCGGCATACACCTGAACAGCAACCCTCTAAGGAGTTCGATATCGATGAGTGACAACACCAAGCACCTCGCAAAGAAATGCGTTAAGGACGCGGCACCGTGTCTCGCGCTGTGCGTGGCCGGCGCAGCGGTCGGGCTGTTCGCCGTCCTGGGGCCGTTCGACGTGCTTCGAAGCGGCAGCTCTCTGCACGTTTGCATGGCCCTTGCCGGCGCCATGGCGACCGGCGGCGTGCTCGATCTGATCTTTTGGGTGTTTGACCCGTTTGGATGGAAGAACGAGGGGTAAGCCCTAAGGGATGGATGCCCCGCAGCGTTAGGAGGTCCCTATGATCTGGTTTACCAGCGATACTCACTTTGGACACGAGAACATGCTACGGCTCGCCGACAGGCCTTGGTCGACTGTTGCACAGATGAACGACGACATGGTCGCGAGCGTTAATAGCAAAGTCGCCATGGACGACGAGCTTTACATTTTGGGTGACTTTAGCTTTAAGATGACGATCCAAGAGGCCTACGAGCTGCGCAAAAGCATTGCATGCAAGCGCGTCCATCTGCTGCCCGGCAACCACGACAAAGACTGGACGCAGCCTGCGGTAGCGGATGCCTTTATCGTCGAGCCACCCATTTGCGTGCTCAAGATCGACCGCCAAAAAATCGTGCTGAGCCACTATCCCATGGCCGACTGGCAGAGTATGTCGCACGGCAGCTGGCATCTTCACGGGCATATCCACAGCTGCGGCGGCGCGTACAACAGGTTCAACCTCAGGCAGGGGCTTTTGCGCTATGACGTGGGCGTGGACGCCAACGGCTACGCCCCGGTGAGCCTGGAGGAGCTCAAGTCGTGGTTTGCGCAGGTCGACGAGCCGGCGCGTCGCGTTAAATGGCCGTGGTGGGTCAACGCCACGGGCGACGAGCAGGTCGAGCGCGATCTCGAGGCCTATAAGAGGAAAGAGGTGATCCGATGACGGTCTATGTGACAGGCGACATCCACGGTGGGCTTGACATGCAAAAGCTCCGCGACTGGGAGCTTGGGGATGGCCTGACGAGCGACGACTACCTCATCATCGCGGGGGACTTTGGCTTTCCGTGGGATTTCTCTGCCGAGGAGTGTGCTGACATCGCCTGGCTGGAGTCGCGCCCCTACACCGCGTTGTTCGTCGACGGCAACCACGAGCGCTTCGATCACTGGGCGGAGCGCCCCATGGAGATGTGGCGCGGCGGGTTCACACAGCGCCTATCGGACACCTCGTCCATTCGGCGCCTGACGCGCGGCGAGGTCTTTGAGCTCGACGGCTCAACGATCTTTACCATGGGTGGCGCCACGAGCGTGGACAAGGAATACCGCATACCGTATTCGAGCTGGTGGCCGCAGGAGCTACCGGACGAGCGCAACTTTGAGGAGGCGCGGGCAAAGCTCGACAGCGTGGGTTGGAAGGTCGACTACGTGGTCACCCATACCTGCTCCACGCGCATGCTCTCGCCGACGCTCTACCCGGCGCCCGGCTGGAACTATCCCAGTGTCGATCGACTCACCGCGTTTTTTGATGAGCTGGAGGAGCGCCTGGACTACAAACGCTGGTACTACGGGCATTTCCATCGCGACGTCAACCCAGCCGAGCGCCACACCGTGCTCTACGACTGCATCGTTCGTCTAGGCGACGAACTCCAGCCCTGGGACGTTGCGTAGGGACGGGCATAGAGAGATCTTCATACGATGCCTTGGGCAGTTACCCTACATTT
This sequence comes from Collinsella sp., assembly GCA_019414365.1. GTDB lineage: Bacteria > Actinomycetota > Coriobacteriia > Coriobacteriales > Coriobacteriaceae > Collinsella. Next base: position 6,235 of record DXMC01000046.1, read on the forward strand.
CAACAATAGCCATTATCTGTAGGGTAACTTGAGTCATGCTAGCGGCTGGAAGAGATGATGCCTGTCAGTCTAGAGTTTCAACGCCATTCGGTTGGTGCCAGGTAGGGTGGTGAAGCCAAAATGCGCATAGAATGCTGCCGCCTCGTCATCTACTGGGTCGACAATCAAAGCTCGTGCGCCTGCCAAGGCAGATATTTTCAAAGCATTTTCAATGGCATCTTTGAGCAGCGATGCTCCCAGACCAAGTCCCTTGAATTTCTCATCGACTCCCATCATCCCAAGCAGGACTGCGGGAACTTGGGAGGGTGAATTACGCACGAACCATCCCCCGTCAACATTTTCACGAGCTACGGAGTGCGTGCACAGCGTATAAAACCCAGCGACAGCGCCATCACAATATGACGCGTATATAACCGCGGACCCTCTTCTTCGCGCTGAGGCTGATCTGTTTTTGGCCCATCCATCGACGAGAGTGTTTCCACAGTGGAATGCCTCGATGCCTTGACCAACAGGGAGTTGAACAGGCTTGGTAAACGCGCTCATTCCCAAACCGCTTTACGGTCAAGCAGCGCTTTTGCGGCTTCAGGCATGGGGGAGTCGAGCATTTCACAAAATGCATCGAACCCATCGGGAGAAAGATAAGTTGTTGACGCCTCGGCGATGTCGCGTGCGGAGCTCTCGTCAAGGTGCGCCGTGGCCCATTGGGTGAGGGTCTGCCCGCGCAAGGCGGCGGCGCGCTCGTAAGTGAGGCGTTGACGTTCGGTTAGCCTTAGATCCATGCGGCGTTGTTTCTCAATAGTTGGCATAACAAAACCTCCTCGGCATTATTGTACGGAATTATTCCGTACATAACAAGACGCAGAATAAGACGCTCGTCGAAAAAAGGCCGGAGACGGGAGATGCCATTAGTTGACGAGCTCTTTACAGCGAAAGGTCTCCATTCATAACGATGTTCTCCCTGTGCGCGCGGATGACGTCCCAGCTAAAGTGCTCGACCAGTTGCTCGGCAGAGCGCGGTGTGGTGTCCGGTGCGATGCCCGTTTGCCCAGCGAGCCAGCCCAGTAGTGCCTCGGGTGTGCCAAAGCGGGCGCGGAGCTCGCCCAGGTCCAGATCGCGATCGCGTTTGGAAAGGCGGCGGCCATCCGGCGACATGAGCAGCGGAATGTGCGCATAGTGCGGCGTGGGAAGTCCCAGCAGATGCTGCAGGTAGATTTGGCGCGGCGTGGAGCCCAGCAGGTCGCATCCGCGCACGACCTCGGTGACGCCCATGGCGGCGTCGTCGACCACCACGGCCAGCTGGTAGGCAAACACGCCGTCGCTGCGGCGTACCAAAAAGTCGCCGCATTCGGTGGCGAGTGCTTCGCATTGGGCACCATACGTGCGGTCCACGAATTCGACCACATCGTCTGCGAGGTCGTCGACGGCGGGCACGCGCAGGCGCGTGGCCGGAGCGCGCAGAACGCTGCGGCGGGCAACCTCCTCGGCAGAAAGGCCTCGGCAGGCGCCGCGATAGATAGGCGTGCCGTCGCTGGCATGCGGCGCGCTTGCGGCGTGGAGCTCGGCACGTGTGCAAAAGCAGGGGTAGGTGAGGCCGGCGTCTTGCAGCTGGTGCAGGGCGTCCTCGTACAAGTCCAGGCGATCGTGCTGGTAGTAGGGGCCTTCGTCCCACTCGAGCCCCAGCCAGGTCAGATCGTCAATCAGTTGAGCGGCAAGTTCCGGGCGCTTGCAGCGATCGTCCAGGTCCTCGATACGCAACACGATGCTGCCGCCCTGGCTGCGGGCCGAAAGCCATGCGCACAGGCAGCTGAACACGTTGCCCAAGTGCATGCGGCCCGAGGGCGACGGGGCAAAGCGGCCCACGACGGGGGTGGGCACTGCCGTTGCTGGTGCGTCCGCGGCGGGCGTTGCTATGTTGCGTGTTTTGATATCCATGCGGATGAGTATAGCGCGGGGCTTGGCAGGGAAGGCGTTGCCGCGCTCACAAGTTGGCGGCGGTGCGCATTGCGCACGGTGGGTTTGCGGCTCAAGGTCTCGATCGCTGCGTACCGACTTAGCCTCACAAACGACAGAAACCCCGGCAGCTCTTCGCAACTGCCGGGGTTTCCGCGGAAAAGGGGGACATGATCCTCGAGCGAACGGCAAAGGGGCAAACCGTTTTCGCTCAACTACTTTATGCCCCTCGGCTGGCGGCTCAGTCAGCGCATGCCGCGCCCACACAAAGCCGCTACACCTGTGACGGAGCTGTGAAGTGGTATCTATTGCTGGCGCAGGCCATGCCAAGGGTGTCCCTAATGACTGGTCATTTAAGAACGTCCCCAATGACTGGCTGTTGGGGTGCGGGTGTGACTTTCATCCCGTTTGGCGCTCCGGTCGCCTAGATGTTCGTCATGCGTACCCGCAAACGTGGGACAATGGCGCTGTTGGTTTTACAGACAAAGGATGTGCCTATGAACACCCTCGCCGCCAAAGTCAGCCGGCAGCGCCACCTGTTTGCGCGATTCGCTTCCGTCTGCGCGCTCGTTGCGCTTGCGTTGTTGCTGCTGCCTGCCGCCGCGCACGCCGACGGCTATTCCATGACCCAAACCTACATCAGTGCCACGGTCGAGGCCGATGGATCGCTGACCGTTGTCGAGGGACGCCAGTTTGATTTCGACGACGACATCAACGGCGTGTTTTGGGAGATCAATACGGGCACCAACCAGCAGGGCGGCACGGCGGGCGTCGACGTGCTGAGTGTCGAGGAAGAGGACACCGCGTTTAACAAAGTCGATAGCGCGAACAAGGGCGATTCTGGCGTCTACACGGTCGAGCAGGCCGGTGACGGCGTAAGGATTAAGGTGTTCAGCCCCCACGTGAGCGGCGACAGCGCGATCTATTACGTGAGCTACACCATGACCGGTGCGGTTATGAACTGGGCCGATACCGCCGAGCTCTACTGGAAGTTCGTGGGCGACGGCTGGTCTGCGGATTCCGACGATGTCGAGATGGAAGTGTACTTCGCAAATGCCGCTGCCGGGACGGCGGCCGTCAAGGGCGATAACTTCCGCGCATGGGGCCACGGCCCGCTGACGGGCGATGTGTCGCTCGATGAGGACGAGCCCATGGTCACCTATACCATTCCCTGCGTGCATCAGGGCGAGTTCGCCGAGGCGCGCATTGCTTTCCCCAGCGACTGGGTGCCGCAGCTTGCCGCCTCGGGCGAAGAGCGCATGTCAACGATTCTGAGCGAAGAGAAGGAATGGGCCGACGAGGCTAACGCCCGCCGCGCTCACGCTCGCATGATTGCCAATGCACTTGCCGTGCTAAGTGTTGTCGCGGCGTTGGCCTTTACCGGCACAATCGTTGTGCTTAAGCTGCGCCGCCGTAAGCCCAAGCCGCTTTTCCAGGACGAATATTTCCGCGATGTGCCTTCGGCCGACCATCCCGCCGTGCTTTCGGCTCTCATGAGCTGGAATGAGGTGCCCGATCAGGCATATATCGCCACGCTTATGAAGCTCACCGACGACCGTGTGATCAAGCTGGAGCAGGCGACCGTGACCAAGGCCAAGAAGGGCCTGTTGGGGCGTGAAAAAGAAGAGCAGGCGTATCGCGTGACGGTGAGTGATGCGGGCTGGAAGTCGGCCAAGGGCATTGACCACATGGTGCTCAAGCTCTTCTTTGCCGGTGCTAAGCCTGACGAGAACGGCGATCGCTCGCGCACGTTCGACGAGCTGCAGCACTACGTCAAGCAGCACGCTACACCCGTGGGCGACAAGCTCGAGGACTATCAGAACACCGTTAAGGGCAAGCTGGCCGATAGCGAGTACGTTGCCTCGGACGGCATTGTTGCAATGGTGTTTTGCCTGGTTCTTGGTATCCTGATTGCCTTTGTTCCCGTGGGATCCATCTTCTTTACCGACGGCGCGCAGGCGAACATTACCGCCGCGGTTATCTCGGTGCCGATTGTGCTGGTGGGTATCGGCGTGGGCCTTACGTTCCGCCGCTTTACGCCGGAGGGCGCCGAGGTGGCGGCTCGCTGCAAGGCACTTAAGCATTGGCTCGAGGACTTCACGCGTCTAAAGGAAGCCGTTCCCGGCGATCTGGTGCTGTGGAACAAGCTGCTGGTGATGGGCGTGGCGCTGGGTGTTTCCAAGGAAGTGCTGCGTCAGCTGGCCGAGGCCGTGCCTGCGGACCTGCGCAACAGCGACGATTTCTACGACAACTACCCCTGCTACTGGTGGTATTACCATCACTACGGCAACGAGTCTCCGCTCGATTCGTTCGATGACGTGTATCACGAGAGCATCCGTGAGCTGGCGTCGAGCTCCGACAGCTCGAGCGGCGGCGGAGGCGGCGGCGGAACGTTCTAGCGCGCTCTGTTTTTTTGGGATGGATCTTCTCCGGCGACTGCCGACGGATCCATCCCATTTTTATGCGCTACCTACGAAGACCGTCCCCAACGACTAATCACTGGGGACGTTCCTAAATGACTAGGTATGGCTGCCAGGTTTAGGCTGTTAGGTCGAGTTCGTAGAGGAAGCTTTCGCGCGGCATGTCGTGACGGCGCTCTTCGCGGTTGGCGCGGTGCGTGGCCGTGCGCTTAAAGCCGTGCAGCTCGTAGAACTTCCACGAGCAGTTGGAGTCGGTGTACAGGTGTGCTCTCGTCGCTCCAAGCGAGGACAGGTGCGAGACTGCGGCATCGAGCAGGACTGTGCCAACGCCCAGGCCGTGGACATCGCGGTCCACGGCAAGCAGCGTGATCTCGTTGTCGTGCGGCAACGGGCTGCTCTCGAGCAGGCGGTTGTTGGTTCGGATGGTTGCGCGCACAAACGAGAGGTACTCGGCGCAGGCATCAGGCTCCAGCTCACGCATCTGCGATAGCAGCGCGCGTTCGGTATCCATCCAATGTTCCTTGACGGTGGCGCCGGAGCTCTGTCCCGCACGCGCGAGCGAAATGCCACGCGCCTGACCGTCGATTACGGCAACCTGCGAAAACGTCGACGACGAAAGGCAATAGGCGAGGTCGCACGCGGCCTCAAGGCGGTTGTACTCATCGTTATCCGAATTGTTATGCCAAAGCTGCTGCAGAATCAGCGCGATGGCGTCGAAGTCTTCGGTATCAAACGGTCGGTAGAGAACCCGCGAGACCATGGTGCCTCTTTCTTTTGCGGATGCATATCGAGCACAGTTCTACCACGCCATTGGCATCTAATTATGGTGCCCCTGTGTTCCATGAACTCACCGTGCCCGGTGCCGTGCCCATCCCCTCCGCTCGCAAACTTTTTCTGCACATGCGCCCGTTGCGGGGTGCATCGATGCGCTCGATGCGCTACATTAAATCAGTATTTTCAATGCCGCTGCGCGAGCGCTGCAGATCGACGTATCACCGACTCACAGAGCACGGCGGCGTACCAGACAGGAGGACTGCATGGGATCTGATGTGAAGATCGCACGCGCGTTGATCTCGGTTACCGATAAAACGGGTGTCGTCGATTTCGCACGGACGCTGGTCGATGACTTTGGCGTCGAGATCATCTCTACGGGTGGCACGGCTCGTGCCATCGAGGACGCGGGCGTTCCCGTAACCCCCATCGAGGAGTTCACGGGCTATCCCGAGATGATGGACGGCCGCGTTAAGACCCTGCACCCCAAGGTCCACGGCGCGCTGCTGGCCCGCCGCGATTCCGAGCAGCACATGCAGGAGGCGGCTCAGCACGGCATTAAGCTGATCGATCTGGTCGTCGTCAACCTGTACGAGTTCGAGAAGACCGTCGCCAACCCCGAGGTCACCTTCGCGGATGCCATCGAGCACATCGACATCGGCGGTCCCTCCATGCTGCGCTCTGCTGCCAAGAACGCCACGAGCGTTACCGTCATTTCCGACCCGGCCGACTATGATGCCGTCCTGGCCGAGATGCACGAGACCGGTGGCTGCACCACGCTTTCCACCCGTCGTCGCCTGCAGGTGAAGGTCTACCAGACCACCGCCGCCTACGACACGGCTATCTCCCGTTGGCTTGCCGCCCAGGCAAGCGACGTGGCGGACACCTCTGCCAAGCTCGAGATCTCGCTGGAGAAGGTCGACGACCTGCGCTATGGCGAGAATCCTCAGCAGAAGGCTACGGTCTACCGCTTTGCCGAGGGCTGCGAGAACACCGCGAGCTCGCAGTTCCCGCTCGTTGGCTCCGAGCAGATCCAGGGCAAGCCGCTCAGCTACAACAACTATCTGGATGCCGATGCCGCTTGGAACCTGGTCCGCGAGTTCGACGAGCCGGCCTGCGTGATCCTCAAGCACCAGAACCCTTGCGGTTCTGCCGTTGCCGAGGACATCACGGCTGCCTACGACCGCGCCTTCGCCTGCGATCCCAAGAGCGCCTTCGGCGGCATCATCGCCTGCAACCGCGAGGTTCCCTATGAGCTGGTTGAGCACTTTGCCGATCAGAACAAGCAGTTCGTCGAGGTTATCATCGCCCCGAGCTACACTGCCGAGGCGCTCGAGCGCATGGCCAAGCGCCCCAACCTGCGCGTGCTGGCCACCGGCGGCGTGGACCACGGCGCCCAGGTGGAGCTGCGCTCCGTCGACGGCGGCATGCTGGTGCAGGAAGTCGACCACGTGACCGAGGATCCCGCGACCTTCACGTTCCCCACCGACCGCAAGCCCACCGACGCCGAGATGGCCGAGCTCGAGTTTGCCTGGAAGGTCTGCAAGGGCGTCAAGTCCAACGCCATCCTGGTCTCCAAGGGTAAGGCCGGCATTGGCATGGGCCCGGGTCAGCCCAACCGCGTTGACTCTGCACTGCTTGCCTGCGAGCGCGCCGAGAACTTCTGCGAGCGCGAGGGCGTGGAGAAGGGCGGCTTTGCCTGTGCAAGCGACGCGTTCTTCCCGTTCCGCGACAACGTCGACGTGCTTGCCGCGCACGGCGTGACCTGCATCATCCAGCCCGGCGGCTCCAAGCGCGACGACGAGAGCATCCAGGCCTGCAATGAGCATGGCATCGCAATGGTCTTCACAGGAGCCAGACATTTTAGGCACTAGGGCTTTCCCAAGCACCCGACCTTGCCCCTCAAACCGTCGCTTGCGTACATTTAGTACGCGGCGCTCCTCTTTCGGGGCAATCTCGGGCACTTGGAAAACCCTTAATGGAATGTTGTTCTATCCCATTAAGCTGATCGGTCGCCTGACCATATCGTCAAAATAATCTCTGCAAAAGACGGCTGCTCCGTTTGGAGGGCCGTCTTTTTGGTATAAGAGGACGGAATGACTAACACGAAAGGTATGACCATGCCCCAGATTGATGATGCAGAGCTGTTTGGCAATGCCGAGGACCAGCGTGCGTACGAGGACTTTTGCGCCAATCAGGAGGCGGTCGAGAAGTTTACGCTCGACAAGCCCGCGCTTATCTGCCGTTGGCGCATGTCCAACAAAAAGGTGCCCATGCTCAACCGTCACATTCGCGCGCTGTCCGAGCGCTTGGTGCAGGGCGAGCCGCTTACCCATAACATGCTCAGCTGGGCCAAGCAGCACGTTGAGTGGTCGCTTGCCGAGGGCGATTACACCGCGCACGACGGCGTGCTCATGCTGGTGATCGACGTTAACGGCAATGCCGCCATGACGGTGGGTGAGTACGAGCCGCTGGCCGATACTTCGGCCAAGGCGCTGCGTGCCCGCTCCGCCGAGGCCCGCTCCGAGGCCGACGAAACCGGCGTGGCGCCCGAGCTGCTCGCTGCCGTCAACAACGGCGAGCTGGCCTTTGTGGCGCCGGCGGACGAGTGCCTGTGTGGCACGGCGACGCTCATAGAGCAGCTGGCCCAGACCAAGGGCATCCCGGTCACGCGCGTAGACATTCCCGCACAGCTCAAGGGCGCCTTGTTCCTGGTAAGCGACGAGCACGGCGTGGTGCCTGCCACCGACGCCGACGCCGCCGAGTCTGATGCCGCGACGGTCGCCTTCTTTGCCGACGGCTACGAAAAGCTTCGCGCCCGCCGCTAAATGATTATTCTGGGACGGGGATTAAAGAATCATTTTGGTTCCCGTCACCGCTGCGAGTGCGAGGCGGACAAAACGCCCCCGCTCGCGAACAGTTCTGTCACCTTGGCGACGTGCGTGGCGCGCACCTGCAGTTTCGCAGCCATAATGGTGGCAAGACAACCAAGAGGGGAGCGGAATCCATGGCGCTAATCTATATCGTTGAGGACGACGAGCCCATTCGTCGTGAGCTTGTCGACATCCTTGCCCGCGCCGGGTTTGAAATCGAGGCCTGCGAATCGTTCGAGCATGTCTCGCGCGATATTCTCGCCGCCGCGCCCGACCTGGTGCTGCTCGACCTCACGCTTCCCGTCAAGGACGGCCAGCATATCTGCCACGAGGTTCGCCGCGAATCCGAGGTCCCCATCATCGTCCTCACCTCGCGCACGACCGAGATCGACGAGGTCATGGCCATGACGCTCGGCGCGGACGACT
>DXMC01000047.1:0-13314 GCA_019414365.1 Collinsella sp.
CTGGCCGATCGCCTGGCGGCTGCCGTGAAGGACAAGCATTTTGAGCCCGTCGCGGGCTCGGCACAATAGCGCGAGCGCGCACGGGCGCCCCCATATCCGGACTGCGGGCCGATTGGTGCCGCTGCCCGGCATCTCGTTTTCCAAACGCAACCTCGACCGATAGGGGATACCGATATGAAGACTATCAAGCTTGCTCCCGGTGAGCGCCTCGTTACCAACCAGCTCAACCGTAAGGGCGTGCTGCCGCAAAACATCGTCGACGCCGCCCGCGATATCGTGGCCAACGTGCGCGCCAACGGTGATGCCGCGGTGCGCGATTACTGCCAGCGTTTTGACGGTGTTGAGCTGAAGAGCTTCCGTCTGCCGCAGGAGCAGATCGATGCCGCGCTCGAAGGCCTCGACCCGGCTTTTGTCGCCGCGCTCGAGAAGGCCGCGCGTCAGATTCGCGAGTTCCACCAGCGCGAGGTCGAGCAGAGCTGGTTTACCACGCGTGCGGATGGCACGATGCTCGGCGTTAAGGTGACCCCGCTCGCGGCGGCCGGCATCTACGTGCCGGGCGGTCGCGCGCAGTATCCCTCCACCGTGCTCATGAATGCCATTCCCGCCAAGGTCGCCGGCGTCAAGCGCGTGGTCATGGTGACGCCGCCGCAAAAGGACGGCCTGATCAGCCCGTATACGCTTGCCGCGGCAAAGCTCGGCGGCGTGGACGAAATCTATATGGTGGGCGGCGCCCAGGCCGTGGCCGCGCTGGCGTACGGCACCGAGACCATTCCGCGTGTCGACAAGATCACCGGCCCGGGCAACGCCTTTGTTGCCGCCGCCAAGCAGATTGTCTCGGGTGACGTGGGTATCGACATGGTCGCCGGTCCCTCCGAGGTCTGCGTGCTGGCTGACGCCACGGCCAAGCCCATGGTGGTCGCGGCCGACCTGATGGCGCAGGCCGAGCACGATCCGCTGGCTGCCTGCTACCTGGTGACCTGCGACGAGCAGTTTGCGCGCGAGGTCGAGGCGGGTGTCGACATTCTGGTGGCGCAGTCGCCGCGTGCCGAGATCACGCGCGCCTCGCTCGACAACGAGGGCACCATCGTGGTGGCCGCCGACATGGCTGCCGCCGTCGAGGCCGTGAACACCGTGGCGCCCGAGCACTTGGAGCTGCACTGCAAGGATGCGATGGGCCTGCTTGGCGGTATCCGCAACGCCGGCGCCATCTTTGTGGGCGCTTGGAGCTCCGAGCCGCTCGGCGATTACGTTGCCGGCCCCAATCACACGCTGCCGACCGGCGGCACGGCCATGTTCTCCAACCCGCTTTCGGTGGAGGAGTTCGTTAAGCGCTCAAGCGTTATCTGCTATACGCCCGAGGGCCTGCTCTCCGACGCTCCCGCTACGCAGCGTTTGGCCGAGGCCGAGGGCCTGTGGGCGCACGCGCTTTCTGCCGCCCTGCGTCGTCGCGTGCTGGAACAGGGCGAGGATTCCGTGAGCGCCGAGTCGCTGGCGGCGGCCGACCTGACCAAGGTTGCCTGGCCGGGCGACGCCGCGGCGACGGTCGCCGAGGGTGTGGACTTGGCGGCTGCGGGCGCGGATGGCGCTAACGCGACCGGCGGGGAGGCCTAATATGGCCGAGCTGACGCCTCGCATGAAGGAACTCGTCCAGCCCTACTTGGCCGGCATTGAGCCCTATGATCCCAACTTTACGCCCACGCGCATCAACCTTTCGGCCAACGAGAACACCTATCCCGTGCCGGCCGGCGTGCGCGGGGCGGTCGACGCGGCCCTTTCCGCCACGCCGCTCAACCGCTATCCCGATCCCATGTCCAACGAGCTGCGCGACGAGCTGGCCGCTTGGCATGGTGTGGCGCGCGAGAATGTCTGCGTGGGCAACGGCGGCGACGAGCTGCTCTATAACTACCTGTTGGCGTTTGGCGGCGCGGGGCGGACCCTGCTTAACTGCCCGCCGTGCTTTAGCGAGTACGCGTTCTTTGCGTCGCTCTGTCAGACCGAGGTGCGCGACGTGTGGCGCGACCCGGCAACTTTTGAGCTCGACCAGGCGGCTGTGCTCGCGGCCGCACCCGAGTGCAACCTGGCGATTGTGACCTCGCCCAACAATCCTACGGGCGACGTGGCGCCGCTCGACTTTATCGCGGCCCTGTGCGATGCCTGCCCCGGCATGGTGATGGTCGACGAGGCCTACGTGGAGTTTGCCGACGATTCGTTTGGCGCGGCCACCACGGCGCAAGGGCTTATCGCCGAGCATCCTAACCTGGTGATTTTGCATACGCTGTCCAAGGCGTTTGGCGCCGCCGGCACGCGTCTGGGCTACGTGATCGCGACCCCCGAGGTCATCGACGTGTTCGCGGCGATTCGCCAGATCTATTCAGTCAACGTGCTGAGCCAGGCCGCGGCGCTTGCCTGCGTGCGTGCCCGCGATGCGTATGCGCCCGTGGTGGCGCAAGTTGCATCCGAGCGCGAACGCGAGCTGTGCGCCCTGCGCGCAATGGCTGCCGAGGGCCTGCCCGTGGAGGCGTGGCCGAGCGCAGCAAACTTTGTGCTCGTGCGCACGCCGCACGCCACGCGCGTGCGCGAGCGTCTGCGCGATGAGTATTCGATTTTGGTGCGTGACTTTAGCTACGCGCCGGGGCTTGCGGACTGTCTGCGCATTACCGTGGGTATCCCGCAGGAAAACGACGAGGTGCTGGCAGCGTTTGCCGCGCTGGTGAAGGAGGAGATGTAGATGGGCCGTTATGTCGAGGTGACCCGCAAGACGGGCGAGACCGACATTGTCGTTAGGCTCGATCTGGACGGATCCGGCGTGTGCGATATCTCGACCGGCGTGCCGTTTTTCGACCACATGCTCAACGCCTTTGGCCGCCATGGCCTGTTCGATTTGACGGTACATGCGATGGGCGATGTGGAGGTCGACGCGCACCACACCGTCGAGGACACGGGCATTGTGCTGGGCGAGGCGTTTTGCCAGGCACTGGGTGACAAGGCGGGCATTACGCGCTTTGCCGATGCGGCGATTGCCATGGACGAGACGCTCGTGATGGCCGCCGTTGATATCTCGGGTCGCGGGCAGGCCTATTGCGATCTGCCCGTGCCGACCGAGCGCGTGGGCAGCTTTGATACCGAGCTGGCCGTCGAGTTCTTCTATGCCTTTGCGCGCGATGCTAAGCTCACGCTGCATGTGCGCGAGCTGGCGGGCGGCAACTCGCATCACATTATCGAGGCCGCCTTTAAGGCCGTGGGCCGCACGATGCGCCACGCCTGCGAGCTTGATCCCCGCGTCCAAGGAATCCCCAGCACCAAGGGCTCACTGTAACCGCCATATAGGCAGAAACCACCACAAAGGTGCCTGTCCCCTTTGTGGTGGTTTTGGATGATGGAAAAAGGAGGGTCGCGTGGGCGAACCGAAGATCGTGGTGGTCGACTACCACAAGGGCAACTTGTCGAGCGTCGCGCGCGGGCTTGCGCGCTCCGGTGCCGCTGCCTGCACATCGGACGATCCGGAGCAGATCCGCAACGCCGACGGCCTGGTCATCCCGGGCGTGGGCGCGTTCTATGACGCGATCGCCTTTATGCGCCAGAGCGGCGAGGAGGCGGCCGTGCTTGACGCCGTTGCCGCCGGAACTCCTCTGCTCGGCATCTGCCTGGGCCTTCAGCTGTTTTTTGAACGCGGCGACGAGGGCGTGCCGGCGGACGAGGGCGCGGACGCGGACGACGATGCCTCCGAGCAGGCCGGCGGTCCCTGGGTCGATGGCCTGGGCATTATGCGCGGCTCGTGCACGCGCTTGGAATCGAGTCGCCTGAAGGTGCCGCACGTAGGCTGGGACCAGGTGCACATGACGCCCGCCGGCGCGGCCGATCCGTTGCTCGCCGGTTTTGCCGAGGGCGCCAACATGTACTTCACCCACAGCTATGCGGTGGCCGACGATGTCGATGCCGCCGATGTTCTGGCGCGCACGCACTACACGCGGAGCTTCCCGTGCATCGTGCGCCACGGCAACGTGTGGGGCTGCCAGTTCCATCCCGAGAAATCCTCCGCGCTGGGACAGCGCATCCTTAAGAACTTCGTCAACATCGTCGAGGAGGCCGGCCGATGATCCTGTTCCCCGCAATCGATCTGATCGGCGGCAAGGTCGTGCGCTTGGAGCGCGGCGATCGCAGCCGCTGCAAGGTATATTCCGACGACCCCGTGGCCGTTGCCCGCTCCTTTGCCGAGCAAGGTGCGAACTGGGTGCATGTCGTCGACCTGTCCGCTGCCTTTGGCGAGGATGAGGACGCATGCGCTGCCAACTCGACGGCGATCAAGGCTATCTGCGGCGTCGACGGTCTGTCCGTGGACGTGGGCGGCGGCGTCCGCTCGCTCGCACGCATCGACGAGCTGGCCGGCTATGGCGCGCGCCGTATTGCGCTGGGGACCGTGCTGGTGACCGAGCCGGGTTTTGCCGAGGTGGCAGCGCGCGGCTTTGGCGAGCTGCTGGTGGCAGACATCGCCGCCCGTGACGGCCAGGTCAAGGTGAACGGCTGGCGCGATGGCGCGGGCGTGGCGCTCGATGATGCGGTGGCGCAGCTTTCCGAGCTGGGCTTTAAGCATTTGGTGTACACCGACATCGCGCGCGATGGCATGCAGACGGGCATCGACGTGGCGGCGTATCGCCATGTGGCCGAGGTCGCGGGTTTTCCCGTCGTGGCTTCGGGTGGCATCTCGACACTCGACGATATCTGCGCGCTTGCCGCGGTGGGTGAGGATGCTATTGAGGGTGCGATCACCGGTCGCGCGCTCTACGAGGGCAACTTTACGCTGGCACAGGCGCTGGCCGCCGCCCGAGGGGAGGAGTAGCCCATGCTTACCAAGCGCGTGATTCCCTGTCTGGACGTTAAGGACGGCCGCGTGGTCAAGGGCGTCAACTTTGTGAGCCTGCGCGATGCGGGCGATCCGGTGGAGCTGGCGCGCGCCTACGACCGCGAGGGCGCGGACGAAGTCGTGTTCCTGGACATCACTGCGACGAGCGACAACCGTGCGACGACCATTGAGATGGCGGCGCATGCGGCCGAGGAGTTGGCCATTCCCTATACCGTGGGCGGCGGCTTTCGCGACCTGGCGGGCATGCGCACCATGGTTGCCGCCGGTGCTGACAAGGTGTCGCTCAACTCTGCCGCCGTGCGCGATCCGTCGCTGGTCAGCCAAGCTGCCGCTGCATTTGGCAGCCAGGCCGTGGTCGTGGCGATCGATGCCAAGCGTGTTGGTTTGCCCGGTGAGCCGGGAGCCGACAAGTGGGAGGTCTTTACCGCGGGCGGCCGTAACGCCACGGGTATCGATGCGGTGGCGTGGGCCGAGGAGGCGGCTCGTCGCGGCGCCGGTGAGATCTTGCTCACCAGCATGGATCGCGACGGCACCAAGGCTGGCTTCGACCTGGCACTCACCCGCGCCGTGGCGCGCGCGGTGCCGATCCCGGTGATCGCAAGCGGCGGCGTGGGCACGCTCGAGCATTTTGCCGAGGGCGTGATCGAGGGCGAAGCCGATGCCGTACTGGCGGCCAGCGTCTTTCACTTTGGAACTTTCAGCATTCGCGAAGTCAAAGAATATATGGCCTCTCAAGGCATCCCTGTCAGGTTGGACTTCTAGCGCTGCGGCTTGCCCAGGCACCGCATCTTGCCGCTCAAACCGTCGCTCGCGTACCAAAGTACGCGTCGCTCCTCTTTCGCGGCAACCTGCGGCACCTGGACAACCCTCGCCGACCTGTGGGGCTTACTGTTATTACTTGGGAGAAATGATGACTGAGGTAGTAGAAGCTGCTGATCTTAAATACGACGCCCGCGGGCTGATTCCCTGTGTGGTTCAGCAGTATGACACCGGTGAGGTGCTTATGGTTGCTTGGATGAATGAGGAATCGGTGGGGCTGACGCTCAAGACCGGGACCACGTGGTTTTGGAGTCGCAGCCGTCAGGAGCTCTGGAACAAGGGCGCGACGAGTGGCAACATGCAGGAGGTCAAGGAGCTCTGGGCCGACTGCGATAGCGATACGCTGCTGGTCAAGGTGGACTCACCGGGCCCGGCCTGCCATACCGGCAACCGTACCTGCTTCTTTAAAAAACTCGCGTAGGGCGGGCGCTCGACCAGGCGCTTGGCCAACCAGAAAGGATTGAACCATGGGTGTGCGCACCGCAAATGTTCAGGATGGAAATATCGGTGAGACGCTGACGGGGCTGGCCGAGGTGATTCATGGCCGTCGCGACGCGTCGCCGCAGGAGAGCTATACCGCGCGTCTGTTGACCGACGTCGAGGATGAGCTGCTCAAGAAGCTTGCCGAGGAGGCGAGCGAGGTGATCATGGCCTGCAAGGATAACGACCATGACCACATTCGCTATGAGGCCGGCGACCTGGTCTACCACTTGCTCGTGACGCTCGAGCGCTACGGCATCACCCTCGACGAGCTGGCCGGCGAACTCAACGCCCGCCGCCACTAGTCGTTTGGGACAGTCTTTGTTGGTGTAACGGGGTCATGGAAGTTGCGGTGAAATAGGGACTGTTTAAGCGCTTCATCAGGCAAAACAATCCCTATTCCACCGCAACTTATGAAGGGATCGCTAGTCGAGGGGTGTGGGTTCCCATTCGCCGGTGGGGTGGGGGATGTCGAAGGTTCGGTAGCCGCAGTCGTAGGCGTGGGCTTGTGCCTCGCGGATATTCCAGCAGATGTCGCAGGCGCGGTGCGCGTCCGAGCCAAAGGTGATGGGTACCTCGGCGTGGGCAAAGCAACGCAACAGCCCCGTCGAGGGGTAATAGTCGTCGAGGCCCTTGCGCGGCGCGGCGGTCGAAACTTCAACGCGGCGGCCTGTATCGTGTGCGCACTCTGCCATCTGCTCCCAAAACGGTGCCGTATCAAAATCGGGCGCAAAGCCTTCCTTCGAAAAGCGCATGAACAGGTCGGGGTGAGCCATCACATCAAAGTTAAGCGGGCTTTCGCAAGCGCGGCACCAGTCGTCGACGTAGCGCTCCCACACGCCGCGTACCCCCAGGTTTTCCCAAACGTGCAGGTCGGTGTCATCGTCGATCCAACCGCAAAGGGAATCGGGTGTATCGGGGCGAGCGACGTTTTCCGTTCCCGCCATACCCGCGGCACCGGCCATGATATCGCCTGGGTTGCCAATCCAATGCACGCTGCCCAGGCGTACCACGGCGCTCTGGGACCAGCGCTCAACCAAAGGCTCGCAGCCCTCGTACCAATCGCATTCAAAGCCATAGATAAGCTCGAGCTCCGGCGCAATCTGCGCGGCGAGTTTGCGGGCGTCCTCAAAGGCCAGACGATGTGCCGGCAGGTCGCCCTCAGTAACCTGCACTTCGCAGTTGGCATCCATGCTGGCAGGCAGGGTGAGATGGTCGGTCGAGACCATGACGCGGCAGCCGGCCGCAGCAGCGGCGCGAACGTTGTCCTCAAACGAGGCATGTCCGTCCGAAAACGAGGTGTGGGTATGGCAATCGACCAGCGGGCACATGGGCATAGCGGCTCCTTTGCGTCAAGCGAATCCGCTTCATTGTAATGGCGCAGCTCTCAACACGCCGGGCACGCCGGGGGGTCGAAATCGATTGGAAAGGCTGCGCGGCGCGCGGTGCGGCCTCGCTTGCGCTCTCAAAACATGTGCATCAGCCTCCAAAAGCTGCAAAAAATGACATGTTTGGAGGCTGACGTACACGTTTGAATGGAGCGGGCCGGCGTTGGAGCGCGCCAGCACTTGCGCCCAGCAAAAGTCGCACCTATCCCATGACGCCGCCCCTGCGCCGCCTGCGATGTGCTAGCGTTTGGGTGGACAAAACGAGCCCGTGCGGAAAGGAGCCGGACCGTATGCAATGCGATAGCACATCTCCGCTGTCTCGCGAGACCGATGCGCCCGAAACCATCGTCAAGCTGGAATGCGATATCGATGACGCGTCGCCCGAGGTGCTTGCCTACGCCGCCGACCGTCTGCGCGGGGCAGGCGCCCGCGAGGTGCACTGGCTGCCGCTCTATTGCAAAAAAGGACGCCCCGGCTGGCAGCTGCAAGTGATTTGCTCGCATGAGGATATCGAACGCCTGCAGACGATTATCTTTTTGGAAACCACGACCAACGGCATTCGTCGCCAGGTCATGGAACGCGTCTGCCTGCCACGCCGCTTTGAGCAGGTGACGACGCCATGGGGCGAGGTGTCCGTCAAGGTGGCCACCCTGCCCGACGGCAGCGAGCGTGCAGCGCCCGAGTACGAGGACTGCGCCCGCCTTGCCCGCGAGCACGGTGTGCCGCTCCAGCGCGTGATGCAGGCGGCACAAGCCGCGGCACTGCGATTTGAGTAACGCGGCCGGTGGCGACATCCTGCGCCCAGCCATATCAACCCCATTCGAAAGGATCTCCCCATGAAATACCTCATCGCCTCCGACATCCATGGCTCGGCATATTGGACCGAGCGCCTGGTCGCCGCCATCGAGTCCGAGCAGCCCGACCGCATCGTCCTGCTGGGCGACCTGCTCTACCACGGTCCGCGCAACGACCTGCCGCACGATTACGCCCCCAAGCGCGTAATCCCGCTGCTCAACGCCCTGGCCGATCGCATCATCGCGGTGCGCGGCAACTGCGACGCCGAGGTCGACCAGATGGTCCTCGACTTCCCCGTCATGGCTGACTACGCCACACTATTCGACGAGACCGGACGTGAACTGTTCCTGACGCACGGCCACGTCTTTGGCGCCGGCATGCATAACAGCGTTGACCACGCGCCCGCGCTGCCCGAGGGCTCCGCGCTCGTCTACGGCCATACGCACATCAAGGTTAACGAGGAAAGCGCCGCGCACCCGGGTCTGTGGCTCTTCAATCCCGGCAGCGTGAGCATCCCCAAGGACGGCACACATAGCTACGGCGTCTACGAGGGCGGCGCGTTCCGCCATGTGATCATGGGGGAGGACTAACCATGGCCGAGCATATGGCTCAGCAAAATGCCGAGGGTTCGCGCGACCTGTCCACGCTGGTAGACGCGTCGGCCGAGCTGCAGCATCTGGTGCAGACCATCTGGCGCCTGCGTCAGCCCGACGGCTGCCCGTGGGACCGCGAGCAGACGCACCGCAGCATTGGCAAGAACATGATCGAGGAAGCCTACGAGGCGCTCGACTGCATCGAGGCCGACGACGCGGCACACCTGCGCGAGGAGTTGGGCGACGTGCTCATGCAGGTCGTACTGCATGCGCAGATTGCGGCGGATGCCGGCGAGTTTTCGCTGGCCGATGTGGCGCGCGATATCGACGCCAAGCTCATCCGTCGTCACCCGCACGTGTTTGGCGATGCGGATGCCGACAACTCCGACGAGGTGCTCAAGATTTGGGACGAGGTCAAGCTTGCCGAGAAGGCCGCCAAAGACCAGGCCGTGGCGGCAGGCGGGGCCGCACCCGAGGGTCTGCTCGACGGTGTGCCCACGCACCTGCCGGCGCTGATGCAGGCTCAGAAGGTGTCGCGCAAGGCGGCTGCCGTGGGCTTTGAGTGGGAGACGGTCCAGGACGTGTGGGACGAGGTCGCTGAGGAGCGTGCCGAGTTTGAGGCCGAGGCTCCCGGCTCGCCCGAGCGCGAGATGGAGTTTGGCGACCTGCTCTTTGCCCTGGTCAACGTTGCGCGCAAGGAGGGAATCGACGCCGAGAGCGCCCTGCGTGCCAGCACGGCAAAGTTCCGCCGCCGCTGGGCCGCGATGGAGCAGATGGCGGCCGACGCCCACGTGGATCTGGCCGAGCTTTCGACCCACGGCCTCAATGACCTCTGGGATGCCGCAAAGGCAGAGGAGTAAGACTGCGGGGGCGACGGGACGGACTTTCTCATCGCCCCCATTATTTTTCAAAAAGATTGTATCCCTTGGCTAACTTAGGGCATAATGCAAAAAGTGCGATAAGGCTAACTTATGAACCTGCGCGCCACTGTAGCGTGCAGGCCGTGTCGCCAAGCATTCAACCCGTTTCCAAGTGAGAGGGAGACAACATGAGCGATATTTTGGACGTTTACGGTCGCGAGGTGCTCGACAGCCGCGGCAATCCCACCGTCGAGGTCGAGGTTGTGCTCGAGGACGGTAGCTTCGGTCGCGCGATGGTGCCTTCGGGCGCTTCGACCGGTGCCTTTGAGGCTTGCGAGCTGCGCGATGGCGACAAGGGCCGCTATCTGGGCAAGGGCGTCTCTCAGGCCGTCGAGCACGTCAACAACGAGTGCGCCAATGCCGTCGTCGGCCTCGACGCCTTCGACCAGCGTGCCGTCGATGCCGCGCTGATTGCCGCGGACGGTACCCCCAACAAGACCAAGCTCGGTGCCAACGCCATCCTGGGCGTGTCGCTGGCCGTCGCCCGCGCCGCTGCCGAGTCGGCGGGTCTTTCGCTGTACCAGTACCTGGGCGGCGTCAACGCCCATCTGCTGCCCACGCCCATGATGAACATCCTCAACGGCGGCGTGCATGCCGACAATAACGTCGACTTCCAGGAGTTCATGATCATGCCGGTGGGCGCCCCGAGCTTTGCCGAGGGCCTGCGTTGGTGCGCCGAGGTCTACCACACCCTCAAGGGCGTGCTGCACGAGGCCGGCCTGGGCGGCGGCGTGGGCGACGAGGGCGGCTTTGCGCCCAACCTTAAGACCAATGCCGAGCCGTTCGAGTACATTACCAAGGCCGTCGAGAAGGCTGGCTTTAAGCCCGGCGTCGACTTCATGTACGCCATGGACCCGGCCTCGACCGAGTTCTACAACGCCGAGACCGGCATGTACGAGCTCAAGGGCGAGGGTGTGGAGTACACGAGTGCCCAGATGGTTGATTACTGGGAGAAGCTCGTCGACACCTACCCCATCATCTCCATCGAGGATGGCATGGCCGAGGAGGACTGGGACGGCTGGGTCGAGCTTACCCGTCGCATTGGCAACAAGGTGCAGCTGGTGGGCGACGACCTGTTCGTCACCAACACCGAGCGCCTCAAGAAGGGCATCGAGCTGGGTGCCGCCAACGCGATCCTGGTCAAGGTCAACCAGATCGGCACGCTCACCGAGTCGCTCGAGGCCATCGAGACCGCCAAGGAGGCCGGTTACGCCTGCATCGTGAGCCACCGCTCCGGCGAGACCGAGGACTCCACGATCGCCGACCTGGTCGTGGGCGTCAACGCCGGCCAGATCAAGTCGGGCGCCCCGTGCCGTAGCGACCGTATCGCCAAGTACAACCAGCTCATCCGCATCGAGGATGAGCTCGAGGGCAGCGCGCGCTACGCCGGCAAGGCCGCGTTCTACAACATTCGCTAGGCACGCGGAGGTCGCGGGGGCGGGGAAGACTCGGATTTGCCTTGCTCCAGCCGGGCGCTGTTGAGCACCATTGGGCGCTGGGCCATATGACTCAGCGCCTTTTTTATGTCGAGCAAAGGCTGGCGAAGGCGGTGCGGGCGCTCGTGCTATAACTAGAATACTTAGCGCAAACAAACCTCAACCGCACAAGGCGCACATGGATCAGATTTACGACAACAGGTACTATTCCGCCGGTTCGCGTGAGCCGTCGCCTCGCCGTGCGCGCACGGTGCAGCTCGGTGGGTCCGCCTACGCCGGCGCCGACCGCTCCATGCAGCGCCCGACAAGTACCTCGCGCCCCAATGCTCAAGTGAATACTTCGACAGATGGACCAGTGCGCCCGGCACGTTCGTCGCATGCTCAGCGCTCGTCGGCTCAAACGCACGATAGGTCGAGCAGGCCTTCGAACCGTTTTTCGGGCTCGGACTTTATGCACTACGCCAACGACAACGCGGTGGTCAAGGCGATCTACGACTTTACCCACGGTCCTCAGCGAGGGCTATTCATCGGCATTGTCGTTGCCCTGGTGCTCGTGAGCCTGTATTTCCCCGTGCGCGATCTGTACGTGGCAAAGCGTTCGAGCGATATCTTGGCCAAGCAGGTCGAGATTCGTCAGCAATACAATGATGAGCTGCAAAAAAGCGTCGACAAGCTGCTCTCGGAGGAGGGCATTAAGGATGCGGCGTCCGAGGATCTGGGCCTGGTGATGCCCGGCGAGAAGAGGATTGAAGTGCAGGGCCTGGACGACGATTCGGATTCGTCTTCGAGCAAGAAGTCGTCGAACGCCAAGAAGGCCAGCGAAGTTGCCAAGGAAATCGAAGAAGTCGGTAAGGACGCCCCGTGGTACATCCAGGCGCTCGACATGCTGTTTGGGTTTAACGGTGTCGAGGGCCAGACGGTCGTGTCCAACGGCAAATAGCGCCCGGAGGGGAGCCCGCAATGGCAGATTGCAAACGATATAAGGTGGCGGCGATCGATCTGGGAACGGTGTCGTCGCGACTGGTGCTGGCGCAGGTCGAGGGCGGGGCGATCGTGGAATCGTCCAAGCATACCGAGATTACCGACCTGGGCGAGGGTGTGGACGCGACGGGTCGCTTTTGCGAGGCGGCTGTCGAGCGTGTGCTCGCTGCGTGTCGCATGTTTGTGGATGAGGCCCGTGCCTTTGGGGCCGCGTGCATCTGCACCACGTGCACGAGCGCCGCGCGCGATGCGTCCAATGCCGCGCTGCTGCTGGACGGCCTGCGCGATCTGGGGCTTGAGCCACAGGTGATTCCGGGCGAGGTCGAGGCGCGCCTGACGTTTTTTGGCGTGGCGCACGACTTTGCCGGCGAGCGCATCATTGTTGCCGATTCGGGCGGCGGATCCACGGAGCTCGCGACGGGCGTCTATGCGCCGGAGCGTGGGGTCTATGCGCTGGAGGGCACGCGTTCGCTGGACATCGGTTGTCGCCGCGTGACGGAGCGGTTCTTCTCGGCGCTGCCGCCTGCGGACGGCGAGCTTGCTGCCGCTGCCGCGTGGGCAGGTGAGCAGTTCGCCGCCTATTTTGAAGGCCTGCCCAGCGACTTTGAGCGCGCCGAACGCTTGGTCGCAGTGGGCGGCACGGTGACTACGCTGGTGGCTCTGATCCACGAGCTGGAGCCGTACGATTCGAGCTTTGTGCACCTGCGCGAGCTTTCGCTGGATCAGGTTTCGGCCGCTATTGAGCGCATGTCTGCGCTGGATGTCGCAGGCATTGCCGCGTTGCCAGGCGTGCAGCCCAAACGCGCGGGCGTGATCTTGGCTGGCGCCGTGGTGATCCGCGAACTCATGCGTGCCGGCGGTTACGACATGCTCACCGTAAGCGAGAACAGCCTCCTCGCCGGTATGGCCGCCACCATCAACGAGACCCTCGACGGCGCGACTCCCACCATCGCATGGACTCCCAGCCTCAGCGCCCTCTAAATAAGTGGCTCTGTTAGACCAAGGTTGACATAAAAACGATGTCACCGCGAGGCGGTACCC
>DXMC01000048.1:0-10856 GCA_019414365.1 Collinsella sp.
AAGAAATCGTCCGCACCCCCTTTTGCCAGCAAAAACAGTCCCTATTTCACCGCAATTTATGAAGGGGATGGGGCTACTTGATGGCTGTCGTAACGGTGCCGCCGCCCAGGACGATGTCGCCGCGGTAGACTACAACGGCTTGGCCGGGGGCGATGGCGCGCTGCGGGTCGTCAAAAGTTAGCAGCATTTGCCCGTCTTCGCCGCGCGCAAGGGTCGCTGCCTGGTCTTTCTGACGATAGCGGTACTTGGCACCTACGCGAATGCCACCGGACGTGAGCTCTGCCTTCATGCGGTCGGCAGGGGCACTCCAGATCCAGTCGTTGGCCGTGAGCGCTGTGGCCGTTAGGTCCTCGGCCTCGCCCAGATGCACGGTGCTGCTGTCGGCGTCGACGCCCGTTACGTACACGGGATGCGCCATCGCGACGCCCAGGCCCTTGCGCTGACCGATGGTGTAGCGCAGCGCACCGTTGTGGCGCCCGACCACGCTGCCGTCGCGCCACACAATGTCGCCCGGTGCAGCGGGATGTCCGCAGCGGCGCTCGATATAGCCCGCGTAGTCACCGTCTGGAATAAAGCAGATGTCCTCGCTTTCGGCCTTCTTGGCGTTGGTAAAGCCCTGCTCGGCGGCAATGCGGCGCACGTCGCGCTCTTTGTCCAGCCCAGCCAGCGGAAAGATCGTGTGCGCCAGGCGTTCCTGCGTAAGCGAATACAAAAAGTAACTCTGGTCCTTTTTGGGGTCCTCGCCGCGGTACAGCTGCCAGGTGCCGTCGGCCGCTTGGCTCGTTTTGGCGTAGTGACCTGTGGCGATGTAGTCGCAGCCCATATTGAGTGCCGCATCGAGCAGTGCCCCAAACTTAATATGGCGGTTGCAGATGATGCACGGGTTGGGCGTCAGTCCCTCCTGATAGGCAGTCACGAAGCGCTCGATAACGTTACGGTCGAAGGTCTGCTGCAGGTCGAGCACATGGTGGGGTATCCCCAGGCGCTCGGCGACGGCCTTTGCATCGGCGATGTCGCGGTCGACCTTATTCATGCCCGTGACGGGATCGGGCGCGGGACAGGTGAGGCGCATGGTGGCGCCGACGCATTCGTAGCCCTGGCTTTTGAGCAGGTACGCAGTCACGCTGGAATCGACGCCGCCGCTCATGGCGACGAGCACGCGCTTGTTGTGCATGGGGAGGTTCTCCTTGGTGGCATGTGGCCAAAAAAGAAAAGCGGCGCGGGAGGCTGGTTCCGCGCCGCAGACATTGTAACAAGTTCGGACGTCTCGTGGGACACCCTGATGGGATGGGCTCAGACTGCCGGGAGAGGGGAGACCGGTTCGCCCTGGGCTCAACCTATGGGCGACGGGCCCTAGTCCTGGAAGAGCGCCGTGGACAGGTAGCGCTCGCCGGTGTCGGCGAGCAGCGCCACGATGGTCTTGCCCTCGTTCTCGGGGCGCTTGGCCAGCTGCAGCGCAGCCCACACGGCGGCGCCGGACGAAATGCCCACGAGCACGCCCTCCTTGTGGCCCACGGCGCGGCCGGTGGAAAAGGCGTCGTCGTTCTCGACGGGGATGATCTCGTCGTAGACCTGGGTGTCGAGGACGTCGGGCATAAAGCCGGCGCCGATACCCTGGATCTTGTGCGGGCCGGCCTGGCCCTTGGAGAGCACCGGGGAGGTGGCGGGCTCGACGGCGACGACCTGAATCTCGGGGTTCTGCTCCTTGAGGAACTCGCCCACGCCGGTCACGGTGCCGCCGGTGCCAACGCCAGCGACGAAGATATCGACCTCGCCGTCGGTGTCATCCCAGATCTCGGGGCCGGTCGTGGCCTTGTGGATGGCGGGGTTGGCGGGGTTCACAAACTGGCCGGCGATAATGCTGTTGGGCGTCTCCTTCTGCAGCTCCTCGGCCTTGGCGATGGCACCCTTCATGCCCTTGGAGCCGTCGGTGAGCACGAGCTGTGCGCCGTATGCCTGCATAAGTTTGCGGCGCTCGACGGACATGGTCTCGGGCATGGTGATGATCACCTTGTAGCCGCGAGCCGCCGCCACTGAGGCGATGCCGACGCCGGTGTTGCCGCTCGTGGGCTCGATGATGGTGTAGTCGCCGCCGCGCACGAGCTTGCCGGCCTTCTCGGCCTCGTCGATCATGTTCTTGGCGACGCGGTCTTTGACGGAGCCGGCGGGGTTGAAGTATTCCAGCTTGACGAGTACGCGGGCCTTGAGGTCCTCATCGGCCTCAAAGTGAGTGAGCTCCAGAAGCGGGGTGTGGCCGATAAGCTGATCGATGGACGTGTAAACATTGCTCATGGTGAACCTCCAAAGTGTTCAAATGACTGGATACCGTGTGGTTTTACGGTGTGTGTAACAGCGAAACCCACAAACCTTATAGGTTGTTCGTTTTGCTGTTGGCAAGCATAGTAGACAGTAAAGCCTAGTAACGCAATAGGAAATAGAAGATTATTACGAGTCGATTAACCAGCTTGACGGGAATAGGTATTTTCAAAACCAATTTTTCGGCTAGAATTTCTACGAATTAAAAGACCGAAAGGCAGCAATATATATGTTGGTTTCCACAAAGGGCAGATATGCCCTGCGCGTTATGGTCGACCTGGCCGAGCACCAGGCGGCTGGCCGCATTCCCCTCAAAGAGATCGCCGCGCGCCAGGGGATTTCGGAGAAATATCTGGAGAACATTTTGGCCACGCTCGTGCGTGCCAATATGCTCTCGGGCATGCGCGGCAAGGGCGGTGGTTACGTGCTCACGCGCCCGCCCGAGCAGTACACGGTGGGTGAGATCTTGCGCCTGACCGAGGGCAGCCTGGCGCCGGTCGCATGCCTGGACGGCGACTGCAAGGGCTGTTCGCGTTCGGATGAGTGTCCCACGCTCGACGTGTGGAAGAACCTGGACAAGCTCATCAACGACTACCTCGACGGCGTGACGCTCGATGCGCTCGTCGCCCCCAACGAGGGCTACGACTACGTCATCTAGTCCCACCTGCCATTTGGGGACGGGGTAGAAATGGTAGATTTTCTTGCCCTCTGAGGCTTGACAAATGACAAGGCCGCCCATCGTTGCGATGGACGGCCTTCTTTTGGCGTGTTGCGGCGGTCCGTATCCGGTCGCTTTAGTTCCTGGCGATGCTGTCGAGAATGCTGCGCATGATGGATACCAGGATGCTGCCCATAAAGGCTGATCCAAAGCCGGCAATGGAGATGCCCGCGCCCAGCAGATTGACCGACAGGTAGCTGGCCAGCTCGAGCATAAAGCTGTTGACTACGAGCTGAAAAATACCAAGCGTGATAATAGTGAGCGGCAGCGAGATGACCGTCAGGAACGGCTTGACGAGCGAGTCGACGATGTTGAGGAACAGTCCCACGAAGGCAAAGCAGACCCAGGCGTCGGCCATGCCGAAGGGCTGAATGCCGGGGACGAGAAACGTTGCTATCGCGATGGCGATTGAGGTCAAAAGCCAGTTGAGCAAAAAGCGCATGGTGGGAATCCTTTCTTGCGCATGGCGTGGTGAGGGGGCGTGAGGGGCACATACCTTTGCAACTCGGATAGATGCGCGGGCTCGGCCCTGTTCGGCCGCCCATTGTCTCAGATATTCGTGGAGCTTGCGTGCGCATTCGGTTTCAAAACGGCGTTCGTCCTAAAAAACGTGCCGCTGGCAGAGAGTCTTGTCGCTTTAGTTTGGTGGTGTGCTAAACTGCTACGGGCAAAAGCCACAGGCGTTGCCCTATTGCATATTACGGGTGAACGATGCCCGATGTCAGTATCAACTTCGATGCCTTTTGGCGGGTTTGGCGGTGATCGATGAATATCGAGAACATGTTTGACAAGCCTGATGTCAAGCAGCTGGTCCACGCATTTAGCCTTTTGGACGACGAGAAAGATATCCAAGCGTTTTTGACCGATATCTGCACGCCGCGTGAGATTTGCGATCTATCGCAGCGTCTGCAAGTCGCGCGTTACCTGGACGAGGGCGAGCCCTATGTCGAGGTTCAGGCGCGTACCGGCGCTTCGTCCACCACGGTGAGCCGTGTATCCAAGGCGCTCAACGGCGAGTACGGTGGCTACCGCAAGATCCTCATTAAACTGGAGGATGGCGAGTAGGCCAGCGACAACATTGAATTACGAAGAGCCGTCCCTCCGGGGGCGGTTTTTTGATCCCTTGGGGACGGAGGAAAACGGATCACCGGGTTAAACTGACCTTCTCGGTGATCCGTTTTCCTCCGTCCCCAAGGGATCAAATCTGTTGGCGTGGGGCAAATCTGTCCGCGTGGGCGGGTAGGATGGATACATTGATTATTGCGAACAGTTTGAGCGGAGGACCATGCCTGTTCGAATCTATACCACCAATGCCGGCACGGATTTGAGCGATGCCGAGTCGTCGTTGCTTGCCGACCTTATTGCCCGCCACGGGCGTGCCGTGTTGCTGGCACCTACGTTTGCCGAGTTCGACCTGTGCCGTCATGATGCGGCGGAAGCCGGCGTTTCGCTGGGTATCGACTACAAGACGCCTACATCGTGGCTTCGCTCGCTTTGGGAGCTTTTGGGCGACGGGCGCGGTTTCGTCGACAACCTGCAGCGCCAGATGCTGTTCTCGGACATGGTCACGCGTCTCGACGATGCCGACCTGCAGCCACTTTCGCGCAGCCAGGGCACGGTGCGCATGCTCGCGCGCATGGCCCGCGACGTGCTGCCGGGTGTGGCGGGGACGGGTGCCGAGCGATGCCGTGGCAACAATTGCCAGCCTGAGCCAAAAAGCGATGCCGAGGCTCGCGTGTTCGAGCTTTTGCGCGCCTACGCGGGCGGTTTGGATCGTCGAGATATGGTCGAGCCCTGCGAGGCGGCCGACATTATGGCCGGTGCCCTGGCCGATAACCTGCCGGCGTGCACCCGCGCCGTATGCGTGCGCGGTATCACGTCGTTTACGCACGGCCTGCTCGAGCTGCTGTCTGCCGTGGCGAACAATGGGGGAGAGGTCGTCGTGCTGCTTGCCCGCGAGCAGGCGGCGATGCGCGAGGAGCTTGCCGCGGCATTTGATGCCCGCGGTGTGCTGTTTGAGATTGCGCCGCTGGGGGAGGACGCCGTCGCGTCTGATGTCGCTTGCGGGACTGCCGCTCAGCCTGTCTTTATTGAGGTCGCCGGTCCCCATGCCCGTGCTCATGTCTATGCGGACGCCGTCGATAAGTTGGTGAAAGCGCACAAGGAGTCCAAGGCCGATAAAGCTACTGCAATGCCCACCGACCCCGTGCGCGTGCTCGTCGTTTCTGCCCGGGCACCCCAGCTGTTCGGTGAGCTCGCCTCTCGTCTGGCGGCTCGCCATATCGCTGCCGAGACAACTGAGTTCACGGCGTTTTCCCAATCCATTGCGGGCAGGCAGTTTGCGGCGCTTGCCGGCCTGATCGAGCGCATGAAGACCGCCGATGAGGGCACGGCGTCAAAGACCGAGTGGTGGCCCGCGCCGGAGCTTACCGACTGGATCTACAGTCCGCTTTCGGGCGCTGATGCCGTCAATGCCCGTGCCTTCGATAAGAATATGCGTCTCTCGCGTAGCAAGACTACCGCGAGCGTTAAGAGCCTGCTGCAGAGTGTCCAAGGCCAGGTGAGGGGCGCGCGCAAGGCGGCGAGCGACGACAACTGGTTTAAGAACGTACCGTGTGTGGTTTCGGACGTGTTCCAGGCGCTGTGGCGTGACAAGCCCGTGACGGCGCTCAAGGCCATGCTTGCCGTTGCCGAGGCGTTGCCCGATCGCGCCCTTGGAGGCCTTGACGGTCAGGCTCGTCGCCAGGCGGAGGTGGCCTTGCTGCGCCACGCCATCGACATCCTTATGAATGGCGCCCGCGTGCTCGACGTGTCGCAGGCCGCGACCGTGCCCGTGCTCGATGGCATTCGCACCAAGGTGGACAAGCGTAGCACCGCCTACGATTACGAGACCTACGAGGTTGACCGTGCGCCACGTGCTCAGGTTCGTTTTGCTTCGCTTGCCGATGCGGCAGCTCTGCGCCCCGGCAGCTACGATGCCGTACTGTTTGCCGATGTCGATCTGGACAGCTATCCGCTCTCGCACGAGGAGGGGCCGCTGGCCACGCTGACGGCGAGCCTTGGTCGCGAGGGCGTGACGCTTGAGCCCGCGGCCTTGCTGCGCGCGCGCTTTGGCCACGCGATGCAGGCGTCACGCGGCCCGGTTACGCTCGCCCGTGTGACCCACGATCGCCAGGCGCGCGAGTGCTATCCGGCTGCCGTGTGGACCGAGTTGCGGGCGCATGCCGAGGCTGACGGCGCTAAGATCGCTGACGACGCTAAGACCGCTGGTGACGCTAAAGCCGCTGGCGCCGACAAGGCGAAGTGCGTGGGTGAGGGTGATATCGTAAGGGACTTCGATCCCGCGGCAGGCGAAGGTCTCAAGCGCGAGCGCGTGACCTGTGAAGCCCCTCAGCATCTGAGTGCCGAGGCCGTGCCGTATTTGGTCCTGCGTCGTCGCGATGGCGAGGGCGAGGACGCGCCGCTCGTGCCGCGCCTGACGTCCGCCTCGCAGATCGAGGCCTATTCCACCTGCCCGCTGTGCTGGTTCGTCTCGTATCGCGTCAAACCTCAGTCCATCGATGCGGGCTTTGGCAACATGGAGAAGGGCAACTTTGTCCATGACGTGCTGGAGCACTTGCATGCACGTCTTCCGCAGGAGGGCATGGAGCGCGTGACGCCCATGAATCTGCCGCGCGCGAAGGAGCTGCTGCACGAGGTCTTTGCCGAGACCCTGGCCGAGCACGCCGGCAAGCGCGGTACCGAGGGCCCGCTGGTGCCGCTCTCTCCAGTGGAGGAGCGCCAGGCGGCCGAGATCTTGCCGCAACTGGAGGGCGTGCTCGCCTACGAGTCCGAGGCGCTCGCGCCCTTCGCGCCGCGCTACCTGGAGTTTGCGTTCAACGAGCTCCAGGTCGAGTATGCCGGCTGGCCGCTCGGCGGGCGCATCGACCGCGTGGATGTGGACGCCGAGAACCGCGCTGTGGTGATTGACTACAAGCATCGTTCGGGTGTCGAGGAGTTTAAGCTCGCCGACCCCACGGTGCGCGACGAGGAGTCGGGCGAGGCCCCCATCGACGATCCGCGCTGGCTGCCGCCCCATACCCAGACACTCATCTACGCGCAGGCCATGCGCCGGGCGCTGGGTCTAGATGCCCGTGCGGCGCTCTATTTTTCGACCAAGGGCGGCAAGCCCGCACTGCGTGGTGCCGCAAGTGCCGAGTTGCTCGAGGAAGAGCGCGGCGACGGCCGCATTCCGGGCCTCAAGAAGGGCTTTCCGGGCGAGGGCGGCAACATGGACTTCGATGCGCTGCTCGACCGCGTGGAGACCGGCATTGCCGAGCGCCTGCGCGAGCTCGAGGCGGGCAACGTTGCCGCTGTCGACCCAACGTCGGCTCAGGCCGCGCATGCGCGCTGCTCGTATAACCACGAAGGAACGTTTGTAAGGAGGGACGTGTAGACCATGGATCTTTCGACCTTGATGCCGCAACAGCTGCAAGTCGTCAAAACGCTCGACCGCCCGCTGTTTGTCTCGGCGGGTGCCGGCTCGGGCAAGACCTTTACCCTCACGCGCCGCATCGTCTATGCGCTCTCGCCCGAATCCGGTCCGTTTGTCGAGCATCTGGACCAGGTGCTCGCCATTACCTTTACCAAAGACGCCGCGGCCGAGATTCGCGACCGCGTGCGCTGTGCGCTTATCGAAGAGGGCATGGACGAGGAGGCCCTGACGGTCGACGACGCTTGGATCTCGACCATCCACGGCATGTGCTCGCGTATCCTGCGCGCGCACGCGCTGGAGCTGGGCATCGATCCTGAGTTCACGGTGCTCACCGATACCGATGAGCTTATGGATCAGGCTGTCGAGCATGTGCTGGGGCGCGCGACGGCGCCCGATGCCGCGCCCGAGCTTGCCGCCTCGCTTAAGGCCCTCTACGCTTGGTATCCCATGGCGGGCGAGGGCGGGCCGTTTGGCGCCGGTACCACCATCAAAGGCCTGGTGCGCGACCTGTTGGAGCTATCGAGCCAGCTGCCGGGCGGCATGGACGATGTGTGCGTGGCGCGCGGCCAGGCCGACACCTCGGCGCTTGCCGATGCCTATCGTGCGGCGCTGGGCGCAAGCAAGGCCACGACCGAGAAAGCGCAGGCGGCACTCGACGCCATCGACGCGTTTGAGGCGAGCGGCAAAACCATGGAGGATGCGGCGCGACTCATGATGTCGTGCAGCATGCCGCGCGCGAGCAAGGCGTTTCCTAAGGAGCAGGTGGAGCTACTCAAGGCCGAGGCGGCTGATGCGTTTATCAATATCGTGCTTGCCTGCGGCGGCCCGGCGCTCGATGCGCTGGTGGGGCTTGCCCGTGCCGTAGAGGCGGAGTACCGTGCGCTCAAGGCCGACCAGTCCGCGCTCGATAACAATGACCTGCTGCGCATGGCGTACGAGGCGCTGCGCGACTACCCGGCTATTCGAGCTGCCTATGAGGGCCGCTTTAAGATGGTCATGATCGACGAGTTCCAAGATAGCGACCAGATGCAGGTCGATCTGATTCGCTATTTGACGGGTGCGGGCGAGCGCGCGCTGTGCACGGTGGGCGATGCGCAGCAGTCGATCTATCGCTTCCGTGGTGCCGAGGTCGAGGTGTTTCGCCGCCAGGAGCGCAAGGTGGGTTCGACGACGGCGTCCGAGACGGTCACCACGTCCGATGCTCCCGCCGGCGAGCTCGTCAAACTCGTGCGCAACTTCCGCAGCCACGACGAGGTGCTGCGCTATGTGGCGCGCGTCTTTGACGGCGACACCGGTGGTTTGATGCAGGGGTTCTTGGATCTTGAACCGAGCGACAAACGCAAGGACATGCTCAAGGCAAAGGCTTCGCGCCGCCAGGCGCTGTTCGTTGCCGGCGGCAGTATGCAGGAGCGCACGCAGGCCAAGGCCCGTGCGATCGCCGAGCGATTCCATGCGCTTGCCGATGCCGGCCAGCCCCAGGGCGGCATGGTGCTGCTGCTGGGTCGCATGACCAATGCCGACGTCTACGCGCAGGCCTTCCGCGACCAAGGACTCGACTGCGTCATCGCAGGCGGCTCGGTCTTTGCCCAGGCGGCCGAGGTGCAGACGGTGCGTGCCCTGGTCTGCGCGCTCGCCAATCCGGCCGATACGGCCCAAGGCCTTATGCCGTTGCTGGCCTCGCCGATGTTTGCACTCGGCGCCCAGGAGTTCCTGGCGCTGGCGACCAAGCTCGACGAGCAGACGGGCGAGACGTCGCGCCGCAATATCGATGCGGGCATCATGAGCGATTCCGATGTGCCGGGTTTGCAGAACCTGCCGCTCGTAACGCGCGCCCGCGAGGTGCTGCGCTACGCACTGCGTCGCGTGGGGCGTGATTCGTTCGCTGCCATCGCGCGCGACGTGGTCAACGCCTCCGGCTGGTTCGTGCGTCTGGCGCAGCGCGGCCCCGAGGGCAAGGCCATTGCCGCCAACGTGCTCAAGGCGCTCGACGCCGTGGCCGAGGCGGAGGCCGAGCTCGGCAATTCTCCGCGCTCCATCGCGCTCGCCTTCGACCGCTTCTTGGCGGGCAAGGAGGCCCCGGGCGCCCTCAACGAGGAGGGCGACGGCGCGGTGCGCATCATGACCGTGCATGCGTCCAAGGGCCTGGAGTATCCGGTCGTGGCGGTTGCCGAGTGTTTTGGCGTGCGCAAATCGTCCGGTGCGGCACAGATGGGTCGCGTCGAGGGCGGAGCGCAAGTCGTGGCGCTGCCGGCGCGCTTCGATGGCGTTAAGCTTGCCGACGGTACCTTTGTGAAGGGCGACGACGTCAAAAAGCAGTTTGAGCACGCGTTTAAGGGCAAGGGCACGTCGCTGTGGCTGCCGCCGGAGCTCATGGAGGACGTCTGTGCGACGGGTTCTCCCGCCGAGGCATTTGCTCGCCTGCGCAACGCCGACCTGCAGCTTTCGCTCGAGGAGCGGGCCCGCTTGCTCTATGTTGCCATGACGCGTGCGCGCGAGCTAGTGATCTTGGCGATGGATGCCGGTGTGAGCCGCGGCAAGGTGATGGCGCCGACCTTCGATGTCGAGACGGATCTGACCTACGACGTGCTGCGCCGCATCCTGCCGACCGATAGTCTGGACATGCCGCAGCTCGATAGCGACCGTCTGGTGTTCGACAACTCCCAGCCGGGCGACTACGAGCTCATCTCGCTGGCGGACTTTACGTTTGGTGAGCAGGCGTTTGAGGCTAACGCTTCGCTGGATGCCGAGGGCAGGCTCGTTCGCGGCGATGTCGATGTCGCTGATAATGCTGCGCGCTCAACTGTGCCCGGTCCTGCCGACCCCAAGCCCGATGCGTTTGAGCTCGTGTATCCCCAGGCAGTGGGCGTGCGCATGGGCATCTGTCCGTTCCCGGTGCGTGACTCGTATAGCTACTCGTCAATTGCCGCGGCGCTTCATGCCGAGACGGAAGATCGTGCCGCCGAGGCACACGTGCCCATGGACGAGGCCGGCGATGATGCGGAGTCGGATGGCTCGGAGATGACGGATGCAGACGTGGCCGCCGTTGAGCCCGCCGGCAACCCCATGGCGCTGGGCTCGGCCTTCCACGCCGCTTGCCAGTGGCTCATCGAGATGGGTGCCGATGCGCTGCCCGTTGAGCGTGCCGACGCCCTGGCTCGCTTGTGGCGCCTGACGCCAGAACAGCGCGAGCGCTTCGATGTCGCTCTGGATCGCTGGCTCAAGTCGTCGGTTCGTGCCGAGCTGCTCGCGTGGCCGTGCATCCGTGCCGAGGTGCCGTTCTTCTCGCTGGGCTGCGAGGACGAGGATATCGCCCGCTACGGCGCCTATGCCGAGGGCGCCATCGATGCC
>DXMC01000049.1:0-10340 GCA_019414365.1 Collinsella sp.
TCAGACGGATAATTCAGGTCGCGGAAGATCGGGTAAGGAATCAGCTTCCCAAGCTGACACTCGCGGGTTCGAGTCCCGTTGCCCGCTCCAGAAAAAGTAAAAGCACGACACCGTTCCGGTGCCGTGCTTTTTTCAATAAAGCGCCGGGACTCGAACCCGCCAGGGTGCGAGCGTAAAACAAACGCGAAGCGTTTGTAGCGAGCAGGCGAAGGCGCCGGCAGGCGCCTGAAGCCGGTACGGATTTGCGAAGCAAATACGCGGACGTCCCGTTGCCCGCTCCAATTCCAAAATGTTAGGTTAATGCCTGCTGCCCATACTTGCACCTGCGCACGGTACAATGGTTGGGTTACGACCAACGTGCCAATAACCAAAAAGGAGCCGCTATGATCGATCGCTATACCCGCCCGGAGATGGGACACATCTTCTCCCTCGAGAACAAGTACGCCATTTGGCAGGAGATCGAGGTCCTGGCCTGTGAGGCCCAGGCGGAGCTCGGCAAGATCGGCATTTCTAAAGACGAAGCCCAGTGGATTCGCGACCATGCCAACTTTGAGAAGGCAAAGGTCGACGAGATCGAGGAGGTCACGCGCCACGACGTCATCGCCTTCCTGACCAACATGAAGGAGTACATCGACGCCGATGTTCCCGAGGGCGACCCCAAGCCCAGCCGCTGGGTTCACTATGGCATGACCAGCTCCGATCTGGGCGACACGGCTCTGTGCTACCAGCTCACCCAGGCCTGCGACCTGATCATCGAGGACGTCAAGAAGCTCGGCGAGATTTGCAAGCGTCGCGCCTTTGAGGAGCGCAACACGCTCTGTGCCGGCCGCACTCATGGCATCCACGCCGAGCCGATGACCTTCGGCATGAAGTTCGGCTCTTGGGCCTGGGAACTCAAGCGCGATCTGGATCGTCTTGAGGACGCCCGCAAGAATGTTGCCTTCGGTGCCATCTCGGGCGCTGTTGGCACGTACAGCTCCATCGAACCGTTTGTCGAGGAGTATGTCTGCGAGCACCTGGGTCTGGTTCACGACCCGCTGTCCACGCAGGTTATCAGCCGCGACCATCACGCCTATCTCGCCGGCGTTCTCGCCACCACCGCGGCCACCTGCGAGCGCATCGCTACCGAGGTTCGCAATCTGCAGAAGACCGATACGCTCGAGGCCGAGGAGCCGTTCCGCAAGGGTCAAAAGGGCAGCTCCGCCATGCCGCACAAGCGCAACCCGATCACCATGGAGAAGGTCTGCGGTCTGTCGCGCGTCGTGAAGTCCAACGCCCAGGTTGCCTTCGATAACGTCGCCCTGTGGCACGAGCGTGACATTTCGCACTCCTCTGCCGAGCGTGTCGCCCAGGCCGACAGCTTCATCGCCCTCGACCACATGTTCCAGTGCCTCATCCGCGTTATCGACGGCCTGCAGCTGTACCCTGCCCGCATGATGGCCAACCTCAATAAGACCCGCGGCCTCATCTTCTCCTCCAAGGTGCTGCTGGCCCTCGTCGACACGGGCATCACCCGCGAGGACGCGTACGCCATTGTGCAGGAGAACGCCATGGCAACCTGGCACGAGGTGCAGGATTGTGTCTCCGGCCCCACCTTTAAGGAGCGTCTCGAGGCCGACCCGCGCTGCACCGTCAGCCAGGAGAAGCTCGACGAGATCTTTGATCCGTGGGACTTCCTCACCCGTATCGACACGGTCTTTGATCGTCTGGAGCAGCTGAGCTTCGAGTAGGTTCGGGCATAACGTTAGCTTTTTAGGGCGCTTTGCTGGTAATGTGTGTTGCCGGCAAAGCGCCTCGTTGCATTTAGGGAAAGACGGGGATAATAGTCGTCTCGAATAACATTCTGAGAGGGGATCGCATGATTTCGTTTGATTACAAGCCGCAGGGTGTATGCTCTCGCAATATTCACCTCAATCTCTCTGACGATGGCAGCAAGGTGCTGGGCGTTGAGTTTACCGGCGGCTGCGATGGCAACCTCAAGGCCATCTCCAAACTGGTCGAGGGCACTCCTGCCGACCGTGTGATCGAGGTTCTTGCCGGCAATACCTGCGGCATGAAGAAGACCTCTTGCGCTGATCAGCTTACGCGCGCTATCGAGGCCGCTCGCGCCGAGATCGCCTAATGGGTATCGCCGACCACATCAAGAACGGAATATCGCGCCGCGGCTTTGTGCTCGGTGGAGCTGCCGCGAGCGCTGCCACGGTGCTTGCCGGATGTTCGAAAAAAACAGGCACCAGTGATGATGCCGCTGGCGAGCCGCAGGTTATCAAGGACGATTCGAAGATTGTCTCGATTACTGATGAGTACGAGGCAGTTGACATCGATCTTGAGCCGGCGGCATCGTGGACGCTGCCGCTGGGCACGTTGCTGTACCACTGCGATGGTGACTATGCTGCGGCAATGATGGCGCCCGCATCGGCACTGCACGCCAACACACTCGGTATGCTCAACCTGGGCGATGGCTCGCTTACCACATTAATTGAGAATCCTATCGAGGGCACGGGATATGCTTTTTACGATGTCCGTGCCGGCGACGGCGTGTTTGCGTGGGTTGAGATGAACTTTGCCAGTTCATCGTGGAAGCTCTACGCTCAAAATCTGTCGGGCGCTTCGCTCTCTGGCGACGTGGTTGAGCTCGATCGAGGTGGCAAGGACTACGATCCGCCGCTGTTTACGGCGTTCGGGTCATCAGCCATCTGGTATAAAATGCCTTCGGCAGGCGGCAATAAAACGAGTAGTGATTCGTTTTGCTATCGTCGCTCGCTTGATGAATCCAAGGCCGAGACAATTTGGAAATCGACGGGCCGCTTTGCGTCGGCCCCGCGCGTGAGCGACGGCATTTTGACCATCTCGCCGCGTGTCCGCAACGACGAGGGCGTCTACTACGGCATAACGGCAATCGATCTGACCGATGACAACAACACCAAACGTGCCCAGCTAGTCCTTCCCTCGTCAGTCTCGCCTTTCGAGGCCGTATATATGGGCGATACCTTCGTGTTTTCTATCGAGGCGACCTATAGTGGCGTGGGCAGCCTGGGCAACATGGGCACGTATATCGGTAATGAGGGAGGGCCGTACCTCTTCCTGTCCCGCGAGCCGCTCGCATGTGCTGCCGGCAAGAAGAATAAATATCTCGTTAAGGTACAGTCATCGCATTTTCTCATCGACACTTCTGCCAAGACCTATGGCTCGCTACTGTCGCCCGACCGCGCTTTGGAATATGGCGATTATCCAGCTACGGCGGGAAAATCGGACTCATTCCTTACGTACGCCACGGTGCGCAACAGCCAGGGTATACCCGAGACGGTCACCGCACGCCAATTCTCTCTTTAAGCTTAGAGGGGTTAAAAAGGCGCCAACAGGGGAATAAACGCGTTGTAATTGTGAGTACCGCCCGCCGAGCTGCCGCGTCATAGTGGCATCCGGCGGGCTCAGGTGCGTTAAAATGGGCTTGTTCTTAGCTGATTGAGACAGGGGGGCCGTGTTATGGCTTCAGATGCAAAAAAGATTCTGCTGGTCGAGGATGAGAAGGCAATCCGTGACGCCGTCGCTGCCTATCTCGAGCGCGAAGGCTACTGGGTTGTGGGTGTCGGCGACGGCCAGTCCGCGATCGAGGAGTTCGAGAAGCATCAGTTTGACCTGGTCGTGCTCGACCTTATGCTCCCCAAGATCCCCGGCGAGCGCGTTTGCCGCACCATTCGCGATACCTCGGATGTCCCCATCATCATGCTGACTGCCAAGGGCGAGATCGAGGACCGCATTATCGGTCTTGAGCTCGGCGCCGACGACTATCTGATTAAGCCGTTCTCGCCGCGCGAGCTTGTCGCGCGCGTTCGCGCTCTGTTCCGCCGTGCCCATCAGGCCGACGAGCCAGCCGTCGAGGTACTCGACTTCGGCGATCTGGTCATCGATATCTCGGGCCACAAGATTTTGGTCGAGGGCAAGGAAGTCGACCTGACGGCTTCCGAGTTTAAGCTGCTCACCACGCTTGCCCGTCACCCCGGTCGCGTCTACAACCGCATGGAGCTGGTCGAGAAGGTGCTCGGCTACGACTTTGAGGGCTATGAGCGCACCATCGATAGCCACGTGAAGAACCTTCGCGCCAAGCTGGGCGATGATCCCAAGAAGCCCAAGTGGCTCTACACCGTCCACGGTGTCGGCTATCGCTTCGAGGCTCCGGCCAAGACCGATAAGTCGGACGAGAAATAGGGAAATCACATATGACACCTGCGCGCTTTGAAATCGGACAAAAGCACAAGCAGGAGAGCGAGGCGGGTTCCAAGGCTAGTTGGAACACGCCTCGTTCCGATTCACGGCCAACGATGAGCTATCCCTCGCGCATGGCACTTGCTTTTGCTCTGACATCGCTCATGACGGTATTGGTGCTGGTGGGCGTGGTCTCTGTTGTGTGGGGCACGGTCTTTTCGGATTACACGCGCTCCAATATCGTCGAAATCGCAAATTCCGCTGCCGAAAAGCTTGCGACGTCGTATGAGGAAAACGGCAATTGGACTGCGGGCGAGCTACGTACGGTCGCGACATCGAGTTTGGTATCCGACGATTTGGGTATGCAGGTCGTCAACAAGAAAGGCGTTGTCGTTTATGACGACTCATGGCCTTCGGCAAGCGCGACCGCCGATGTGCGCGAGAGCGAATCAGCGTCGAGCAGCTCGAGCGGGAAAAAAGCATCGCATAGTCCGGTCTCGTCGGCTCCCACCGGCTCCGATAGCGTTGCAAACGTCGAAATCATAACGTCTTCCGGCGAGCATGTCGGACAAGTAAAGCTGTGGGCCATCGGCTCCGATGCCTTGCTCACCAAGGCAGATTCTGCGTTTAGGGAGAAGACCTTTAACGCCATGGCCCTTGCTGCGGTTGTTGCAGTTTGCATTTCGGTCGTTATCGGATCACTCGTGTCGCGCATGCTCACCAAGCCGATTCACCGTATTACCAGCACGGCCAAGCAAATTCGCGATGGCGATCTGTCTGCTCGTACGGGCTTGCGCGGCGATGACGAGATCGATCAACTGGGCGAGACATTCGATGAGATGGCCACTTCGCTCGAGAAGGATATGAAACACGAGAAACGTTTGACCTCGGACGTGGCTCACGAACTTCGTACTCCGCTTATGGCCATGCTCGCAACGGTCGAGGCCATGCAGGATGGCGTATATCCTACCGACGATGAGCACTTGGAGACTGTTGCTTCCGAGACGCGTCGCCTGGCTCGTCTGGTGCAGCAGATGCTCGACCTGTCGCGCATGGAAAACAGCACGGCTCCGCTCAACCTTGAGCCGGTGGACATGGTTCCTTTCGTGCGTTCCATCGTCAATGCCCAGGAGCGCCTGTTTGTCGACCGCGATCTGCGCTTGCGCTTTGCTGACGAGACCCAAGGTCACGACGATGTCGTCGAAGCCGATCCCGACATGATCACACAATGCGTCATCAATCTCATGAGCAACGCCATGCGCTACACCCCCGAGGGCGGTTGGGTCGTGGTGTCGGTGCTCAGTGACCGCAAACACGTCAGCATCGCCGTTTCTGATACCGGCATCGGTATTGCCAAGGATGACTTGTCGCGCATCTTCGGCCGTTTTTGGCGCGCCGATGCCAGCCGTGCCCGTGAGGCGGGCGGTCTGGGCGTGGGCCTCGCCGTGACTAAACAGATCGTCGAGCGCCATCACGGCTACATATCCGTGGAGTCGGAGCTTGGAAAGGGTACGACTTTTACGATTCATCTGCCTCGCGAGCACACGGCGGACGCGGCATCTACTACAATGGAGCACTAGCTTTTCGCTATTCGGTGAAGGAGGGGTTTCGTCCCTGCCGCTCCGAGTTTGCGAAAACGTGCGGGAAAGAACCCGCATTACTGTCGTATTTTGGTAAGGAGTGACTCACGTGACAACGATGGAGCGTCGTCCGGATTCCCGTGGCAAGGTTCGTGATATCTACGATGCCGGTGAAAACCTGCTGATGGTCGCCACCGACCGCATTTCTGCGTTCGACTTCATTCTTCCCGACGAGATTCCGTTTAAGGGAGAGGTGCTCAACCGCATCTCGGCATTCTGGTTCGATAAGTTTGCCGACATCGTTCCCAACCACCTCGTTTCCATCGACCCGGCGGATTTCCCTGAGGAGTTTGCTGAGTATCGTGACTACCTCGCCGGCCGCGCCATGCTGGTTAAGAAGGCCCAGACGATTCCTATCGAGTGCATCGTCCGCGGCTATCTGACCGGTTCGGGCAAGAAGACCTACGACGAGAACGGCACCGTCTGCGGCATCCAGCTGCCTGAGGGCCTGACCGAGGCTTCCAAGCTTCCCGAGCCGCTGTTTACGCCGTCCACGAAGGCCGAGATCGGTGACCACGACGAGAACATCTCGTTCGAGCGTTGCTGCGAGATCGTGGGCGAGGACATCGCCACGCAGATTCGCGACCTTTCCCTCAAGATCTACAAGGCTGCCGCCGAGTATGCAGCGACCCGTGGCATCATCATTGCCGACACCAAGTTCGAGTTTGGTGTCATCGATGGCAAGGTCACGCTGATCGACGAGTGCCTCACGCCCGACTCCAGCCGTTTCTGGCCTGCCGCCAGCTACGAGGAGGGCAAGATTCAGCCCAGCTACGACAAGCAATTCGTCCGCAATTGGCTCAAAGCCAACTGGGATATGACGGGGGAGACCCCGCACCTGCCCGCCGAGGTCATCGATGGCACGTCCGAGCGCTATCGCGAGGCCTTCCAGATCATCACGGGCTCCCAGTTCACAAGCATGAAGGAGAACGCATAAGTGAGTACCCGTAGCGCCACGAACAAGCGCACGCAATCCCACGAGGTTACCGGGGTTGCGCGCAAGTCCGCCGCATCCGCCAAGCCCGCCCGTCAGGCAGCGAGCTCTGTCCGCGTCGTGCCGGCTTCGTCTAAGGCA
Organism: Collinsella sp.; assembly: GCA_019414365.1. Taxonomy (GTDB): domain Bacteria; phylum Actinomycetota; class Coriobacteriia; order Coriobacteriales; family Coriobacteriaceae; genus Collinsella. The sequence continues at coordinate 6,922 of DXMC01000049.1, forward strand.
CGCCGCAAAGAGCTCGAGAAGGGCGAGAACCTCGAGGGCCTCTCTAAAGAGGAGAAGCGCGCCCGCAAGGCTAAGCAGCGCGCCAAGGAGGATCGCATCTACACGGTGTCGAATATCCTTCTCAAGCAGGATGAGGACTACACCAAGCGCCGCCGCATCTGGTGGATTGTGCTCGCCATTGGCATGGTGCTCGTCGTGGCCATTTGGGCTTCGCTGTACTTCGCTCCCGCTGGCATGGTGTCCAGCCCTGTCCAGATGGTCGGCATCGTTTTGTCTTACATCGTCATTTTGGGTGACTTTATCTACGACTTTGTTCGTATTCGTCCCCTGCGCAACATGTACCGCACGCAGGCCGAGGGCATGTCCGAGAACAAGCTCAACGCCCTTATCGAGCGCTCGGCTGCCGAGGAGGACAAGAAGGACTCTAAGAAGAAGTAGCGTTTGCATGCATACTTATCGCTAAGATATAAGGCGCGTCGTTTTTGCGGCGCGCCTTTTTACTGTTCTATAGATAGATGGAGTGGCACATGATTCGAGCTGCCCTGACGGTCGAAGAGGCTCTGGAGGGCATGAAGGCCCTAGAGCCCAAGATTAAAAACTATGCGCGCCTGGTTGTCCGCAAGGGCGTAAACGTCAAGCCCGGCCAGGAGGTTGTCGTTCAGTCTCCGGTCGAGTGCGCGCCGTTTGCGCGCGTGGTGGTCGCGGAGGCCTATGCCTCCGGTGCCGGTCACGTGACGGTTATTTGGGCCGATGACGCCGTGACGAGGCTCACGTACGAGCATGTCGAGAAAAGCTATTTTGAGCAGACGCCCGAGTGGAAGCGCCTGCAGCTTGATTCCCTGGCCCAGGATGGTGCCTGCTTTATCTTTATCGAGGGTGCGGACCCTGCCGCCCTTAAGGGCATCGATCCCGCTAAGCCTGCTGCAGCTTCTAAGGCAAGGAACACGCAGTGCAAGGTCTTCCGCCGCGGACTGGACTACAACATCAACCCGTGGTGCATCGCCGGCGCGCCGGTCGTTGCCTGGGCGCGCGAGGTGTTCCCGGGAGACGCCGATGAGGTTGCAATCTATAAGCTGTGGAATGCGATTCTGCACACCGCTCGCGCCGATGGCCAGGACCCGGAGAGCGACTGGGAACTCCATGACGCCGCATTCGAAAAGAACCTGCGTTTCCTGAACGACAATCGTTTCGACTACCTGCATTACACCTCGGCAAATGGAACCGATCTGACGATTGGCATGACGAAAGGTCACGAGTGGGCCGGCGGCAAGGGCAAGACGCCCGATGGGCACCCCTTCTTCCCCAACATTCCCACCGAGGAAGTCTTCACCTCGCCTGATCGTATGCGTGCCGACGGTATCGTGTATTCGGCTATGCCGCTCATTCACCACGGTAACAAGGTTGACGATTTTTGGATTAAGTTCGAGGCGGGCCGCGTAGTGGACTACGATGCCCGCGTGGGTAAGGCGACGCTTGCGAGCATTATTGACACCGATGAAGGTGCCGCTCATCTGGGTGAGATCGCGCTTATCTCCAAGAACACGCCGATCCGTGAAAGTGGCGTTCTGTTCTATGACACGCTCTATGATGAGAACGCTAGCTGCCATCTCGCGCTAGGTGTCGGTTTCCCCGAATGCATCGAGGGTGGGTATGACATGTCCAAGGAGGAGCTCCTGGAGCATGGCGTAAACGTCTCGAGCACGCACGTCGATTTTATGATCGGCACGGACGATATCGATATTACGGGCATTACGCCTGATGGACGTGAAGTTGTGATTTTCCAGAACGGCCAATGGAGTTGGGAATAGTCCCAGACCGTGGTACAATGCCACCCGCGGGCCGTTAGCTCAGCTGGCAGAGCAGGGGACTTTTAATCCCAAGGTCCAGGGTTCGAACCCCTGACGGCCCACCATAGAATGGAAAAGCGACTGGCGGATGCCGGCCGCTTTTTTGTTGCCGCGACGCGGGTTCGAACCCGAAAGGGCGCGGAGCTGAGTAAACGCGTGAGCGTTTGCCAGCGCAGCGCGCAAGGCGCGAAGCGCCGCAGCGGCCGCCTGCGGAGCAGGCTGAACCCCTGACGGCCCACCCAAAGTAAGGAATACGAAATGAAAACAAATAGATACGGAATTAGCGGCAGCACATTAAAGATAATAGCAGCCATTTCGATGGTTCTCGATCATGTAAGCAGGATCGTCCTGACCAATGGAATCATGACTCACGCATCGTACAGTCAGATATCAGACGAACAGTGGGCGATTCTAAGCGAGGCTTCGGATGTGCTTCATGTTCTTGGCAGAATTGCATTTCCCTTATTTTGCTTTTTGATGGTTGAGGGATTTTTGCATACTCATGACTTAAAGAAGTACCTGCGAAATATGCTTGTCTTCGCAATCATTGCGGAGCCCATATACGATTTCGTCCAAACCGGGCAACTATTTGACCTTCGGCAACAAAATGTTATGTGTGAGCTCCTGCTTTCCTTGGTCTTTTTGATTGTTCTGGAAAAGATACAAAGTCTTTCAAAACGGAAAAGATACATCGCAGAAACTGCTCTGATTGTTTTGACAGCACTGGCAGCTGAATACACTAAACTAGATGGCGGTGTGTATGGCATTATGCTTGTGGCTGCATTCTATTTATTCCACGACAGCAAGGCCAAGATGTTCTTTGCTGCAGTATGTGCAGTGCTCCTTTCGTCATGCCATATAGTTGGCGGCGGATTTGAGTTTGCTACAGCTAGTGTATTTAATCCTGATGTTGCTGCCGCGGTCGTTTCGTTGCTGCTTATCAATCTTTATAATGGTAAGCGAGGGCTGAAGCTCAAATATTTCTTCTACATTTTCTATCCGGCACATCTTGCTCTGCTTTATGGTGTCTCACTTATTGTTTTGAACTGTCTTTAAAAACTCTCAAACAAGTCTCTGAAAACGGAAACAAATTGACCCTAAGACTGCTTGTGAATTTCCGGAAGACCTGTGAGATACGAGGATAGACAACGAGGGCTGTAGAAAGATGCTTCGAAAGCATGAATGGCAGCGAGAAAATGAGTTCGGAAGAACCCCTCTGGATGCTCCAGCATAGAATAGAAAGCGATCGGCTCCGGCTGGTCGCTTTTTTGTTACCGATGCACGGTTCGAACCCGAACTTCTATATATAGGAACGCTTGGCGAACAAAACCTGCCTTTTACCGACGGGAAACAAATAACCGATGCTTTTGGAGTAAAGTGGCGCTCCAGAGATGACCGATGCCTCAACATCTATAAACCAGCTGGTCACCGCCAATATCAGAAGCTGATGCTTCAGTTATAACCTCAGTGACGTGACTGAGGGACCTATTCATTTGTGAACAAAATATGGAGTGCGCGATTCCCGCCCCCGGCGCCCCTCCGGTCTGGCAATATATCTCCTTGCCGCGCGGC
>DXMC01000005.1:0-67477 GCA_019414365.1 Collinsella sp.
CATTTGGGGCGGGGCTTTTTTGACTGGTATGATTGGTGCGACCATTCGAACCAGCTAAAAGAGCCCCGTCCCAATTTAACTACCGAGAGGAACTGCCATGGAGCGTATCGCGAGTTTTTCCGTTGACCATCTGCTGCTCGAGCCCGGCGTGTATGTGAGCCGCATCGACCGCGATCCGGCGACCGGCGCCGCCGTCACCACCTTTGACCTGCGCCTGACCACGCCCAATAAGGAGCCGGTCATGAACACGGCCGAGTGCCACACCATCGAGCACCTGGGTGCCACGTTCCTTCGCAATCATGCCGAGTGGTCGAGCCGCATTGTCTACTTTGGTCCCATGGGCTGCCGCACGGGCTTTTACCTCGTCGTGTTTGGCGAGGTGACGAGCGAGGAGATCCTGCCGCTCGTGCGTGAGCTGTTCGAGTTTGTCGCCGGCTTTGAGGGCGATGTCCCCGGTGCCGCTCCCGAGGAGTGCGGTAACTATCTGGACCAGAACCTCCCCATGGCAAACTGGCTCGCGCGTCGCTATCTCGACCGCGACCTGGCCGATATCGATGAGAAGCACCTGCATTATCAGCAGGCGTAAGGGCTTTATCGCCCAAAGCGCGCGCATTGGGCGCCTTCGCTTATGCGGGGGCGCCTTTTTGTTGAGTGGTCGGGACGAGCGTTCATAATCGCTCATGTTTGTTCTAGAATGTTCATATAGTCACATTTACGAACAGGAGCGAACATGCACATCTATTCTGTCAACGATCCCGAGTTCAAATCCTATGGCAACGTTTGGGATGACGTTCCGTCCGAGCTCACGTTGCTCGTGCTCGAGGCGCTCTCTGCCACGCCCATCCCCGAAGGCAGCAAGTACGTAGCAAGCGCGCCGGAGCTCGAGAGCGTCAAGGGTGCCGATAAACTGGGCTTTCTCATGTTTGGCGGCCGCTCCTTCCAGCTCGGCTGGTGCAACGGGCACAACACACGCCTCAACTGCCTGGAGTATCACCGCGCCAGCGAGTTTAACCTGGGCGCCCGCGACTTTATCCTGCTCGTGGCGCATCGCTGGGAGATTGAGGGCGGCAAGCTCGACACCGCGTGCGTCAAGGCGTTCCGCGTGCCGGCGGGTACGGTCGTCGAAGTCTTCAACACCACGCTCCACTACACGCCCTGCATGGTCGACGACGGCGGCTTCCAGGTGATGGTGGCGCTGCCGGCGGGCACCAATGGCCCGCGCCCCGAGGCCGCAGCCGACATGCCTGCCGCCGGTGACAGCTACTGCTACTGGAAGGCCGACAAGTGGGTTCTCTGCCACGCAGATAGTCCCAAGGCTGCCGAGGGCGGCTACGTGGGCCTCGTCGGCAAGAACCTCGACATCGCCTGTGACTAGCATCTTCCGTCTCGATTTGTAACATCTAGCGGGCTAAATCGTCTCTACCTGTTACAGATTTAGACAAACTGCGGGGGGCTGCCCGAAAATCTCGATCTGTAACACCAAGCCCGGTTTTGGCTGCCTACCTGTTACAGATCGAGACAAACCGTCCCCAAACCACCACAAAGGTTCCTGTCCCCTTTGTGGTGGTTTGGGGCGGCGGTATCAGAAAGTGTCAGGCAGGGGCGGCTGCCGGGCCGCCGTGTGCGAAAAGAAGTGTCGGCCTGCGCCGTTGCCGTTGAGCGACGCGTTGTTTGCAGGGATACTGAGCCTATGACAACAGCGTGCGAAAGGATTGATGCATGGCTTTCCGTAAAGACTTCCTGTGGGGCGGCGCGACGGCTGCCAACCAGTGCGAGGGCGCTTACGACGTGGATGGCCGCGGCCTAGCCAACGTGGATGTGGCACCGCACGGCCCCGAGCGCTATGCGGTGGTCTCCGGCCAGCGCAAGATGCTCGACTTCGAGGACGGCTATTACTACCCCGCGCAGACTGGCATCGATTTCTATCACCATTACAAGGAGGACATCGCCCTCTTTGCCGAGATGGGCTTTAAGACCTTCCGCATGAGCCTGGCGTGGACCCGCATCTTCCCCAACGGTGACGAGACTGAGCCCAACGAGGCCGGCTTGGCCTTCTACGAGGACGTGTTCCGCGAGTGTCAGGCGCACGGCATTGAGCCGCTCGTGACCATCACGCACTTCGACTGCCCGATTCACCTCATCAAGGAGTACGGCGGCTGGCGCAACCGCAAGCTCATCGACTTCTACAAGAACCTCGCGACCACGATCTTCACCCGCTACAAGGGTCTGGTGAAGTACTGGCTTACCTTCAACGAGATCAATATGATCTTGCACCTGCCGTTTATGGGTGCCGGTCTGGTCTTTGAGGAGGGCGAGAACAAGGAGGCCGTCGAGTACCTGGCCGCCCACAACGAGCTCGTCGCCAGCGCTTGGGCAACCAAGATCGCTCACGAGATCGACCCTGAGGTCAAGATCGGTTGCATGCTTGCCGCAGGTAGCTACTACCCCTACAGCTGCCGTCCGGGCGATGTGCGCCAAGCGCAGATTGACAACCAGAGCAACTATTTCTTCGTCGACGTTCAGAGCCGCGGCTACTACCCGGCCTATGCCGTCAAGAAGCTCGAGCGTTTGGGCATCGATGTGGGCATGACGGATGAGGACCGCGAGATCCTGGCCGCCAACACCGTCGACTTCATCAGCTTTAGCTATTACAGCACCCGTTGCTCCGCCGGTGCCGATAACCCCGATGTCGAGCGCACCCAGGGCAACGCCTTCGCCGGCGCCAAGAACCCCTACCTGCAGGAGAGCCAGTGGGGCTGGGCCATCGATCCGCTGGGCTTCCGCATCACCCTCAACGACCTGTACGACCGTTATCAGAAGCCGCTGTTTGTGGTCGAGAACGGCCTGGGCGCCAAGGATGTTGTCGAGGAGGATGGCTCCATCAACGACGACTACCGTATCGACTACCTGCGCCAGCATATCGCCGCGATGCGCGATGCGGTGACCGAGGACGGCGTTGACCTGCTGGGCTACACCACCTGGGGCCCAATCGACCTGGTGTCTGCCGGCACGGGCGAGATGTCCAAGCGCTACGGCTTTATCTATGTCGACCGCGATGATGCGGGCAACGGCACCCTCAAGCGTTCCAAAAAGAAGAGCTTCGACTGGTACAAACACGTCATCGAGACGAACGGCGAGGACCTGGCCTAAGGCTTCCCAACAACCATAGCCTCCTAACCAAAACGCCCGGCGAGCAGTTAATGCCCGCCGGGCGTTTTGTTAAAAGAAGTGAAAGCACTCATTGGGGACGTACTTAAATGAGCGCCCGCAGAATGAGAGTGGATAATCTCCCGTTTTTAGCCTGTTTGTGGGCTCAAAGTGGGAGATTATCCACTCTCGCCATTTGGGCGTCCAAAAATCCTCGCTCGTTTTGTCTTAGTCATTGGGGACGTTCTTAAACGACTAGTCGCTGGCGACGTCCCTCGCCGTCGGCGGATTTTGGGACATGTGGCCCGCTTTTTGGGCCCGCCTGTCGGTACACTAAAAGCACTATGGGTACCTGCGAGCGACATATCGGCCACGCGGCCGCCCGATCCGCACCCGTGGCGGATCCCAGGGGCGGCAGGCTCTTCGCCATGCCGCGATTCCTTGTTGGCATATCGCATGGCGTGTATCGCCACCGCGTCTTTGTTATCGCCGGCGCCATTACCGCGCTGTTCCTTATGCTTTTGGCAGTCTTGCCGGCACTGTTCGTCTCCGACCCCAAGCTTTCCAACACCGTGCCCGCCTATAGCGAGGTGTCCGAAGAGGTCGTGGATGCGCTCGTCCACTCGAGCTCTCTCCCGCTGCTTGTCGCCGCAATTGCATTTTCAATCTGGGGTGTGTTGGCGTACCTACGCTGCTTGGACTACGTCTTGCGCCGCCGCCTTGTTGCCATCGCCGCCATTTGTGCCCTGTGGATGATCGAGGTCATCCTCAAATATAAGTTGTTCACGCCGTTCTATGCCACCGTGCTGTGGTACCTGTACTACGTGCCCATGACGCTCATTCCGCTGGTCTACCAGCTGTGCGGTCTGCGCCTCGCGGGTTTGGAACAGCATCGTATGGGGCGTCGGTACCGCACCGTTTTGTGGGTCATGGCTGTCCTGCTTATCGGCTTTGTGCTTACTAACGATGTTCATCAGCAGGTCTTCCATTTCGATCGATCGAGTGGAACCTGGAGCAACGATTACACATATGGTTGGGGCTACGGTACCGTTCTGGTATGGACAGCCTTTAACTTCGTTGCCTTTTTTATCTTGGTAGGACGGTCCTCGTCTTTTCGTATTCAGCGTTTCTCGGGCACGGCCGCGCTTGTCCTATTGGGCGGCGCGTTCTTTGCCATTTCATATGCGCTGCGTGTGCCCTGGGCATGGAGGCTTAATTTTTCACTTGTCTACTGCGTCCTGTGCGTGGTGGCGATGGAAATCTGTCTCGATTGCGGTGTCATCCCGTCGTACCACGATATCGCCGGTATTTTCGGCACCTTGCCGCTTGACCTCAAAGTTCTAACGCGTGACCTGCAGGAAGTCTATGTCACGCCGGTGTCAAAGCCAATGCCGGTAGGCGTGCGTGAGGAGTTGCGGGTCCAAGAGCACGGGCACGCTCACGCCTTTGCCGTGGCGTCCGATCCCGATGTAATGTATCGCGCCTTTCCGCTGCTGGGTGGATCGGCTCTCCTTGCCCAGGACGTCTCGGAGCTCAACGAACTCAATCGCGAACTGGCGCATCGTCGCATGGAGCTGCAACGCCAAAATGAGCTGCTTGCCGCCGACTACGACCTTAAGACACATTTGGCAGACCAAGAGGCCGAGACCTTACTGGTCCAAGACGTGGACCAAGCGCTTGCCCGTGCGCTCGAAGGGATGTACGACCTGCTGAGCTCGCTGCCGCCGTTGACCGATGAGGCATCTTCGCACGAGCGTTACCGCATGCTACAGCGCGCCAAGATGCTCGTCGCCTATTGCAAACGCAAGGGGTCGCTCACGTTGGCACAGCACGGGGAGAGCGGTTTTGACCGCGACCGCATTCAGCTCATCGCCAACGAGCTTGCAAGTGACCTACGCACCATCGATGTCGATTGCGCCTCGATTATCGCCATACGGCGCCCGATGCACGCCAGTACGGTAAGCGCCCTGTACGACTGCGTGTATGACTTTGCGTTTTTTGCCTACACCACCGACCATCCGGCGCTTATGTATCACTTGGGCGACCATGACCGGTGCAGTGTCGAGCTGCGCGCCACGCTTTTTTCCAACGATGATGAAGATCTTTCGCAGACGCCCGCTGCGCAAGAGCTCGAAAGCGCTCTGCAAGGGCGCAACGTGGCATACCGCCTTGAGGGCGAGCCCGGCCAGCTGCGCATGATCGTCTTGATGCCGAGGGCGGGTGAGTGACGATGCAGATTTCGTTCATCCTTCCCCAAATCGTTGCGCTCGATGTTGTCTTTGCCCTGGCTGCGTGTCTGCAGATGATCCACGTCCCGCTCATCGCATCGCGCCGCTCGTCCTATAACCGTAAGGTGATTTGCGCCTACGAGACGAGCCTGGTGCTTCACCTGATGATTTCGGCGCTCATCTTATTCGCGTCGTCTGGCTCGTATCTGGTGGCGTCGCTTGACGTTTGCGCCAGGGCAATGGGCGGAGTGCTGTGGCTCAATGCCGCGATCTTTGCCTATGGCGTGGTCCTTATGGTGCGCTATCGTCGCCCTGTCATGCTGGCCGAGCTGCTGCTTGTTGGCGCCGTGACACCGCCGGTGGTTTTTGCCATGGGCTCGGTGTGGGCCGTTGTCCTTATCGCAGAGGGAGCGTTCTTCCTGTTCCGTTCCGTCGCGGCGCTCTTGATGGACGTCCGTAACCGCCAAGAGGATATTACCGCGTTCTCGACGATTGAAACCATCAACGTGATTCCCGTGGGCATCCTGTATCTGGACTCGAGGGGCCGTCCACTGCTCATGAACCGCTGCATGCGCAAAAACCTGGCGGAGCTTCATATGCCCACCGACCTAGGCGATATGAGCGGTACATGGAACGACCTGCGCAAGCTCAGCATGCAAATGCCCGAAGGCGGTAAGAACCGCGTGCGGATCAACCTGGACCGCTTTGGTGAGGCGCGTGCGGTGGTCGAGGTTTCTCCCGCCGAGATTCGCCTGTTTGTGTGCGATGACGTTATGGTCTCGGGCCGTTCGTTCGAGCGCATAATCGGTCTGGACGTGACAGAGTATGCGCATGCGCATGACCGCCTGGCGCAGGCCAATCACCTGCTTGAGCTTGCGGGCCAAGAGCTCCAGGCCCAGATCGAAGAAGTCAAAAAAGTTGCCGACAATGCGGCCTATCTGCGCATGCGCACCCGCGTTCACGATGTGATCGGCCAGCGCCTATCAATCCTTCATCGCTATTTGGAGGAGGGGCGCTTGGACGACGAGTCGCTCGAGCAGATCGACCCGCTGCTGCGCTCAATCGCTGCCGATCTGCGCAGCGGGGGCGACACCGAACCGGCAGAGCAACTGGGCGATATCGTCCATGCTTTTGGCCTGGTGAGCGTGCAGATCGATGTTGAGGGTGCGCTGCCTGAGGACGCGCGTGTCGCCGCTGCCTTTTTGCAGATTATCCGCGAGGCCTCGACCAACGCCACCAAGCATGCGCAGGCGCATCGGGTCCATGTGCGCTTGTGGCAGGAGAGGACGGATGCTGACGCCGTCGCGCACATGACGATTTCTAACGACGGGTCCCCGGCCCCCGTATCGTATCGCGAGGGAACGGGTATCCCAGGTATGAGGCATGTCGCGCAAGATCTGGGTGGCAGCCTAGAGGTCCACGCCACCCCGCCCTTTACGCTTACGGTATCCATTCCGCTTAACGCTAGCGACACGTCCCAAAGGAGAAACTCATGATCCGCGTGTTAATTGTCGAAGATCAGGCCATCCTGCGCGAGAGCCTGGCGCGCTCCGTTGGCGACCAGCCCGATATGACCGTCGTTGCCGCGATCGCCGATGCCTCCGAGGCCTTGGGTGTCGCGCTCAAGGAGCGCCCGGACATGATACTGATGGACGTGTGCACCGAGCACGATTCAAACGGCATCGTGGCGGCGGCACGCATCAAGGAGCAGCTGCCCGAGTGTCGCATCATTATCATGACAGGCATGCCCGAGATCACCTTTGTCGATCAGGCCCGCGAGGCGGGCGTCGATAGCTTTGTGTACAAGAACGTCGGTATCGACGAGCTGTTCGCCGTGATGCGGTCCACGCTGGCGGGTTACTGCACGTTTCCCAAGCCGCCCGAGAGCATCTTCTCGGGCACGGCGGCCCTCGACGATGTCGAGCTGTCGATCTTGCGCCTTGCCTGCGAGGGTAAAAGCCGCCGCGAGATTGCGGCCGAGCTGTTTATGAGCGAGGGCACCATCAAGCGCCGCATCTCGGAGATCCTGAGCAAGACCGGCTACGACAACATCATGCGTCTGGCCGTACATGCGGTGACCGAGGGCAGCATCGTTCCCAACATAGAGCGCTAGCGCTCGTTGCGCATCGGCATAAAAGCGACGGGGCCGCAGGATCATCTCCTGCGGCCCCGTCTGGTGTGCGCGGATGTGTCCGCCAATCCGCGGCTGTCGTGGTCTACCGCTACGCGATGGTTGCGCTGTAGGAGGCGACGTCCTCGTAGGAATCGGTCAGGTAGGCGTCGATGCCGATGGTCGTGTTGACCAGGTCGTCAAGGCTATCGAGCGTGCCGTTCGAGAACGTGAATTCCTCAGTGGCGTTGGTGCCGGGCATCAGGTGAGCCGAGAACCAGGGTTCCTTCATGGTGCCGTTGACGTTGGTCTTGCCGCTGGGGGCGTAGAAGGTCAGGTCCTTGTCGCTCTTGTTGGTGATGTTGACGACAAAACCGATGTCGCCCCACTCGTCCTTGAACTTCTCGGTGATGGTAATGGTGCACAGGTCGTCATCGGCAACGGTGACGGCGGGGGAGATTTCAATCTTCTGGACGTCGTCGTCTTCGACGGCCTCGTCGATCTCTTCTTCCTTCTCGGCCGCCTCGCGATCCTTCTTCACCGTGCCGGACAGGTCCTTGTCGGACTTGGTAAAGACAAGATTGCCGTCATCCTCTTCGAGGATGAGCTTGCCGTCCTTGAGCTTCATGTCATGCGACTCGTCTTCGGCGGTGATGGTTACGGTGGTGGCGTCTTTTGCCTCCCATTTAAGGTCGACGACTTCAAGGAACAGGTCGAGGGCACCTGTACCGTCCTCATCGAGAATCAGGACGCAGTGCACACCCCAATCCTCGAGCATCTTCATGTACTCATCGGTCAGCTCTTCGCCCTCCATGGTTCCACCCGAGAGTTCCCAGCTGCCGACGAAGTTGGCCTTGGGGTCTTTGCCGCCGCCGCTGCAGCCCGTCAGGGCAAAGGCGAGCGCAAGGACGCATGTCAGAAATGCGAGTACGGACTTTTTGAACGTTGTCTTCATGGTGTCCTCCTTTATCGAACGAAACCCATAGAAGCAAATGCGGGGGTGGCGGATCCCCCGCCAATTACCAGATAGAGGGGCTAGGGCCTGGGCGTTCCGCAGTTGCTGCAGAACTTGCCGCCGTTTTCGCTGCCGCAGTTGGGGCAGAACCACTTGGCCGGTGCCGGGGCGGGTGCGGGACTGCCACACTCGGAGCAGAACTTGCCGGTGTTGGTGGCGCCGCAGCTGCAGGTCCATGTGCCGGCCGCGGGAGCAGCGGCAGGAGCCGGTGCGGGAGCGGGTGCCGGAGCCGGCTGCGGGACGGCCTGCTGCTGTGCCTGGCCGGCGGCGAACAGCTGGCTGGCGTTCATGCCGCCCATGCCACCTGCCATGCCCATGCCCATAAAGCCTGCCATCGCGCCGTTGGGATTGGCGGCTGCCGCGCGCATTGCGTCGCTCTGGGCGCTGGCAATGTTGGCTGCCGCCATAGTGGGATCGCGCATGACGGCGGCCTTCTGCAGGTCCTTGATCATCTGCTCGTCTTCTTGCGAGGCTGCGATGGAGTTGACGCCAAAGCTCACGATCTCGACACCACGCAGGTCGCGCCAGTCGGCAGAGAGGACCTCGTTGAGCGCACGAGCGAGCTCGGTGGTGTGGCCGGGGATGGCGCTGTAGCGGATGCCCATCTCCGAGATCTTGGCGAAGGCGGGCTGCAGGGCGGTGAGAAGCTCGGACTTAAGCTGGCTGTCGATCTTGTCGCGCGTGTAGCTATCGGTCACGTTGCCGCATACGTTGGTGTAGAACAGCAGCGGGTTGGTGATGCGGTACGAATACTCGCCGTTGCAACGCACGGAGATGTCGACGTCCAGGCCAATGTTGTTATCGACCACGCGGAAGGGCACAGGCGAGGCGGTGCCGTACTTGTTGCCGATGATCTCCTTGGTGTTGATGAAGTAGACACGCTGGTCCTTGCCCGCGTCGCCGCCAAAGGTAAAGCGGCTGCCGATATTGGCGAAGGTCTCCTTGATGGAATCGCCCAGGTTGCCGCTAAAGACGCTCGGCTCGCTGCCGGTATCGAAGACGAACTCACCGGGCTCCAGCGCGACTTCGATGATCTTGCCGTTTTGCACCACGAGCATGCCCTGGCCGTCGTTGACGGCGATGACCGAGCCGTTGGAGATGACGTTGTCCTCGCCGCGCGTGTTGGAGCTGCGGCCACCGGTGCGTTTGCTGCCCTTGCAGGCCAAGACGTCAGCAGGCATCGATTCGCAGTAGATAAATTCCTTCCACTGGTCGGCCATGACGCCGCCGGCAGCTCCCAATCCAGCTTTCAAGAGTCCCATGGTGATCTTCCTTTCTCGTCAAAGGCCGGGTGGTATTGGTCGGATTGCTTAGTCGTCCTTGTCGTCTTTCATGACAACGGTGGTCTCGGTGTGGTTGAAGGTGTCGTGCTTCTCGGTCAGGTCGAGCTCGCCGCAGTACTCGTCGGCGTGGGTGGCCTCGTTGGCCGTCTTGAGCTGGCCTACCAGTAGCACGTCTCCGATAATCACGATGATCAGCGGCGCGACGATGTTGATGAGGATGCCCTCGATATCAAAGGCGAGGTAATCCGGATCGAAGGCGTTCTCACCCATAAAGAGAATCTGGGAGAGGATAAATCCGATCACAAAGAACAGCACCGAGGCAATAGCGAGCTTGGGCTTGGAGCAGGGGAGCTCGCCGACCAAGCGGCCGGTCTGGCCGTTCATGGCAAACAGGTAGCTCTTGCCGTTCCACGAGGTGGAGAGCATCCAGACGGGGAACAGGGCGTAGTCGCTGTCTTCCCAGGTGTAGTCGAGCTGCTTGCTTTCGACCGTGGCATCGTCGTATTCGTCGACGACAGTCTCGCGCAGGGCCGAGATCGTGCTTTCTTCCATACGGCGCTCGGCGCGCGCCTTGCAGGTCTCGCAGTCCTCGTCGTAACGGTTGGCGATGTAGCCGGGCATATATGCGACCGAGAACGGACGCAGCGCGTCGTAGTCAAACGGCTCGATGGCGTCCATGTGGCCGTCGGGCATCTTGGACGATCCGTCGACGGGCACGCGCTTAAACGAGATATTGCCCTTGCGATAGGCATCGTAGTGGTCGGTGGTCGTGACGGTGCGGTCGGATTCCTCGGTCACGGTCTCGTTGGTCGCGTCAAAGTACACTTCGCCGTCCACGCGGGCGCCGTAGAGCCAAAACGGCACGTAGACACCTTGGACCTCGTCGATGTGGTTGCCGGTGACAAAGCTCTTGGGCAGCAAGATCTTGCCCTTGTAGTGTTCCTTGAGTGCGGCCGTGACGTCGTCGCGCCCGAGCTTAAACGGAATCACCAGGTCGGGCGAGAAGTCGCCAGAGAGCTGGCCGGGCGCCACGGCGGAGTTGCCGCAGTACGGGCAGGTGGTGACGGCGACGGTGCCGTCGGACACGAGCTCGGCGCCGCACGACGAGCAGATGTAGCCGGCGTTTTGGGCGAGCTCCTGCACGGCATCGTCGGCAGCAGGTTTGGGAGCTGCGGCTGCGGCATCGGCTTTGGCATCTGCCTTGTCCTGGCGCTCGCGATAGAGAGGCCTCGACTTCTTCGACTTCAAAGCGTGAGTCACAGTAGTCGCAGACAAGCTTTTGCTCGGCGCTGGCAAAATGCAGGGGACCACCGCAGGCAGGGCACTGATAGTTAACGCTCTCGAAGGCCATGATCGGTCCTTTCCGTGCCGGAGGCTATGCGCCGATGGCGCCGCCGCAGTATTCGCAGCGCCCACTGGCATCGGGAATGGTGGTGGCTCCGCAGAAGGGGCAGGTCACCGCGGTCTTGGGGGCCTTGGCGGCCGCGACGCTGTCGCGCGTCTCCTGGCGCAGCTGCACCAGCGCGTCGCGGACCTCGGTTGCCTGGCGCTTGGCCTCGCGGTATTCGATGGAGCCGCGCTGATCGATGGTGGAGTCGTTCACGCGCAGGTTGATCTCGGTAAAGTACGGCGTGTTGACGTGGATGGTCAGATTAAAGTCGTAATCCAGGTCGTAGCGCGGCGGGTTGTAGCTCTCGCGCTCGCCGTCCTTGGTCTCGCGATAGATTTCGGTGCGATGCTCGTCGATATCCATATCGCAGCCGAGTACCTGCGAGAACTCGATGATGTCGGGATTGGCGTCGCGCCAGCGGCTCTGCGAGGTAATGATCAGCAGGCCCGCGTCCTCGTCGAGCATGATGTTGGTGCGCCCGGCAGAAAGCGTGCGCGTGGGGTTGAACGACGCCAGGCGCTCGGCATTGGCCTCGCGGTAGGCGAGCTGCTCGCGGATATCGTCCGCGGTGCTGGAGCGATAGCCGTGAAAGTAGGGGGAGAGCTTGCCGGCGCACTCTTTGCACAGGTAGCCTTCAGTGATTTTTGTCTTACCTAGAAGTCCCAGCTCGGTACCGCAAATCGCGCACTCTTTCTTCTCGAACATCTTGTCAAAGAAGCCCATGGCTGCCTCCCATCAACTGGTAGCGTGTGTCACTTTTGATGATGGGGGAGTGCGCAGCCTTTCACGATACCCAGACGGCTCAACGAGTCTCCACAACTGGGACACATGGCTCATTTTTCCTACTCATTGGGGACACTCTTTGTCGAATGCGGCGGCTGCCGAATGTGGGCGCCGTTCTTGCTATGCCACGGTCACGGCGATCTGGGCGTAGCGGGTGCAGGGGCGCTCGGCGCGCGTCTGCACGGTAAGCGTGAGTACGAAGCGGTCACCGGGCTGCGCGTCGGCGGGCACGATGAAAGCGGTGTCCACCGTGCATTCTTGCCACATCGACAGATCCTGGACGCCTGCATAGCTCGATGGGTCTACGGCCACATCCCAATGTGCATCGAAGCCCTTGTCGTCGGGGTCGACGATGGTTGCCGCAAGGGCGACGCGCTCGCCGGCTGCGGCGCTACGGTCGGCCGTGACCTCGACAACATGTGCCGGATGCGAGCAGATGGCCGGATCATGGGCGCACCATTGCGCGCGGGCGGCAAAGTTTTCCTGATGGGCACGCAGATAGGGATTGAGATTGTCGTCTGCGGGCGTGCCGATGGAGGCAAAACCGGCGGGCGCGCTCGCATCGGGGTGTCCATCAAGAAACATGCGGCCCAGCAGCGTATCGAAGTCGCGGTCGTCGATGCCGCGCAGGCCAAACGGCAGCAGTGGAATATAGGTCATGCTGTCGCCTTCGGCCATAAAGTCGCCGCGCTCAAACTGCACCGCGGGCATGCCTTCCAGGCCCCAATCCAGGCGGGCATGCTTGCCAAACTGAAAGCGCTCGGGTTCGTTTTCGTAGACCTTACCATCGCCATAGAGCATATAGCGTGCCATGAGGGGGCCGTTGCCCTGCGTGAGATTCTGCTCGGGCCAGGGAGCCTTAAACAGCGGCAGCGTATCGGGCTGAGCTGTTTTGGCGTCGAAATAGTTGCCATACATATAGGGCGTACGCCAAAAGATGAGCTCGGGAAAGAGCTCGCGCCCATGGTCGAGCCACGAGTTGTCCTGTCCCACGCCATCGGCAACGCCCATCACGCGCACCTTCTGATAGACCTGCTGCTGCACGGCGGGCCACTCGGGCGTGGCGCGATAGCGCTCGGCAATACTCATGAGGGCGCGAACGATCGTATTCATACCACCCCAGCTGAGCAACCATAACGTACGCGGATCATCATCCAGAATCGCCTGCGCAATTACGCGAGACCCCTCAGTTTCCTCAGTCACATCACCTTCAAAGGCAACATTTCCCACAAAGGTGCGCTCGATCATCTGGGCGGGCGTGGGAAACGGCGGCTCACCGGCAGCGGCCGCATTTGCTTGCAACTGCGGCCAAGCCTGGGCATATTCATTACTCCAGAGACTCTCAATCCAATGCTCGGGAAACGGCCGATACTCACGAAGCTCGCCGGCTAGCGGATCGGGCTCATGAGGCACAACAGCCCACTCATAAGAGCGCCGCCCTTTGGTCCGCCAATGCGAATTCACCTCGCCGAGCGTATGAACCCCATCCCCAAGAAAGTGATACTGCGAAGCCGTATACACCACAGCCTGAACATCAAGCAAGTTGAGATACAGAGCCAAATGAACAAGCGAGTTCATATCATCGACTTCCATATCAGTGGTAACAATCACCCGAGTCAACTTCTGGGACATAGGAACAGCTCCAATCAAAATCAATTCAGCCAGTTACGCGCAAGGCAAGACGGGACCCATACCCCCATCGCCACCGACCCGGCGGCCCGCTAGAAGCGGCCGGCCAGGGTCACAGCAACGTCAACGCAGCGGAGACCGGGGTTTAGTCTTGCAAACATTCCGCAGGGGGCATGGGCAGGCGCAGCGCGAAGCGCAAAGCGCCAGCCCATGCATGCCCGAGGACGTTTGCAAGACTAAACCCCGGTCCCCGCGATGGGAGGGCTTAGCGGTCGACCCTGGCCGACCACTCCCAGCAGCCCACCGGCTCGCCGTCGATGAGTACGTTGCCCCCGTCGAAGTCTTGATAACACAGGTCGTTGAATTGGTGGATCCACACGCCGTGGTTGAACGTCTTCTTGGCCGAGCCGTCGGCCTCGCGATACACGCCGGTCAGGTCCTCGACATGGCTAAAGTAGGTGAGATGCACGTTGGCGCCGGCATCGCGCAGGCGCGCGAACAGCGGCAGCACGGTCTGTTGCGGGTGCACGAGCTCGTCGCCCTTGGAGTGCGTAAACCACAGCGGCGTCTTGGCGAGCGCGGCTACGTCCTCGTCCGTGGCGTTGTACCACGGGGCGCAGCAGGGAAGGCCCGCGGCGAAGAAATCGGGGTAGTCGGCGCACAGGCGCAGGGTCATAAAGCCGCCGTTGGAAAGACCGGCGACCACGATGCGGTCGGTGTCGATGCGGTCGGCATGCTCGGCGACAAACTCATCGATAAGTGCCTTGAGCACGGGGGAGTAGATGCTCTGGTCGGAGTGACCAAGCTGCTCGACGCCGTTGTCCATCCAAAACGTGGGCGACTGCGGCACGAGCACCCAGGCAAAGCCGCCAAAGTAGCGCTGGATCTGCGCCTGGCTGATGGCCGTCACGCGGTTGCCGATATAGGCGCGCGTGGCGCCTTCGCCCTGCGTGGCGCCCTTGCCCTCGCCGGCGCCGTGCAGATACACCACGAGCGGTGCCTTTTGGGGCATGGCCGTGGCCTCGGGCGCAAAGGGGTTGAAGCATGCCGAGTCCTCGGCCTTAAAGCTGGGCTCAAAGAAGCCGTATTCGAGCGCGATACCGTCGACGGCGGTCTTTTGCGTGGCGTTGCTCCAGCCTTTGAGCGCGGGGCAGATATCGCCACGGCAGGTGTCGAAGACCAGGCCGCAGGTGGGATCGTCGCCGTCGTTGCCGGGAAGAGCTGTGAGCTGCGTGATGCGCAGCTGGTCATCGAGCATGCGCGAGCCCATGACGCCGCCTTCGATGGTCTTGGTCAGGCGCTGCTCGGCGACCTCGAGTGCCACATGGGTGCCCACGGCGAGCTTACGTCCGTTCTCGTCGCACGGATATGCGGCGAGAATGTCGATGTAACCCACGGAGGGCGCGGCATGGTCGGCGCCGCGCTCCTTGCGCATCAGAACCTCGCCCGAGCGCTCGTGACGCTCTACATATATATGGAAGGTGTTCGTGTCGATGTCGTTGGCGCGCACGGTGCAGGGCAGGTCGAGTACGACCTTGCTGATCCAGGGGCCAAAGTCGCCCAAGGTGGTGACGGTTGCGTAGGTACACAATTTGAGTTCCATGAGCTGCCTCCCTTGCGCCGCGAATGCCTGGCATCTGCGGCAATACAAACTAAACATGTTTAGTGTAATCTAGAATTGAAGAATAACCAGATGAACTCGGTAAACGGCAAAATTGAACACGTCGTGAACTACTAAACGTATGTTTACTAGCTTCTAGCAGGGATTCTGTTGATGAGTTAACAGATCAGTGAGGTGTTCATCAAAATAAAATCCCACGTAAATGGCTATATATCAATAGAGGGTCAAAGAGACCATCTCCCGCCATTCAAATACGCTCACCCCCGATTTCCTACCGTTCACCGGACTGTAGACGGCAAAATTGCCATAAATTCGGCGCTCCGTGTAAACTAAAGCCCGTAAACATTCAGTAAACACCTTGTTTACAAAAGCGTATCCAAGGGTTCGGTAACCGTAAGGGGTTATAGTCGCCGGGCCAAAGGCGTGCCTACGCCCAAGCGGGTAGGCACACGAAGATATGGGGAGGGGTCCCATGGCAGTAGATAACAAACAGATTGCCACCGATGTCCTCGAGCTCGTGGGCGGCGCGGAGAACGTTACCGTCGCCACCAACTGCATGACGCGCCTGCGTCTGACGCTCAAGGATAACAGCAAGGCCGACGTGGAGAAGATCAAGAAGGTGAAGGGTGTTCTGGGTTGCCAGTTCGCCGGCAGCCAGCTCCAGGTCATCATCGGCCAGAACGTGCCCAAGGTACTCGCCGAGTTCGTCGCCATTTCCGGCGTCAAGCAGGGTGAGGCCGTTGACGAGAACCTCGATGCTCCCAAGGAGAAGTTCGAGCTCAAGAACCTGCCTAACATCATCCTCGACTATCTGTCCGGCTCCATGACCCAGCTCATCCCGCTGCTCATGGCTGGCGGTCTGTTCCGCACCATCGCGGCCGTCCTCGGCCCCACCATGCTCGGTGTGCTCTCGGCCGACGACCCGACCTATACGTTCCTCTACACCACGCTGTACGAGGCAACGTTTACCTTTATCCCCATCTACCTGGGCTATGCCGCCGCTAAGAAGCTCGGCGCCTCTCCGGTTCTGGGCATGCTCCTCGGCGGCGCTCTCATGGCCCCGTCCGTCGTGAGTGTCGCGACTCAGGAGGGTGGCGGCATCATCTCCGTCTACGGCATCCAGATCGCCGCTGCCAACTATCAGCAGTCCGTCCTGCCGATTATCCTTTCGGTGCCTGTCCTCTACTTCGTCGAGAAGTTCTTTAAGAAGGTCATGCCCGACGTGCTCTCCACGGTCTTCACGCCGTTCTGCACCATGATCGTTACCATCCCCATCGCCTTCATCGTCCTCGCCCCCATCGGCAACGAGATCGGTACGCTGATCGCTAACGCGCTCTTCGGCCTTGCTGACCTTGGCGGCATCGGTATCCTGATCGTCATGGCCGTCCTCGGCGCCTTCTGGCAGCTCTTCGTGGTCTGCGGCATGCACATGCCCGTCATCCTGCTCGCTCAGGTTCAGATCATCGCTGCCGGCTACGATCCCTTCGTCTTCGTTTCCACCAACTGCGCTATGGCCGCTGTCTGGGGCTGCGCCTTCGGTGCCTTCCTCAAGATGAAGAACCCCGACGAGAAGTCCCTTGCCATCGGCTACGTCATCTCCGCTATCGCCGGCGGCGTCACCGAGCCCGCGCTCTTCGGTATCCTCATGCGCTTCCGTCGTACCATGTTCGGCATGTTCATCGGCGGTGCCATCGGCGCTGTGTTCTCCGGCCTCATGGGCGTCACCTACTACCTCGCAGGCGGTGCTTCCAACTTCCTGGTCTTCACCAACTACCTGCAGGGTGGCCAGATGAACACCGTCTGGGCTATCGTTGGTATGGCAATCTCCTTTGTCATCGCCGCTGCCGTCGTCTTTGTCTCCGGCTTCTCCAAGGAGGAGCTCGCCGAGATGGAGGCCTAAGGCCAAGCCATTCGGTCACATATGACCTCACCTACACGACAGGGCCCCGTCAGGCGTAAGCCCGGCGGGGCCCTTCTTGCAAGGTAGACTGATGGGGCGGGTGAGCTTCGCCCGCGAGGGTTTGCCAAGCGGCGGAGGCTTTCGCGCGGGGTTATCGCGAAAGCCCCCGGCGGTTCGCAAATCCTTTATCAAACGAAAGGACACGCAGATGAGTTTGGGAAAGCTGACCGTCAACGGTCGTGAGGACGGGTTTCTCTGCGACGGCAAGCCGTTCTTTTGGTTTGCCGACACGTGCTGGAGCGCATTCACGAGTATCACCGAGGCGGACTGGGACTACTATCTGACCCGCCGCGCCGAGCAGGGCATGAACGTGCTGCAGGTCAATACCCTGCCGCAGTGGGACCGCTGCCTGCCCGACCTGGGCATCTGGCCCTACGCGAGCGAGGACGGCGTGCACTTTGACTGGAGCGCGCCCAACCAGGAATACTGGGACCGCGCCCGCCGCATGTGCCAGGCGGCCGTGGAGCACGGCATTCGCCCGGCGCTCGTGCTTATGTGGTGCAACTACGTGCCCGGTACCTGGGGTGCCAAGATCGCCGAGCGTTGCGGCGCCGAGGTTATGCCGCGTGAGGAGGTCCGTGCCCACGTTGCCCGCGTCGTCGAGAACCTGGGCGAGTTCGACCCCGTCTACGTAGTGACGGGCGATACCGACTTTGCCGGTGACGAGGCGATCGTCTATTACGAGGACGCGCTCGACGAGGTCGTCAAGCGCGCGCCCGAGGCACTGCGCACCATGCATATCAACCGCGGCAATCGTACCATTCCGGCGCAGTATCTGGGCCGTCTGGACTTTTACATGTTCCAGCCCGGCCACAACTACGAGGGCCAGCCCGAGGCATGGCGTCTGCCGCAGGACTTTATCGCCAACTATCCCAAAAAGCCGATGGTCAACTCCGAGCCTTGCTACGAGCAGATGGGTGCGTCGCGCAACGTCTACTGGCGTTTTACCGCGCAGGATTGCCGCGCGAGCGTATGGTCGTCGATTCTTGCCGGCGCCAGTGCCGGCGTGACCTATGGCGCGCACGGCGTTTGGAACTGGCAGACATCGCGCAGCCAGGGTTCGGTCCTGGGCGAGGGCTTTGACATGCCCTTCCGCTGGCAAGAGTGCCTGCAGTTTGCGGGTGTGTGGGACTTTGGCGCGATCGAGCATGTGCTTGCCAGCCTAGGCGCTACTGCCGGTGACGATGCGCTTGCCGTGGTTCCGGCGCAGGAGCTGCTCGATGACGCGCGCGAGGCCATCCGTGTGGCGCGCGTTGGCGATCGCGTCGTCACGTACCTGCCGCGCACCACGGCGCTCAAGTTTAAGCTCGACGGCGCGCGTGGCTGGACGGCGACGGTCCTCGACATGGAGGACAAGCGCATCGCAAAACTGCCCGTCCGTGACAACGGTGACGGCACCGTGCGCGTGGCGCAGCATCCCTTTGAGCACGACGCTCTGGTGATCCTGACACCCGAGCGCTAACGGCTCTTCTCCAACATTTACAACCCAGTCCCTTTCATAAGGCTGCGACGGAATGGTTCCTGCATGACGGCTTTAAGCTGTCAAGGGGAGCCATTCCGCCGCACTCATTGGGGACGTACTTAAATGAGTGGTTTAACTTGAGACGGGACTTTTTGACCGCCTGATGGGTCGCGCGCCACGATTCGGGCGTCACAGCAGCTCGCCGTGGCGGGCAATGTAGCGGCGCTTTGCCAGCTGAGTGAGCGCGATGTAGGCGGTGACGATGCCGATGAGCAGCGCGAAGAAGCTCGCCGGCAGCGGCAAGAGGCCGAGCGCATCGGCGATGGGGCTTGCCGGCAGCCAGGTGACGAGCGCCAGGCCCAGTACGGTGAGAACGCACAGCGCGGGCGCGGCGTGGTCGCGCGGGCTCGGCAGGCGCGGGGAGCGCAGCATGTGGATCACGAGCGTCTGCGACCACATGGACTCGACAAACCAGCCGCTCTGGAAGAGCGCCACAAAGGCCGCCATGCCTGCGGCGTTGCCCGTCCCGGCGAGCTCGGACCAGCTTGCGCCTACGGTGGCAGGGCACACCACAAAGAAGAGCGCGGCGAAGGTTACGATGTCAAACAGCGAGCTCACGGGACCCAACTCGAGCATAAAGCCCTTAATGGACGCGGCGTCCCAGGCGCGCGGACGGGCGGTCCAGGCGTCATCGACGGTGTCCCACGGCAGCGCGATACACACGATCTCGTAGACCAGCGACAGCAACACCAGCTGCAGGGCGCTCATGGGCAAAAACGGCAGGAACAGGCTCGCGACGGTCACGGACAGCACGTTGCCAAAGTTGGAGCTCACCGTGGTCTTGAGGTACTTGAGCAGGTTGCCGTAGGTGCGGCGGCCTTCGATGATGCCGCGCTCGAGCACGCCCAGGTCCTTCTGGAGCAAAATGATATCGGCGGATTCCTTGGCGATGTCGACGGCGGAATCGACCGAGATGCCGCAGTCGCTCGCTCGCATAGCGGCGGCGTCGTTGATGCCGTCGCCCATAAAGCCCACGGTGTGACCGAGCGGCTCGCGCATGACGCGCACCAGACGCGCCTTCTGCAGCGGCGAGAGCTTGGCAAAGAGATGGGTTTTCTCGGCGCGCTCGGCAAGCTCGGCGTCATCGAGCGCATCGATCTCGGAGCCCAGCAAGACATTGCTCGCGTCGATACCAATCTGCTCGCAGACGGTTGCGGCGACGCGATCGCTGTCGCCGGTCAGAACCTTGACCGCTACGCCCTTGGCCTCGAGGGTGGCGACGGCGCCCGCGGTACTTGCTTTGGGTGGATCGAGGAAGGCCAAAAAGCCCATCAGCACCATGTCGCACTCGTCAGCGATGCCAAACTCGCCCACGCAGCGCGGACTGGTCTTCTGCGCCACGGCAATTACGCGCAGGCCCTCGGCGTTGAGCCCGGCGACCTGCTTACGAATCTGGGCGAGCTTATCTTCGGTGAGAGGCTGGGCGATACCGTTGACCTCGACAAAGGAGCAGATCTCGAGCATCTCCTCGGCAGCTCCCTTGGTAACCATCTGGGTTTTGCCTTGGGCGTCGGCGACAACTACGCTCAGGCGACGGCGCGAGAAATCGAAGGGAACCTCGTCGACCTTGGTATAGCGGTCGCGCAGACTCTGGCCCAGCATAGAATCGGGCACGATGGTCGAGGGCGTCACATCGGCACGGTCGATGACGGCCAGGTCGATAAGGTTCTTGAGACCGGTCTGGAAGAAGCTGTTCAAAAATGCATGGCGCAGTACGCGTGCGTCCTCGTTGCCGTCGGTGTTGAGGTAGCGCTCGAGCACGATGCGGTCCTCGGTGAGGGTGCCGGTTTTGTCGCAGCACAGGACGTCCATCGCGCCGAGGTTTTGGATCGCCGGCAGCTCCTTGACGATAACCTGGCGACGGGCAAGGTCCTTGGCGCCCTGCGACAGACTCGTGGTCACGATGACGGGAAGCATCTGCGGCGTGACACCCACGGCCACGCTCGTGGCGAACAGCAGCGCGTCGATGACGCTGCCCTTTGTCGCGGCGTTGATGGCAAAGACGGCTGGCGCCATGACGAGCATGAGGCGTACGAGCAGCATGGAGACGCTCGCGACACCGCGGTCAAACGCGCTCTTCTCGCCGCGCCCGTTGAGCATCTTGGCGATGCCGCCCAGGTAGGTGTCCGAGCCGGTGGCAACGACAAGTGCCATGGCGGTGCCGTTTTGCACGGAGGTGCCGGTAAAGACGATGTTCTTGCAGGCAGAGAGCGGTAGCGCGGAGCTGTCGGCACCCTCGACAACCGTGGCGGCAGCGGTCTTCTCGACGGCCTCGCTCTCGCCCGTGAGCGCGGACTCGATCGCAAATAGGTCGCGCGCGGTGATGACGCGGGCATCGGCCGGCACCATATCTCCGGCAGAGAGGCGGATCACATCACCGGGGACGAGCTCGTCGAAGGGGATCTCGACGCGCTCACCGTCGCGCAGGGCGGTGCAAGTGTTGGAGGCCAGGTCCTTGAGAGCCTCTGCCGCATTGCCGCTGCGGGCTTCCTGGATAAACTTCATGCCGCCCGATACCAGCAGCATGATGCCGATGACGATGACCGTGGAGGGGTCGCGCTGCGGCTCGGGTACGGCGAGCACATCGATGTAGAGCGAGACCAGCGCGAGCGCGGCGAGGATGCCGGCGAAGGGATCGATGAAGGCGTCGGCGATGCGGCGGGCGAGCGTCTTGGTCGGTGCCTCGATGGTGTTGGGGCCGGTGGCGTCTAGGCGCTCGGCGGCGTGCTCGGCAGTGAGCCCGTCGGCTGTGGTGTCGAGCAGCACGAGGGCGTCCTCGGCGCTATGGGTAGCGGCGAGTATGGTGTTCTTGGGCATGCCGGTGTGAGCGGCGGGGCGCGCCGTGCGGCGGCGCTTGGAGATGGCTTCGAGTACCGTGGCGGTTTTGAGCATCAGCATAGGGTCCTCCTTGTTGAAGGGAGTTAGCGTACGTGTCGTATTTGCTTTAAAAAACATAGATGTCGCTCACGTCATACTCGCGAACCACCACAAAGGGGACAGGCACCTTTGTGGTGGTTTTGACGATCGGTTCGTGACGCTTATGCGAATACGGAATCCTCGCGGCGTGCCGAGGGCGACATACAGGTTTTTCGACTAGGACTGCCTTCCATGGCACACCTCCTAAAGGCTGAGCGCAGCGCGCTTTGGGTATCTCGTACCCCTTTTTAATCCGCCCGTATTCTTGATGAGGGGGTTTGCCATGTCAACCCCATTGTTCGGAAAACCATTGCCCCTGACAAAGCCTTTACAGAATGCCGTGGCCTCAAAGCGCGCCCGCATCGACGCTTCGCCTGCGCTAAACTGGAAGGCACGTACGCGATTACGAGAGGAGCCCGCATGGAGGCTTACAAGCAAGAGTTCATCAAGTTTATGGTTGAGTCCGACGTTCTTAAGTTCGGCAGCTTTACGCTCAAGAGCGGCCGTCGGTCCCCGTTCTTTATGAACGCCGGCGCCTATGTGACGGGCTATCAGCTCAAGAAGCTGGGCGAGTATTACGCCCAGGCCATCCACGATAACTTTGGCGACGACTTTGACGTGCTGTTTGGACCGGCCTACAAGGGTATTCCGCTGGCCGTCGTGACCGCAATTGCCTACCACGAGCTGTACGGCAAGGAGGTCAAGTACTGCTGCGATCGCAAGGAGGCCAAGGACCACGGCGCCGACAAGGGCAACCTGCTGGGCTACGAGCCCCAGGACGGCGACCGCGTGGTCATGGTCGAGGACGTCACCACCAGCGGTAAGTCCATCGACGAGACCTATCCCAAGGTCAAGGCTGCTGCCGATGTCGAGATCAAGGGCCTGATTGTGTCCCTCAACCGCATGGAGGTCGGCAAGGGTGGCGTGACCACCGCGCAGAAGGAGATCGAGGCCAAGTACGGTTTCCCCGTCGCGAGCATCGTCTCCATGGCCGAGGTCGTCGAGACCCTCTACAACCACGAGATCGACGGCAAGGTCGTCATCGATGACGAGCTCAAGGCCGCTATCGACGCCTACTACGAGCAGTACGGAGTTAAGTAGGTTACGGCGTTTTACCAAACGCCGTAACCGGCCGACGCTGCGCGGGCCGCATTTGGACAATCTGACGTTCAACTTCAAGGGCGCGACCAGAAGGTCAGCGCCCTTTCGTTTCACGTCACCTTGTCTCAAATGCGGCCCGCTCGCTGTCGTTGCCAAGACATCGGCACTCCCGTTGCTGGCGATGCGGCATCTGGGGACACTCCTGATGTAGTCATTGGGGACGTTCTTAAATGACTACTTAGGATGAGCGTCCAAAATCCGCGCTCGTTCGATTGGCGCATGTCTACGCAGCGTAGGTTGTCGAGCCTGGCCTTCAAATGGATACTGACTGTCGAACCGGTTCACTCCATTTCTTCAATTTGATTGGACAGCCCATGAACCAGACACGGCAAACCAATGCCTCCCATACTTTTTTGGCAGCGCATGCCATTAAGCAGCTGCGCGAAGAGCGCGGCCTCACCCAGCGCGCCCTGGCGGAAAGCCTTGGTGTGACCGATAAAGCCGTCAGCAAGTGGGAATCCGGCCGCGGCCTTCCCGACATTTCCCTCGTTGAGCCTTTGGCCCAGAGACTCGGCATAAGCGTGGCTGAGCTTTTGGCTGGTGACATTCGGGCCAACGCCAACCGTGCAGGCAATATGCTCAAAGGCGTCTTTTACGTTTGCCCTATCTGCGGAAACGTTGTGCACGCGCTCGGAGAAGGCAGCTTTAGCTGCTGTGGCTCCACGATGTTTCCCCAGGAGGCCGAAGAGCCGGACGCGGACCACGCCTTTTCCATCGAGCGCATCGAGGACGATTGGTACGTCACGCTCGATCATCCCATGACCAAGGATCACTACATTAGCTTTGTGGCATATGCGACTATGGACGGCGTCTGCTTTAAGAAGCTCTATCCAGAGCAATCGGTGCAGCCGCGCTTCCATATTACCGGGCGCGGCAGGATATATCTTTACTGCAACCAACACGGGCTCTTTACGTCGCTGACGCCTCGCAAATAACGGCTGTCTATCCGCCCTCCTCATGCGTTTCCCAGGGGACCCAAAATGAGCGTGGATAATCTCCCGGTTTTGGCCTGTGTGCGGGCTCAAAGTGGGAGATTATCCACGCTCGTTATCTGAGTGTCCAAAAATCCACGCTCGTCGTTACTTGAGCCCGGGCAGGCGGGTGTAGGGAAACGACCGCTCGAGGAACTCGGAACAGCGGGCGTAATCTTTGGCAAAGTAGCTGCTGTAGAGCGAATCGAGCACGTATTGCACGGCGATGTGGCTGGCGAACTGCGTGATGCGGTGCGTCATACTCTCGTGGTCGCTCACCATGAGATAGGCGGCAAAGCCGGGGTGAATGCGGGCGCAGTACGGTGTGCCGATGACGATGACCGGGACGCGTCGACTGCTGAGGATCGGCAAGATCTCCCTGAGGTTGGGGGCAAGGCCGCTGTAGGAGATGACAATCGCCACATGGTCGGGGCCCGAGGCGAGCGCCGTACGCACCTGCGCCTCGACGCTGCCGTAGCACGTCGCGCTTTTACCGGCGGAAAGCAAGCGATCGCGGAACATTCCCGCTGGATACAGGTTATGCGAGCCCGTGTAGATGTCCACGGTGTCGGCGCGCATGACGAGCTTGGCGGCGTAGTCGAGCTGTGCGGGGTCGAGCAGTTCCTGCGTTTCGGCCAAGGTGGTCTGGTAGAGCCCCTCCATGCGCTCCATTACCTGTGCGGGGGTGGAGGTGGCATCGAAGGGAAAGTTGATGTCCACGTCGCGCCGATTGCCCGCCTCGGTCGCCTGGCGGATGAGCTCGACCTTGAGGTCTTTGAATCCCTCGAGGCCGAGCTTTTTGCAAAAGCGGTGCACGCTCGCGACCGAAACGTTGGCGCACGCGGCAAATTCCTTAATGGAAAGCCCGCGCACATCCTCGCCCATGGCGAGGGCCGTTTGCCCAAGTTGTTGCTCGGTGGGGGTGAGGCTTTTGCCCTGCGTGATCTTTCGCCTGATATCCATATGGCTCCTATGCGTTTGCGTCGCGATAAACCAATCATAACGATAAATAAAACGTTCGGCTTGGCTGGGAGTTTTGGTCCGCCGGTCTATGAACGACGGACCGCTCGACGCCGTGCGGGCTCAACATGGGGGCACTGTCCTTGTTGGGCCGTTTGCGCCCGGGGCGTTACCCGAGCACACGTACGGGCCCCAAGAGGCCGCTGGGCTCGGAGGGCTCGGTCATGCCGAATATGTCGGGGACGGCGTGATCGAGGGTGTTGATGATGTCGATCGTAAGCGCGTGCTCACCGGCCAAAAGCGCGCCGACCTCAAAGCGGTAAGGCGGACAGATACGGGTGCCGAGGGATTTGCCGTCGAGGGCGACGGTTGCGGTCTCAAAGACCTCGCCAAGGTCGATGACGGTGCTGGTGACCGCTTCGCCCAGGACAAAGGAGGCCTGGTAGCGGAATGTGCCGGCCTTGCCGGGGAACTCGGCCGAGGAAAGGTCGTGCAGGTCTGCAAGCTCAACAGGCTCGCCAAAGGCATCGGTGCCAGGGGCAGAGAAGGCAACCGCCCAGGGCCCGTCGATGCATGCGGCTTCGTCTCCAACGGTTGCCGCGCCGGCGGAACCTGTAGCCCCAAGGACCACGATGCAGCTCTCGTAGGGAGCCAACTCGAGCGTGCCGTCAAAGGCGGCGGGCTCGGTGCCGTTGAGCAGGTCGAGGCGCGCGCCTGCAACGGGTGTGCCGTCGGCAAGCGCAACCTGAGTGGAGATACCCTGCTTGGGATGCTCGTTGACGAGCATCAGATAGCTCTCGCCCGCCCGCTCGTAGCGCAGTGCGCGCAGCCAGGGCTGGGGCTCGGCGCAAACCACGGTCTGCATGCCGGTATTGGCAAGTGTGCCTGCGAGCCCGGTGGTCGCCAGGAGTTTGATGCCGGCGAGCGCGGTTGCATCCAGGGAGGCAAAGCCCTCGCGGCCTGCAGTGTCGCCGTCGTAGCGCTTGTTCGGCAACTTATCCAGCGCGTACACGGCAACGCCCGCGGCTGCGGCGCGCGCGGCAAAGTCGAGCACGGCTCCGCCGACAAACTCGGCTCCGGGCATCACCAGGCAGCGGTATGCCTGGCCGTTCACGCTAAAGCCGCTACCGTCTGCGGCAATTTCAACGGCATAGCGCCCTGCGTCCTCAAATGCCTCTGCTGGCACGATGTCAAAGTCGACCTGCGCGCGCATAAGCTCGGAGGCGGCATGCTGCATAAAGTTCGCCTCGCCTGCCCACTCGGCGTCCGCATGGTAGAGAAGCGCCGCCGGGGTCGTTGCACGCCCGCCGCTCAGCAGACTCGCCGTACGGTTCATGTAGCTCATGAGCTGCCCAAAGTGTGCAAACTGGGGGTTTTGGCCATGCGCATAGAAATGCGGCGGGCAGTCCCAGTCGGGGAAGGCGGCCATGCTAAAGGCATGCGGCACAAACCAATTGACGCCGCGCACCAAAAAATGATCGGCGATCCACTTCATCTCGCGCAGGCCTTCGTGCCATCCAAATGCGCCAAAGACCTCGGCCATGCAGCGCCCCTGCTTTTTGGGGTCGAGGTGTGCTGCCGAGGAGCCCAGCTTGGGCAGCACGTAGTTATAGAACTCGAGGTCCCATACGCCGCGTCCGTAGCTGTGAAGGCCGCGGTCCATGCCGGGTACCAGCTGGTTGATCACGATGTCGACGCCCGCCATGTCCTGACCGCCCACGGCGCGGAAGTAGTGCCCGGCGCCCACGCCCAGGCGCGCGTGGCAGTCCTTGTCCTCGATAACGTGGCCGATGTACTGCACGCCGCGCGCGCGGCACCAGTCTCCGAGCTGGTCGCAGAAGCACTCCTTATAGAGGGTGCTCGCGATGTCCATATAGACGTGGCGTACGTGCGCGCCGGCCGGCTCGCGGTCCCACAGGTGCGGGAGCTCGGCCAGGTAGCGCTCGCCCAGTGCAGCGCGTAGGCGACGCTCAAGCTCGGCCGACCAGGGTAGGGGCGCGGTGGCCTTGCCGATGAGCGTGTCCGAGATGCCATCGGGGCCCGTGGTGCCCTTCTCGTTGGCAAATCCGGGCTCATCGGAGAAAAAGCCCAGGATCGTCTTGCCAAACTCATCGCCCAGATGCTCAAAATGCGGCTCGTAGACAGCATCGATGAGCTGCGCCACCGAGGCGCGGTCGACCATATTGATGTAGTCCTCGTTGTAGGAGGTCTTGCCGCTCGTGAACATCACGCATGCCTGCGTGAGGCCCGCAGGTGCATCGAAGACCAGGCGGCTGGGGTTGCCGTCTGCATCGTCGATTACTCGGTAAGCGACGTCGACGGGGCTGCCGTCCTGCATAAATGTCACGCCGTAGAAGCGCTCCGTTTTGTCGAGCATGTTGGCGAGCGCGATGCTCGCGGCGGACGTGGGGCCCACGATGTCGAACGTGCGGTGCGTGAGCACGATCTTGCGGAGCTCGGGCACGGCCTCCTCGACGGCGCCGTTGGCAAAGCCCGTGGGGAAGTGCGCATCGTCCAAGATCCAGAGCTTAAGGCCCAGCTGCTTGCACTCGTCAATGACAAAGCGCAAGTCGCGCCACCAGCCCTCGCCGCAAAAATCGGGGTGTGGGCGGCTTTCGAGACAGACCTCGTGGATGTCGGCGCCGGCGATCTTTTCCAGATACTCGGCAATGGTCTTATGGCTCTCGCCCTTCATCCACAAAAACGGAAGCACGTGGTTGTCGTATGTGCCCTCGAGCACCTGCTGATAGTACGCGGTCATGGATCCTCCTTGGCTCGATCGGTCTGCTGCATAGCACAGATTATGGACGCGTCGGCGCGTTCTGCTAATATCTGAATCACGACGAACTATGACCAAATCAACGATTGGCAAGCCATGGAGATCGACGAGCTCGAGCGTAGGCTCAGCGAACTGAGCACCAGTGAGATCGCTTATAAAGACGGCATGGCATTTGATTGGTCGATTATGACCGAGCATGTCGAAATCGACGGATGCCCAGTGCGCAAGATTGGGCAGCCAGGGTTTGCCTATGCCCAGCCCGGCATGCCGCGTGGCCTGACGATAAGGAAAAACTCGCGCTTTAATGCAGTTCCCGAGCACGTGCATGATTACGTGGAGATGAGCTATGTGTATCGCGGGCGCTGCCCGCAGACGGTGGCGGGGGAGAGGCTCGAGTTGCGCCGCAACGAGGTGCTTTTGCTCGACGCCCTTTGCCCTCATGCCGTGGCGGCGCTCGGCGAGGACGACATCATGCTGAGCATGACCGTTTCACGCTCTTTTTTGCGCCGGAGTCTCGAGTCGAGCCTCTCGCGCGAGAGCGCGGTCTCGCGGTTTTTGTTCAACGCGCTCAACAGCGAGACGGACCATCGGGGCCATGTCCGTTTTCATTGCGGCGAGAGCCGTCGGATTCGGCGCTACATGCAGGAGATGCTCTGCGAGCTGTACGACCCGAGCCCCAACGGTTCCGAGATCGTCCTGCGTCTGTTTCAGCTGTTTTTGGCCGAGCTCATGGATTGCTACGAGCGCGAGCTGGTGCGCGGCGCGGCGGACGGCGCGGCGGGGCCCACTGCCCTGGTGACGGGAATGCTTGGCTATATCGATCGCGAATTCGCTGCATGCTCCCTCGAGGGGATGGCGGCGGAGTTTGGCTTGAGCCCTAATTATGCGACGGCGCTCCTCAAGCGACATGTGGGCAAGACCTTTAGGCAACTTGTGCAGGAGCGACGCCTGGTGCGTGCGGCCGAGCTTCTGCGCGGTGGCGCCACGGCCGGGGCGGCTGCGCATGCGGTGGGCTATGAAAACATGAGCTTCTTCTACCGTAAGTTTCACGACAAGTATGGCTGTACCCCCGCGGCATACCGCCGGTAAGCGCGGGGCGGATCGTCTTCGCTCCTTCGGTGTCAAAAAGTTTCAGCTGCAGCGCTGTTGCAGCGCGCGTCTGCGAAAAGAAGTGTCCAAATCGGCGCCTTCGCCCTGGCCTGGAGCGACTCGGCGGCATACTCGTTTCATCAGCAACACGCATGAGCGAGGAGACACTTATGGGATTCCCCGAGGGTTTCTATTGGGGTGGCGCTACCGCCGCCAATCAGTTTGAGGGCGCTTGGAACGTGGACGGCCGCGGTCCGTCGGTCGACGACCACTTCTTGGGCGGCAGCTACAAGGAGCCGCGCCAGATTACGATCGACATCGACCCTAATCGCTTCTACCCCAACCATGACGGTATCGACTTTTACCATCACTACGAGGAGGACATCGCGCTGTTCGCCGAGATGGGCTTTACCATGTTCCGCATGTCCATCTCTTGGAGCCGCATCTTCCCCAACGGCGACGACGCCGAGCCCAACGAGGCCGGCCTCGCCTTCTACGACCGCGTCTTCGACTGCCTGCGCGCTCACAATATCGAGCCGCTCGTGACCCTGTCGCACTACGAGATGCCCTATCACCTGGTCGAGAAATACAACGGCTGGGCGAGCCGCGAGCTCATCGGCTTCTTTGAGAAGTACTGCCAGACCGTCTTCGACCGCTATCAGGACAAGGTCAAGTTCTGGCTCACCTTCAACGAGATCAACTGCGGCACTCAGGACATGGGCAACCTCTTTGAGACCAGCATGATTCAGGGCTTTGAGGGCCCGGCTTCGGCGGTCCATGCTACGCCGCAGGCTCGTATGCAGGCGCTGCATCACCAGTTTGTCGCCAGCGGCCGCGTCGTGCGCTATGCCCACGAGCATTACCCGCAGTTTAAGATGGGCAACATGGACTGCTTCATCCTCTCCTATGCCGCCACGTGCGATCCGGCCGACGTGTTCGCCACGCAGCAGGAGATGAATACCATGAACTGGTACTGCTCCGACGTGCAGGTGCGCGGCAAGTATCCGTTCTATGCCAAGCGCTTCTGGGCCGAGAACGATGTCGAGCTTGTGATGGAGGACGGTGACCTGCAGGATATCGCCGACGGCAAGGTCGACTTCTACACCTTTAGCTACTACATGTCCGGCACCGTGGGCACCCACAAGGATCACGAGATGACCGAGGGCAACATGACCTTTGGCGGCAAGAATCCCTATCTGGAGTCCACCGACTGGGGCTGGCAGATCGATCCGCTGGGTCTGCGCATCGCCCTCAACGAGATTTACGCCCGCTACGAGATTCCGCTGATGGTGGTCGAGAATGGCATGGGCGCCTACGATGAGGTCGAGGAGGACGGTTCCATCCACGACCCGTACCGCATCGCCTACTTGCAGAGCCACATCAAGGCCATGGGCGAGGCCATTGCCGACGGCGTCGACCTGATCGCCTACACCTGGTGGGGTCCCATCGACCTGGTGTCCGCCGGCACCGGCGAGATGCGCAAGCGCTATGGCTTCATCCACGTCGATAAGTACGACGACGGCACCGGTACCTACGAGCGCCGCCGCAAGGACAGCTTCTACGCCTACCAGAAGATCATCAAGTCCAACGGTGCCGAGGGCCTGGATTAATCGACAATATGAGCGCCACTGGGGAAAAGGTTTTGGGAAGGGCTTGGAAGGGCTTGCGATTCGAACCCTCACCTTAGTATTTTGGCCATTTGGCACTATAATCACCATAGGCATGCGCAAAACGTTGCGCTTAATCAAGAGGAGAAATCGTATGGGTCTGTTTGACATGTTCAAGAAGAAGGCTGAGCCCGCGGCTGCCGCTGCTCCGGCCTCCATCTCTGCTTCTGCCGGCGCCGACGTGCTGTGCTCGCCCGTCAAGGGCAAGGTCATCAAGATGGCCGACGTGCCCGATCCCGTCTTTGGTGGCGAGGTCCTGGGCAAGGGCTGTGCCGTGTGGCCCGAGGACGATCTGGTCTACGCTCCCTGCGACGGCAAGGTGACCGTCACCATGGGTCACGCCGTGGGCCTACAGTCCGATAGCGGCATCGAGGTTCTGGTGCACGTTGGCGTCGATACCGTCAACATGAACGGCGATGGCTTCGAGGGCTTCGTCAAGGCCGACGACGTCGTGAAGGCCGGCCAGCCCATGCTCAAGATCGACCGCGCCAAGATCGCCGCCGCCGGCTACAAGGACTGCGTCGTCGTGGCCGTGTCCAACACCGCCGAGTTTGCCGATGTCGAGCTCGCCGTCGAGGCCGACTCCGCTGTCGCCGCCGGTGACGCCATCGTTAAGGTCGTCCGCAAGTAAACTGCGGCATCATAAGGATGTGCAAGGGTGGTCGGGTTGTCCGGCCACCTTTTTTATTGCACCGCGGGGAAGCGTTTTATTGCACGTTGGGCGGGCTCGCAAACCGTTCGGACGCTAAAACGAACCGACCGCGCCTTCGTGCCGTCGAGGGTGTTAATAAGTTGATAGTATGGGCTTACTTTTTACAACGTGCGCCGCGTCTGGGAAGCGCGGTGCCGCTCATTGGGAGGAACAACATGAAAAAGAAGCTGCTGCTTGCGCCCCTCATGGCCGTCTTGGTTGCATGCGTGGTCGTGCTTTCCGGCTGTGGAGGTCCTTCGGTCGAGGAACTCATCACCGAGGATCTTACGACGCAGTTTGACGAGGTCAAGAACGGTGGCGACGACTTCCTCTCTGGTCTGGAGGAGGCTTCGGGCGACGAGTTCGAGCAGCTGGGTATCGATCCCAAGGAGTACGCCAAGACCTATCTCGAGGGCTTTGACTACAAGATCGGCGACGTGACGGTCGACGAGGACAAGGGTGTCGCGACCGCCGAGGTCTCTATCACCTGCAAGTCTATGAACAAGATCGTCGAGGACTTCTCCACTCAGTATCAGGAGAAGGTCGCTGCGCTTGACACGGTTCCTTCCGATGACGAGCTGTACAAGATGGCCGGTCAGGTTATGGTCGATGTGACCAAGGCCACCGAGCCCAGGAAGACCACGGTTATCTTCAAGTACACCTGCAACGACGACGGCGAGTGGTCTGCCGATGACTCCGTCAACTCCGAGATGATGGATGCAATGCTGAGCTAGTTTGTTGCGGCGTTTTACCAAACGCCGCAACTGCTCGACGCTGCGCGGGCACCAGAGCGACAACT
Source organism: Collinsella sp. (assembly GCA_019414365.1). Taxonomy (GTDB): domain Bacteria; phylum Actinomycetota; class Coriobacteriia; order Coriobacteriales; family Coriobacteriaceae; genus Collinsella. The sequence continues at coordinate 31,722 of DXMC01000005.1, forward strand.
TGTCATTCAAAGAGGACGGCATGACCAGAAGGTCTATGCCGTCCTCTTTTCATGCCAATTTGTTCGCTCTGGTGCCCGCTCGCTGTCCGTCCTCTACCTGCGGCGTTGTCATGGTAGTCATTGGGGCGGCACTTGGGGACGTTCCTTTTAATATGAGCAGGACATTGTCAAGAGGCAAAATCGGGCCTGGCCCCAACGATATGGGGTCAGGCCCTCTCCCTATATCAACCCGTCCGCGGCGACCTTGGCGTGTCTTACCGACGCTCGTCTTTGCAGTTTAATATCCGCCCGTGGCGATCTCTCGCTGGGCAATCCGTTGCTACGGCTGAGGCTTCTACGTCGAACCGACAGTCTGTGCACGCGTGTGGCGCCCTGGGCGCTCGCAGAAAAGGGACCTGAGGTTCGCCTCAACGGCTTCGGATCGAACCGCTTCCGGGGTGACTGGCTTATGTTCGGGGGACCGCCCCCCTATGCCTCCTCGGCCATGAGGCCGACCGCCCACACCCAGCAGGCGAGCTCGCGCGCCGTGGCCACGTTCGCCTTGTTGCCGTGCACCCCGCGCGCGAGCAGCGCCTCCCGCCTCTCGACCAGCCTCCGCACGCCCTTGGCGGCATGCCTCCGGGCGGCCGGGTCCGGGGCCTGGCCCTTGGCGAGGTCCTTCGGCCGCCCGGAGCACGTCAGGTAGTGCCACGCGGCCTCGACCAGCGTCTTTCTCAGGTGCTTGTTGCCGGCCTTGGTGATCGCGCCCCTGCGGTCGCTCTCCCCGCTGGAGTGCTCGGAGGGCGTCAGGCCGACCCACGCGGCGAACGAGCGGGCGTTCCTGAACCTGGAGAACTCGCCGGCCTCGAACACGAGGTGGTGTTAGCGTCAATATATTTTTCACCATTTTCACCAACGTATTTTCGCCAATCGCGCCAACGCGGATGCGCCGGATTCGCCAACGCGGATGCGCCGCTTTCGGCGTCTAGGCGCCCTCCTCCTTCCCGTCCTCGCCGCCGATGGATACGTCCTTCAGGCGGTACGACCGTCCCGTTATCTTGATCATCGCGCAATGGTGGCAAAGCCTGTCGGCCACCGCCGAGGCCGTGACGTTGCTGCCGAACACGTCGCCCCACCTGCCCACCGGCACGTTGGTCGTGACGACGGTCGACCGCTTGAGCGCGTAGCGCCTGTTGACCAGCTGGAACAGCAGGTCGGCACCCTCCTTGCCGATGTCGAGGTAGCCGAGCTCGTCTATTATCAGCAGGCTGCAGTGCTCGTAGAACCGCATCCTGCGCGCCAGCGCCTCCTTCGCCGAGGCGTGCTTGAGGTCCTCGACCAGCCTCGAGCAGTCGGCGAAGTACACCTGCTTGCGGGCCATCACCGCCTCGTGGCCTATGGCTATCGACAGGTGGGTCTTGCCGACGCCCGGGCTGCCGACGAGCACGACGTTGTCGCCGCGGTCGATGAACTCGAGCGTGGCCAGCTGCTCGACCAGCCCGCGCGGCACGCTCGGCTGGAAGCCCCAGTCGAAGTCGGCCAGCGTCTTTATGTAGGGGAAGTTGGCCATCCTCGTGCGGCGCTCGTCGTCGGCGCGCCGCTTGAGGGCTATCTGGGCGTCGGTGAGCTCGAGCATGGCGTCGACCAGGCCCTTCCTCCCGTCGGCGACGAGCCTGACGTACTCGGGCACCGACGACGCCATGCCCTCGAGCCCCAGCTCCTCGAGGTTGGCCGCCAGGCGGTTGAGGGGGCTGGCCTGCACGGCGGCGCTCACAGCGAGCCCCCTATCGAGTCGAGCAGGCCGAGGTTGGCCGCGGCGGCCGCCTCGATGTCGCCGGCGGCGTCGCCGAACCACCGCTTGCCGGCCATGGCCTCGGCGTAGTGCGCCGGGTCGTAGGCCGGCCCGCCCGCCACGTGCGTGGCCACCAGCTCGCCGCCGACGTAGCAGTCCATCGCGCCGCCGGGCATGCAGACGATGCGGGCGGGCCTGCCGATGCAGCGCCTGGGCACCGACATGGGCTCGCCGTGCGCGCTCACCAGCATCGTGGCCGGCACCCTGGCCACGCGCACCACGTCGCCCATCGCCTCCTCGAGGGCGCGCAGGTTGCCGACGGGCAGCAGCGCGTCCTTCTCCTCCATGAACAGCGCGGAGGGCGGCAGCCCCGTGGTCTCGTTGGGCTCGGAGTTGCTGGCGTCCTCGATCCGCGCGACGATCTCGTCGATGTCGTCCCAGCCGTCGAAGTCGCCCTGGTAGGCCATGAGCCGCGACAGGAAGCGGTTCGACGACTCGACCTTGCCCTTCGTCTGGGGGCTGCGCGGGCGGCACAGCTTCAGCTCGAAGCCGGCGGCCTTGGCGAACTCGTATGCGCGCTGGGCCTTGAGGCGCCTGCCGCCCTTGACCGTCACCAGGGCGGACATGTTGTCCGTGACCCACTCGCGCGGCACGCCGCCGAGCCTCGCGATCGTGGCGTACATGCACCTGACCAGGTCGTCGGTCGTCCTGGTCCTCGACCGGATGAATATGTGCCTGCGGGAATGGCCCAGCGTCGCCGCGAACACGTTGAACTCGAACAGCTCGCCGTCGCGGTTCGCCATCTTGACGGACTCCTTCCAGTCGAACTGCAGCTGCAGTCCGGGCGGCGTCTCGAAGCGCGGGTGCGGCTCCGGGCCGCCGGAGGCCCCGACGGCGATGCCGTTCTTGCGCATGAACTGGGTGAAGGCGTTGTAGCCGGCCAGGTCCTCGCCGGGATACCTGTGCAGCAGCCACTCGTGGATGCCCTTCTTGGTGACTCCCGGCAGCTGCGCCTTGGCGGCCACCTCCTCGATGTGCGCGTCGAACGAGCCCGCCCTGTCGCCGCGCCCGTCGTGGGGCCGCCCGCCCTCGGCCCTCCAGTACGACGCCACGGTGTGCCTGTCCTTGCCGTAGCGCTTCGCTATGTCGCTGAAGTTGGGCTTTATGCCCGCTTCCCTGTACATGTCCAACTCTCCGATCAGGTTCTTCTCCGCCACGGCCCGCTCCTCCCGAAAGCATCGTTCGCTCGTCGATCGAAGCGTAAGCCCCGGCGTTGGTGGAAATGGTGAAAATGCGTTGGCGCAAATGGCGGGATTGCGTTGGCATGATTGGTTGTTGAGCGTTGGTCAAAATGGTTGTTTTTACAGTAGCGCTAACAGTCGGCGGCGGTCGCGGTGTCGACGCCCTTGAGGCAGCGCAGGGAGTCGACCCTCCTCCTCCACCTGGGCTTGCGGGCCTCGGCCCCGACGAGCCCCTCGAGCCTCGACTTCTCCTCCGCCGCCCGCCTGACCGCCTCGACGTAGTAGGCCAGCACCTCGTTGTCGGCCCCCTCCGCGAACCTTATCGACTCGATCCAGGACCAGTGCGCCCGGGTCCAGTTCCCCTTCCTGTGGATTGGCTACACTGATGTGGACAGTTCCGGGAGGGGCGCGAGAGACGGGAGGGCCGTATATGAGGGACCCCAGGCACCCGAGGCATTTCACCGACGAGTTCAAGAGGCAGATAGTCGACCTCTACAACGCCGGAAAGCCCAAGCGCGAGATCATGGACGAGTACGACCTCGGCAAGAGCACCGTGGAGAGGTGGATCAAGTCGATAAACGCGACCGGCTCGCCGCGCGCCGCGGACAACCGCACGCCCGAGCAGAACCGGATCCTGGAGCTCGAGCGCGAGAACCGCAGGCTCCGGATGGAGGTCGACGTCTTAAAACAAGCGGCGCTGATATACGCTCGAAAGTGAGGGCCATAGCGGCCAACGAGGGCCGCTACCCCATACCAGCGCAGTGCAGGCTCCTCGGCGTCGCGAGGTCGACGTACTACTCCATGCGCTCGCGGGCCGACCGGCCCGACGCGCCGGACCCCGCCGCGCCGGCCGTGGTCGCGGCCCACGCCGCCAGCAAGGGCCGGTACGGCTCGCGCAAGATAAAGGCGTCGCTCGAGAGGTCGGGCGTCACCGTCAGCCGGCGCCGGGTCTGCCGCATCATGAGGGAGAACGGCCTGGTCAGCGCATACGGCAGGAAGAGGTTCAAGGTGCACCCCGGGGCGGTCAACGAGGCCGACGTGCCCAACGTCGTCGCGCGCGGCTTCGGCGGCAGGGCGCCGCGCACCCATATATGCAGCGACCTGACCTACGTGCGCGTCGGGGCCTCGTGGAACTACGTCTGCCTGCTCGTCGACCTCTACAACAGAGAGATCGTCGGTCACTCCGCCGGGCCCAGGAAGGACGCCCGGCTGGTCAAGTCGGCGTTCGCGACGGTCTCCTTCCCCATCTCGGACATCGAGGTATTCCACACGGACCGCGGCAGCGAGTTCGACAACGCCGAGATCGACCTGATGCTCGAGACCTTCGGCATAGAGAGGTCGCTGTCGGCCAAGGGCTGCCCCTACGACAACGCCGTCGACGAGTCGACCAACAGGATACTGAAGGCCGAGCTCGTCCACCGCGAGACGTTCGGCACGACGCGCGAGCTACGGGCCAAGCTCTCGGACTACGTGAACTGGTACAACAACTTCAGGATCCACTCGACGCTGGGCTACATGTCGCCGGTCGAGTTCAGGGAAGCGGGGCTGTCCCTCCCGGAATCGTCCAAATAGGTGTTGCCAATCCACTGCGGCCGGTGGGCGTTCTCTCGTCGAAGACGAGCCCGTGCCTGAGCAGGAACTTGGAGAGCCGCTGCTTCGAGCGCGAGAGGTCGTCCCTCGCGTCCTCGAGCGCCCTGGTCAGGTCGCGGGCGGCCTCGCACTCGTCGTCGGGGACCCACACCTCGACCACGTTGCCGACCGACAGCATGCGGGCGAGGAACTCGGCGTCGTTGCGGTCGTTCTTCCTGCGCCTGTCCGCGCTGGGCTTGATCATCTTCGAGACGGCGCCGACCACGCAGTCGACCCCCAGGCCGGAGAGCCTCTTCTGCAGGTCGAACCCCGTGACCCCGGACTCGTACACGCACCTGGCCCTGGGGTCCACGGACCGGACCCACGCCGCGACGGCCCCGGCGTCGTAGCCGAAGGTCGCGCAGCGCACCTCCCCGGTCATGACGTCGAGGGAGACGGCCTTTATCGAGCGGGCGTGGACGTCGAGGCCGACGAAGGTGGTAGTATCGAGCATGGGAGCCCCTTCCATGAATGCGGCGTGGCCGCCACGGCTGGATTAGACACTCACCATTGTCGGCCTGATCCGCGGACTTTCATGCCGGGGGCTCCCAATGTTTTTATGTCCTGCTCATATCGTCTCTGCCGGCAGTCGGGGACACTCCTTGCGCCAGCGTTGCATCGAATGCTCGGGAAAATACGAGCCGGTATTTGGCCGAATAGTGGGTCGCGGTTTCCGGATGGGGTGGGTTGCGGAAAGCGCGACCCGGAATATTGCTCTGAAACGGGATGCCGTTTCCCGACAAGGCTCAACCGGAAAGCGCATCCCATTCTGAGGCGGCAAAACGGGATGCGCTTTCCGCGCGACAGAATCTATGCAGCCGTGTTGAGCGACAGCCCCGCTACTCGCCCAGGATTAGCGCCGCGAGCTCGTCCTGGGTGTCCACCACGTAGTCGGCGCCAGCGGCTTCCAGCTCTGCGCGGCCGCGGAAGCCCCAGGTGACACCCGCGCTCTTGAGGCCGGCGTTGTGACCGGTCAGGATATCGACATTGGAATCGCCTACATAGAGTGTGGTTGCCGGGTCGGCGCCTAGCTCTTTCATCACGTGCAGCGTAACAGGTGCCTCGGGCTTGGGAGGAAACGCATCGACGCGGCCCTGCACCAGCGCAAAGCGCTCGGAACCAAAGTATTTCTCGATAAGCGGAACCGCCGAGACGTGGTCCTTGTTAGTGAGCACGGCAAGCTGCACACCCGCGGTGCGCAGGCGGTCGAGCATCTCGATCGTACCGGCGTACGGTGCGGTGTGGTCTTCCTTGTGCTCGCCGTAATAAGCCCTAAACTCGGCAAGCGTCTGCTCAAACATACGGCCGTCGCCCGCATACTCGGCGGGCATAAAGCGCTCGACCAGCTTGAGCATGCCGTTTCCCACCTTGTAGCGGTACTCGTCTACGGCAAACGTGGGCCAGCCGTGCATCTCGCAGGTATGGTTGCCGGCGGCTGCCAGGTCCTCGAGCGTGTTGAGGATGGTGCCGTCTAAATCAAAAATCACATGGGAAAAAGCTGCTGCCATGGGTGCTCCCGCCGTTTGGGTTATAGGACGCACCCATGATAACGGGCTGGCGTGTCGGGCATGTTTGAAATCTGAACAACTTTGACTGCCGTGTATCGGGCCGCGCTGCCCGACCATCTCTGTCGTTAGCAAATTCTCGGCAGCTGCTCTCCTACGAGCATGTCGAGGATGCGGGTCGAGCCCCAACCGGTACGTACGCGCACGGCGGGGCGGGCGTCCTCGGCAAGCGGCAGCACGCGACCGATAATGGCGGCATTCTCGCCGTAGCGCGCGGCGCGCATGGCGGCCAGCACGGCATCGGCCCGCTCGGCCGGCACCACGGCAACCATCTTGCCCTCGTTTGCCACCTGCAGAACGTCGTAGCCGAGCATCTCGCAGGCGGCCTGCACGTCGGGGCGCACGGGCACGGCATCCTCGTCGATCTCCATGGCAACACCGCTGGCCTGGGCAAACTCGTTAAGCGTCGAGGCCAGGCCACCGCGCGTGGGGTCGCGGAAGCAGCGTGTGTCGGGTGCTGCGGCAAGCACATCGGCAATCAGGTGGTTGAGCGGCGCGGCATCGCTTTCGATGGCGCTCGAAAACGCCAAGCCCTCGCGTTGGCTCATGATGGCGATGCCGTGGTCGCCGAGTGTGCCCGACACCAGGATGACGTCGCCGGGCCGGCAGTTGGCACCGCTGAGCGTCACGCCTGCGGGCACCTCGCCTACGCCAGCGGTATTGATGTAGACGCCGTCGGCACCGCCACGCTCGACCACCTTGGTGTCGCCGGTGATAATCTTCACGCCTGCCTCATGTGCCGTTTCGGCCATGGTCTGCACAATCTGGCGCAGCTTGTCCATGGGATAGCCCTCTTCGAGGATAAAGCCGCATGAGAGGTAGCGCACGTTAGCGCCCGAGGTCGCGACGTCGTTGACGGTTCCGCACACGGCGAGTCGGCCGATATTGCCGCCGGGGAAGAACTGCGGCGAGACTACAAAGCTGTCGGTCGACATGGCGATGCGCCCGCTCGCGGGCAGCGCAGCGACGCCGGCATCGTTGCCCTCGAGCAGTTCGGGCGACCCAAAGGCATCCAAAAAGACCTCATCGATGATGCGTTTCATCATCTGGCCGCCAGAGCCGTGGCCCAACAGGACAGTGCTATCGGTGGCAGTACGGGACATATCGAAAACTCCAATCGTGGGGGGTCGGCAATAGCTGAGTGTGGCAGAATCGATGTTAAGTAAAAGTCAGCGAGCGCCATTCAGGCGAAGTGAGTTGCCTTGAAAGAGGAGGCTGCTGGGCTTTTGCCCGCAGCCGACGATTGAAAGGCAAATCGCTCGCCTGAATGGCGCGCAGCGTCGACCGGCCCGCCGTTCGTTAGAGCGGCGGAACCCATTAGCCTCGGTAGCGGAAATATGCTGCACAGCTGCCCTCGGAACTCACCATGCAGGGGCCGATGGGATGCTCGGGTGTACAAGCGCGGCCGAACGGAGGGCAGTCGCTCGGCGTAATGGCCCCGCGCAGCACGTCGCCGCAGCGGCACCCACGCGGCTCGACCGTCGTCTCAACGGGCACGTCAAAGCGAGTGCGGGCATCAAAGCGCGAGAACTCGGGGCGGATGGAAAGGCCCGAGTTGGCAATCGGCCCCAGCCCGCGCCACGTGGTGTCGCATGGCTCAAACACCTGCTCGACCAGCTGGCGCGCCACGGGGTTGCCGTCTGCGTTGACGCCACGGCGGTAGGCGTTGTCGATTGCGGGCTGCCCCTCAACAACCATCTGGACCAGCATGCAGATGCCCTGCAGAATATCGACCGGCTCAAATCCGGTGACTACGCCTGGGGTCTCGAACTCATCGACCAAAAAGTCAAAGGGGGCTAAGCCCGTGATGGTGGCGACGTGTCCCGGAAGGATAAAGCCGTCGATAGTGGTCTCGGGATCGTTGGCGATGGCGCGCAGCGCCGGCGGCGTGGTCTTGTGGGCGCAATAGACCGAGAAGTTCTGGAGTCCGCGTGCATCGGCCTCCAAAATGGCGGCGGCGATGGTGGGCGTCGTGGTCTCAAAGCCGACGCCCATAAAGATGACCGGGCGATCGGGGTTGTGTTCGGCGATATCGAGTGCATCGAGCGGGGAGTACACAATGCGAATATCGCGCCCCGCCGCCTTTTGCGCGGCGAGCGAGGTAGACGACCCGGGCACGCGCATCATGTCGCCAAAGGTGGTGATGATGGCGCCGTCCATCTTGGCGAGCGCGATTGCATGGTCGATATCGCGGTTGGCGGTAACACAGACGGGGCAACCCGGACCGCTCAGCAGTTTGAGCCCGGCAGGCATAATGGAGCGAAAGCCATAGCGACCGATGCTCACGGTGTGCGTGCCGCAGACTTCCATAAGGTTGATGGTGCGGTCGCCGACGAGTTCACGGATGCGCTCGATGAGCTCGCGAGCCAGCTTGGGATCGCGGAATGCCGAGAAGTCGATACCGGAGCGAGCCGGCTGTCCGGCCGCCACTAGTAAGCCTCGGCCGGGTTGGTGGCCAGCTGGTCTTCTTCGACCAGTTCGGTCATGGTGTTGACCAGGTCGAGCGTCTCCTGCGCCTCCTGCTCGTCGACAATCTGAATGCCAAAGCCGGCGTGCACGAGAATATAGTCGCCTACCTGTGCCGTCGGCACGAGGCGCAGCGAAACGGGGCGCTCGATGCCCATCATGTCGACGGTCGCCTTAAGGTCGTCGTCGCGTTTGACCACTTTACCGGGAACGGCAAGGCACATAATGTTCCCCTTTTATACGTTTTGCGCTGGATAGGCGCCTAATTACCCATCAGTTGATGGTAGCGCTCGCAGGAGTCACGAGCAAACGCGTTACACCTGTGAGACGGCGGCGCGCAGGCTGGCAAAACAGCCTATCGCGATGCTGTCTGCGCGAGGCGAGCGCGAGCGATGACGGCCTGACCGTAGGCGATACAGCCGTCGTTGACGGGCACGGAGCGGGGAATCAAGACAGTGAGACCCATGCTTTTGAGCTCGCGGGTGAGGAGCTGAAGCAAAAGTCGGTTCATGAACACGCCGCCCGAGAGCGCGACGGTGTCGAGGCCTTCACGGGCGCAGATTTCGCGTGCGATTCGTGCCGAGGAGCGCGCGATGGTGACGTGGAAGTCGAGCGCGAGCTTGCCGGCGGGCACGCCGGTCCTGATTCCCTCCAAAAGCGCCTCAAAAAGCGGTCTGGAGTTCAGAACATGGCAGTCGTCCGGACGGGATGATTCGGTTACGGAAAAGCTGACCATATTGCCGGTGGGGCAGGCACTTTCACTGCTGAACGCGCGCCAGGCGGCGGCTTCGAGTTCTATGGCGGGTTCGCCCTCGTAGGTTGCCTTGTCGCAGATGCCCAGAATTGCTGCCGCGGCATCAAAGAGACGTCCCATGCTGCTGGTACGCGGGCTGTTGATGCCGCGCTCGATCATGGTGGCTGTCACGCTACGCGTTTGCTCGTCGAGGCTGTCCAAAAGCTGAGCGGCGCCTGGGTGCTCGAGTAGGCCGAGTTCGCTGAGCAGGGCAAAGGCGTTGCGTCGAGCGTCGCGTACGGAGGCCGCCCCGCCGGGGAGCGCCCAGGTGAGCAAATGCGCGGTGCGCTCAAAGCCGTCAAGGCTGGCAACAAGAAACTCGCCGCCCCAAATGGTCCCATCGGTGCCGGCGCCGGTGCCGTCGAAGGCGATGCCAAGGACACGCGTGTCGGTTGTAAGCTGGCCCGCGGCGATGGCCTCGGCCATTACGCTCGCGATATGCGCATGATGGTGCTGCACTTCGACGAGCGGCAGATTGCATTTTCGCGCCTGCTCGCGCGCCCACTGGTCCGATAGATAGCTGGGGTGTAAATCGCAGGCCAAGGCGGCGGGCGCCAAGTCAAAGAGATCTTCCAAGCGCGTGCGCGCGGCGTTCCAGGCATCGAAGGTCCCGCCGTTTTCAACATCGCCGATATGCTGCGACACAAAACAGGTTGCCTCGCCGTTCGTCCCTTCGCGCGTGAGCGCAATCGTGGCCTTTTGTTGTGGCCCGCAGGCGAGCACGCAGGACGGAGCGCCGTCGAGCGCCGGCAACGGCAGCGGCTGGGGTGCATATCCGCGGGCACGGCGCACGGGCATAATGGCGCCGTTGACCACGCGCACCACGGAGTCGTCGTAGCGCGAGAGGATCGCGCGGTCGTTGCCGAGTAGCGCATCAGCAATGCCGGCGGCAACGAGGCGCTCCCAGGCAAGGTCGTCATCGGTCTCGATGGGCTCTTCGCTCAGGTTTCCGCTGGTCATGACGAGTGCGTGCACACCGCGGGCTTCTGCTGCGGCAAGCAACAGATGCTGAAGCGGGGTGTAGGGGAGCATAACGCCGAGCTCGGGAAGGTCGTGCGCGACGGACGGCGCGAGCGCGAGGGCGTCGGGGGAGCCGCCGCTCTCGCAAACAGCACGTCGGCGCAGCAGCACAATGGGGCGAATGCTGCCGGCCAGCAAGCCGCGCTCAACGTCGTTGACATGGCACAGGCGTTCAACGTCGGCAAGGTCGCGCACCATAACGGCAAGCGGCTTGTTGCTGCGGCGTTTGCGACGACGAAGCTCGGCTACCGCCTGCTCGTTGGAGGCGTCACATGCCAAGTGAAATCCGCCCAGGCCCTTGATGGCGACGATGCCACCGCCGGCCAGCAGCTCAATGCAGCGCTCGATGATAGCGTCGCTGGCTTCGCGTGTGGTGCCGACGGCCGGCAACGCGGCGGCTTCGCCCGGCTCACCGCCCACGCTCGCTTCGCGCCACGTGATATGCGGCCCGCAATCAAAGCAGGCATCGGGCTGCGCGTGAAAACGCCGGTCGAGTGGGTCGGCATACTCCGCGGCACACTCAGGACACATGGGAAAACAATTCATCGACGTGGCCGCTCGGTCATAAGGCAGCGACCGGATGATGGTAAAGCGCGGTCCGCAGTTGGTACAGTTGATAAAAGGGTAGTGATAGCGCCGATCGGCGGGGTCGAACAACTCGCGCAGACAATCATCGCAGGTGGCGATATCGGGCGAGACGAGCGTCGTGTGCGCGGTCTGGTCCTGCGATGCCACAATACGAAAGCCCTGCTCATCGGCAGCGCTCCAGCCGCTAGGCTTCAAATCCGCAATATCGACTCGCTCAACGCGAGCCGCCGCGGGCGCATGCTCAGAAAGAGCAGCGACAAATCCGTCAACCGCCTCGGCACGGGCGTGCGCCTCGATATGCACGCCGTCGCCCGCGTTGAGCACCCATCCGCAAATGCCATGCGCCATGGCCTCGCGATACACAAACGGCCGCATGCCAACGCCCTGCACAATGCCCGTCACATGAATATGCACATGTCGCATGCGACACCCCTCATCAAAACCGACCAAATAGGGACAGGTGCGCTACAGCCCCAGGCTCTGCTTGGTGGCGGCGCACGTGAGCTCACCGTGCTTAACGCCGCGCAGGCCCAGCAGGCGGTCGGCTAGTTCGTAGACGCGCTCGCCGCGACCCTTGAGCGCCAGAATCTCTAAGCAGTTGTGGTGATCCAGATGCACGTGCATGGTCGATACGATCTCGTCGGTGTAGTCGTGCTGCACTTCGTCCAGACGGCGCGTCAGGTCGCCGGTATGGTGGTCGTAGATCATGGTGAGCGACCCGATAACATGCTCGTCGGGCGTGCGCATCTGCTCCTTGGCGATCGAGGCGCGAATCAGATCGCGTACGGCCTCGGATCGGTTAGCCACGTCACCGCGGCGCGCGATCTGCTCGTCAAAGCGGCGCAGCAGGTCGTCGGGCGCGGTGACCGAAAAGCGGACCAGCTCGGAGCTGGAGCCGCTGTAGCGGCAGCTTGCATCGTCGTCCGCACCGTGATTGTGCGCGTGCTCGTGCTCGGCCACGTTACACCAGTTTCACAGAGCCGACGGAGTTGTGGTCGGCCTCGATGGCCTCCTCGTAGCCCTCGAGCGCATCGTGCGCCTCGTGGAGTGCCGCCATGGCGGCCTCGAGCTTGGCGCCAATGCGCTCCATGTCAAAGTTCTCGGTCGCATGCAGCAGCTGATGGCTCCACTCGTGAGCGAGCTCAATGGTGTCGTCGACCTGCTTGACGCTCATGGCAAGCTGGCTCATGTTCATTCCGACGTCATGCATGGGGAGTCTCCTTTTGTACGGGGCGATATGGTGGTTCAGATTCTACTACGCCCGCCTTGAGCGCCGCCGCATAAGAAAACGGGTGCGAGTCCGTCTGACCCGCACCCGTTCACTGGGGGCTGTTTGTATCTACCATACTATCCGTGGTCGCATACCTTGCGTTTGGCACTCCGGCGAGCGGTGCGAAACCGCTCATGGACGGCAGATGGGTAACAAGCGTATTACAGATGTTTCTCCAGCAGTGCCTGAAGTCTTGCCTTGGGCAAGGCGCCGACCGAGCGGTCGACCTCCTCGCCGTTCTTAAAGACGATCAGCGTGGGGATGCTCATGACGCCAAACTTCATGGCCAGGTCCTGGTTGTCGTCGACGTTGCACTTGGCCACAGCCAACTTGCCGGCCAGCTCGTCGGCAACCTCGTCTACGATGGGCGAGAGCGAGCGGCAGGGGCCGCACCACGGGGCCCAAAAATCAACCAGTACGGGCAGGCTGTCGTTAACGATGGAATCGAAGTTCTCGGGGGTAATCTGCTTAATGTCAGCCATGGTGACCTCCATAATACGACGCGGCTCGGCCGCGTAAAACTCAGTACGACCGTGCTTATACCCAGCGGCCCGCAAAGCAACCACTCGCGGGCGGCTCTTTTATATAATGGTGGGCACGCAAACGATTGGAGAGCGCATGCCCACGTCACAAAGCCAGAAAAAAGAAGCCATCGCTCAGGCGACCGAGCAGGAGCTCGCGTCGCTTGCAGGTCGCGGTGTGCGTATCGCGGGCAACGCGTGCTCGCCGATTGTGCTGGTCAAAGGCGATTTGGATGAAGCCGAGTGCTCGGGCGGCGAGCTGGCTGCCGGCGCGGATGGCGTCGCGTTGCGCAAGGCGCTCGGCGCCATCGGATATGCCCCCGAGGACTTTTGCGTGCTGGCAAGCGTCGCCGGCGCGGGTGACGGAGCGGTCGCGGTGGGCGAGACTCTGCCGTGCGACCTGTTCCGCGAGGCGCTGGAGGCTCTGGACCCCGAGGCGGTGCTGCTGCTCGACAACAGTGCGGCCGATGTCATGCGCGAAACCTACGCCGATATGCTCGTGGCGATTGATGACTTCGACACCGCCATGCTCAAGCCCGGCCTGGTCGCCCATGTGCAGGGCCGCCGCGTGCTCGCGCTCGATGGCTTTGAGGCGGCGCTGACCGACAAAGCGGCCAAGCAGCGTATGTGGGCCTACATCAAGCAGCTGACCCCGGCGGTCGCTCCACTGTAGCGGATCGGCACCGGCGAGCGATTGCCTGGCGGGCGAGGCGCGCCGCGAGATCGGCGCCGTACTTCTACATCACAGCGCGCAGCTCAAACCGATCGCCGTTAATGCGGAACTGGCAGTTGCCGTTCATGCGCTCCACGGCAAGTTTGATGCTCTTGGTTCCAAAGCCGTGGCCCGCATGCCGGGTCACGGGCATGCCGTCGACCATGCGCGGCGCGCGGTCAAACGTGTTGGAAACTAACAGCAACAGCTGGCCGTCCTCAAGTCGCAGGTCAAGGTCGACAAACCGCTTGCCTTCGGGGGCGGCGCTCGCCGCGGCGATGGCATTGTCCAGGGCGTTCGATACCACACTGAATAGATCGACATCGCCCACGTGGACGGTTTCGGGCACGGCGGCGTGCAGGTCGGCGGTGATGCCGTGCGCGTTGATGTCCGCGGAAAGCGACGAGAGCGCAATGTTGACCGTTTCGTTGGCGCAGTAGCGGCGCACGGCGGTGCGGTCGTTGGTCTCGCAGAGCGCGTCGATGCGCTCGAGTGCCTCATCGGTGTGACCCTCTTCGATCAGCGCCGCTAGACCGCGCAGGTAGTGGCGCATGTCGTGACGGAGAACCGAGAGCTCGCGTCCGGACTGGCGCCAGGCTTCGAGCTCTTTGATGGCCGCGCTGTCGCGGGTCGCGAGCATCCAGCGCTCGCGCTCGGCGATTTCCTTTGCCTCGTATTCGCGAAGGTAGACGGCAAGAAACATAAGGTAGAAGGCGCAGAGGGTGAACGCCAAAAACTCAACGGTTACCACCGAGCCCGAGTGGAACAGCGTGGTGTAGACGTTGGTGGCGTAGTCAAAGATGTAATAGACGAGCGGCAGGATTAAAAGGATGCCCAGCTCGGTGGGGCTTTTAATCGCCAGGCGGGGTCCAATGTCGCCGGCCCAATGCAGCAGGACGGCAAAGACGCCGAGCGTGGTAGCGATGCGTGCCAGATAGTACGCGATCTGAGAATCGGTTGCGGCAAATGCGGCGATGCCCATCCAATTGCTGAACTGGCAGCTCAGATAGGCGCTGGTGACGCCCAACGTCGCGAGTAGCGGACTCAAGTGGTAGCGCGCGCATAGGTAGACGGTAAGCGGCAAGTGCACGACGAGCGGATAGACCTGACGGGCAAAAAGCTCTCCGCCAACGACATTGGCGATCGAAAAGGCAGCGCCGGTTGCGGCTCCGACCCCCACCAACTCGAGTGCATGGCGTCGATTGATTTCGATACCGCACAGCGCCGCCGAGGCAAAGACGCCAAAGAGCAGCGTCGTGGCGTGGTGGATTGCCCAAAGGACCATTTCGACCGAGGAGATCATCAGCGCCTCCCGCCCTCAAAGCGCACCGCAAAGTAGGCGTCTTGGAACCCCTGCTTGCTGCTGCGCGACAGCGGAATGCACGCGCCCGAGCGCATGACGATGTCTGTGCGATCGAAGTGGTCGATGTTGCGCAAGTTGACCTGGTAGCTACGGTGGCATTTAAAGAAGGTGGCATTTTGCGCCAAACGGTCCTCGACGCTGCGGAACGATTCGAGTGCCTCGATATCGCGTCCGTCGCGCAGATGGAAGACCACGTGCTTGTTGCGCGCCTCGGCATATTCGATGTCGGACAGGCGCAGGGCGTGGTAGCCAAAGGACGTTTTGATCACGAGCTCGTCGGTTGCCGCCGGGCGCATGCTCGAAAGTTCGTCGAGTAACTGCGCCAGGCGTTCGTAAGTCACGGGCTTGAGCAGATAGTCGAAGGCGCGGACCTCGTAGGACTCCAGTGCAAACTCGGGCGACGAGGTGAGGAACACCAGGCGCACGGCGGTGTCGGCCTGGCGCAATTCGCGTGCGGTGTCCATGCCGTTGACGAGCGGCATGATCATGTCGAGCAGGATGATGTCGGCGCGCGACGCGGCATGGCGCGCCAGCAGGTCCTCGCCGCGCGTGACGAGCGCAACATCGACCGCCGTGCCCGTCTCGATCGACCAACGGTCGATCATCCGGTGCAGTCTATCTAGAAAAGCGGCGTCATCGTCGCAGGCAATAATCTTGAGCATTCTGAGCCCCCTTAGTAGTTCGATTTTGCCACATTGGGCGCGGACCACTCGCGGGGGAGCGCCCGTTCGTGCCTCACGGTGCGCAACTCGCGCCGAGCGGTATTGCGGTGGCGAAAGATGCCTCCTGCGCTATCGAGAGCTCGGCTATCCTCAGCTTGCCAGTTCGAAAATGGACCTGCCGCATGATTGAATCTTTATTTCAACTTTACACCTAGGTTTACAGCTGTCTTGTCAGCTGTAAACCTAGGTGTCATACTAAAGCCCCAAGATTCGCCAAAAGAGAGGGGCCTTGATGGCACAGAGCGCGAACATGGATGCGTCGGAGCTTGCACGCGATATCGCGGCCGGCCTAGCATCGGCAACGACGGCAACGGAGCGCGCGGCACTGGTGCCCGCAGAGCTCGTCGAGGCCATTCAGCAACTTAAAACCCAACGCGACGCGGTGATCCTGGCGCACTATTACGTGGCGCCCGAGGTTCAGGCTGTGGCCGATTACGTCGGCGACAGCTTCTACCTGGCAAAGCTTGCCAAGAGCCTGCCGCAGCAGACCATCGTGCTGTGCGGCGTGGAGTTTATGGGCGAGAGCGCCAAGCTGCTCAATCCCACCAAGACCGTGCTGCTGCCCGAGCCGGGCGCGGACTGTCCCATGGCGCACATGGTCAAGCGCGAGACGGTCGATGCGGCGCGCGCCGAGTACGGCGACGACCTGGCCGTGGTCTGCTACGTCAACTCCACGGTCGAGATCAAGAGCTGGAGTGACGTGTGCGTTACCAGCTCAAACGCCGTCAAGATCGTCTCCGAGCTGCCGCAGCAGCACATCTTGTTCATTCCCGACCAGAACCTGGGCCGCTTCGTAGCCGAGCAGGTGCCCCAAAAGCACGTCATCCTCAACAACGGCTACTGCCCGCGCCATCACATCATCACCGTCGAGCAGATCGTTGACGCGACGGAGGCCCACCCCGACGCGCTCGTGCTGGCGCATCCTGAGTGCAAGGCTGACGTCCTGGCTGAGGCCGACTACATCGGCTCCACCGCCGGCATCATCAAGTATGCCGAGGAGTCCGACGCGAGCGAGTTCATTATCGTGACGGTCCGCGGTGTGCTCTACGAGCTCGAGCGCCGCTGCCAGGGCACCGGCAAAAAGTTCTACTTCCCCGCGGTGCAGCCCACCTGCGTCAACATGGATCTCATCACGCTCGAAAAGCTCGTGCGCTGCCTGGAGACGGGTGAGGGCGAGGTGCAGATCGGCGTGTCGGACGAGGCTGCCGACCAGGCCAAACTTACGCTCGACCGCATGCTCGAGTACGCAGCACGCTAGAACAATGTGGCATGAGGGACGGTTTCTTATGTCACATTCAAGGGAGAGGATTCCTGTGGAAACCAAGCAATACCCCGATATGGAGTGCGACGTCGTCATTGCCGGCTGCGGCGTAGCGGGCCTGTACGCGGCGCTCAACCTGCCGACGAGCACGCGCGTGATCATGCTCTCCAAGGGCGCGGTCGACGAGTGCGATTCGATGCTCGCGCAGGGCGGCATCTGCGTGCTGCCCGAGGGCTCGGACTACGATGCCTTCTTTGAGGACACCATGCACGCCGGCCATTACGAGAACCGCCGCGAGAGCGTCGACATCATGATCCGCTCGAGCCGCTCGGTCATCAACGACCTGCTAGCGATGGGCGTGGATTTTGAGCGCAAGGCCGATGGCGGCCTCGACTTTACCCGCGAGGGCGCGCACAGCCGTCCGCGCATTGCCTTCCATGCCGACATTACGGGCAAGGAGATTACGACCAAGCTGCTTCAGGCCGTCCGCAAGCTGGATAACGTGCAGATTCTCGAACACGTTGCCATGACCGACATCCTGACGGCAGAGCGCGATGGGGCCACGGTGTGCACTGGTGTCGTCGCCGTTTCCGTGGACGAGGACAACTCGGTTCGTCCCGCCGACGAGCTGGCAAATGCCGCCGAGGGCGTGCATGCCGGCGAGCCGTTTAAGATTCATGCCCGCCGCACGCTGTGGGCGACAGGCGGTATCGGCGGCGTGTACGACCATTCGACTAACTACCCGCAGCTCACGGGCGATGCATGCTACATCGCTCAGGAGCATGGCATTAAGATGGAGCACCTGGACTACGTGCAGATTCACCCCACGGGGCTGTTCTCGCCGCAGCCGGGTCGCACCTTCCTGATCAGCGAGAGCTGCCGCGGCGAGGGCGCGATTTTGCTCAACGCCGCCGGCGAGCGCTTTACCGACGAGCTTCAGCCGCGCGATGTGGTCGCTGCCGCTATTCGCGAGCAGATGAAGCAGGACGGTACCGAGCACGAGTGGCTGAGTTTTGCCCCCGTCGAGCGCGATGTGGTGACCGGGCACTTTGCCAACATTCGCGCGCGCTGCCTGGAGGACGGCCGCGACATCTTGGACGAGCCCATCCCCGTTACGCCCACGCAGCACTACTTTATGGGTGGCGTATGGGTCGATAAGGACGGCCGCACCTCGATGCCCGAGCTCTACGCCGCGGGCGAGACGGCCTGCAACGGCGTTCACGGCAAGAATCGCCTGGCTTCCAACAGCCTGCTCGAGTCCCTGGTTTGGGGCCGCCGTGCCGCCTGGTGCATGCGCACCGGCGAGTCGCTCGCCGTGGAGCAGGCGGGCGAGCCCGCGCTTGACGGGCGTCATCGCGCCCTGGGCGCCGAGACCCTTGCAATCGATGATTTGGCCCGTGCGGCCGGCACGCAGGCCGTGGAGGAGTAGACCATGAATCCCATTACCATGAAGCTCGTCGTCGATGATCTGATTTTGCAGGCTCTGCGCGAGGACATCACGTTTGAGGACGTGAGTACGGCGAGCGTGTGCCCTACGGCGCGCCCCGCTACCGTTGAGCTCATCGCCAAGGCCGATGGCATCATCGCCGGCTTGGATGTGTTCGCTCGCACTTTTGAGCTGCTGGATCCGCAGAGCTCCGTGTTGTTCGATGTCGCGGACGGCGACGAGGTGCACGCCGGTGACCACGTGGGCCAGGTGCGCGGCGATGCGCGCGTATTGCTTTCGGGCGAGCGCGTGGCGCTCAACTACCTGCAGCGCATGAGCGGCATCGCTACTTACACGCATCGGATGGCGGCCGCGCTCGAGGGCACCAAGACCGTGCTTGTCGACACGCGCAAGACCACGCCGGGCATGCGCGTCTTCGAGAAGGCAGCAGTCGAGATCGGCGGTGGCAGCAACCATCGCTACAACCTGTCGACGGCCGTCATGCTCAAGGACAACCATATTGACGCCGCCGGTGGTGTGACGCGTGCGATTGAGATGGCACGCGCCCACGCATCGTTTACCACGACGGTCGAGATTGAGTGCGAGAACCTGGACATGGTACGCGAGGCCGTGGAGGCCGGTGCCGATATCATCATGCTCGACAACATGACCCACGACGACATGGCTGCAGCGATTGAGCTTATCGCCGGTCGTGCTAAGACCGAGTGCTCGGGCAACGTAGACGCCGACAACATTCGTGCCCTGGCCGACCTGGGTGTTGACTTTATCAGTTCGGGGGCGTTGACGCACTCTGCGCCGATTCTCGACCTCTCGCTCAAGCACCTGCGTCTGCTGGACGGTAAATAATGGACGCCCGCGAGCGTCGCCGTGCCATCATGGCCGTGCTCGAGGGGGCCAAAGATCCTGTCTCGGGCAGTGCGCTTGCCCGCGAGGTGGGCGTGAGCCGTCAGGTCGTGGTGCAGGACATCGCCCTGCTGCGCGCTGACGGGCACGATATCGTCGCCACCAATCGCGGCTATGTACTACAGGAGGCCCCCAGCAGCCCCGCCGTGCCCACGCGCTTGGTCAAGGTTCGCCACAGCGTGGAGCAGGCAGGCGATGAGCTCACGAGTATCGTCGACGCCGGTGGCGCCGTGCTCAACGTGATCGTCAATCACCGCGTGTACGGTAAGATCACGGCCGACTTGGACATTCGCAATCGTCGCGATGTTGAGCGCTACCTGCACGATATCGAGAGCGGCAAGAGCTTTCCACTACTAACGGTGACGAGCGGCTACCACTTCCATCGCATTGCGGCAGAAGACGAGCAAACCCTCGACGAGATCGAGGCCATGCTCAAGGAGAAGGGCTATCTGGCAGACCTAATGCCCTACGAAGATGACCTGTCCTAGTAACGACGAATGCAAAAGGAGGCCTCCGCGGCGATGCGGAGGCCTCCTTTTTTGTGCACGGTGTACTTGTGAGTGTGCAAGTGGGGGAGTTGTTACTCCTCGACGATCTCGGTGATCGCGCCGGCGGGGCAAGCGTCCTGGCAAGCGCCACAGGCGACGCAGGAATCCTCGTCAGCGACGGTAGCGACGTCCTGGAGCTCCAGAACGCCAGCGGGGCAGGAGTCGACGCAAACGCCACAAGCGATGCACTCGTCGGCATCAATTACGGGATGAGCCATGGTAGTTTCCTCTCTGTTGACCGACGCTACAGGCGATGCGCGCCGGTTTGATTCGGGCAAAAACATACCACGGGAGCGACCGTTTGCAATACCCTCTGACCGGCATCTTCATACCGTTCGCCGAGTATGCCGCGGCTTACTAAAAAACATGCAGGTGAGGCCGTTGAGCTGCGCAAATGTTAGCTATAGGTGACTTGAAATATAGGGCGATTGAGCGTGCTTGCGGAAAGGGCATCCCGTAATCCACGTCCAAAACGGGACACAGTTTCAGGCTCGCACCTCAGTCAACTCTACATAGATTTCAATAGATCTGCCGAGAACTCAAACAGCGTATCTACCTGCGTATTTGAGAACCTAAACTCTCAGAGATAAGAAATCTTATATGAATTGACTTAGATTTTGTATATTCCGGCCCATAAGGGGATACACTACATCCTGAAAGACAAGCCGAAGCGCCGCGCGACAGATCGTCGAGGCGGCGCGAACGCAAAAGAGAGAGGGAATTTCTAATGAGTAAGATTCTTGGTATCGACCTTGGTACTACTAACTCCGCAATGGCCGTCCTCGAGGGCGGTTCTCCGACCATTATCGTGAACGCCGAGGGCGACCGCACCACCCCGTCTGTCGTGGGCTTCCGTGCTGACGGCGACCGCGTCGTGGGTAAGGCCGCTAAGAACCAGGCGGTCACCAACCCCAAGAACACCGTGTTCTCCATCAAGCGCTTCATGGGCCGCAAGTACTCCGAGTGCACCTCCGAGATCAAGACCGTGCCGTATGAGGTCAAGGAGGGCCAGGGTGGCCGTGCCGTCGTCGATATCGAGGGCAAGGATTACACCGCCGAGCAGGTGAGCGCCATGACGCTCGCAAAGATGAAGGCCGACGCCGAGAAGTATCTGGGCGAGACCGTCACCGACGCCGTCATCACCGTCCCGGCCTACTTCAACGACGCCCAGCGTCAGGCCACCAAGGACGCCGGTAAGATCGCCGGCCTCAACGTCAAGCGTATCGTCAACGAGCCGACCGCTGCTGCTCTGGCCTATGGCCTGGACAAGCAGGGCACCGACCAGCGCATTCTGGTCTTCGACCTGGGCGGCGGCACCTTCGACGTCTCCATCCTCGACCTCGCTGACGGCGTGTTTGAGGTTCTGTCCACCTCGGGCGACAACCACCTGGGCGGCGACGACTGGGATCAGCGCGTCATCGACTGGATGGCCGATAAGTTCCAGCAGGAGAACGGTGTCGACCTGCGTCAGGACCCCATGGCCCTGCAGCGTCTGAAGGAGGCCGCCGAGAACGCCAAGAAGGAGCTCTCCGCAGCCCAGCAGTCCACCATCAACCTGCCGTTCATCACCATGAACCAGTCTGGCCCGCTGCACCTCAACTACACGCTGACCCGCGCCGAGTTCGAGAAGATCACCCGCGACCTGCTCGAGCGCTGCAAGCAGCCTGTCACCAACGCCCTGCGCGACGCCAAGCTTAAGCTCTCCGATCTGACCGAGGTCATCCTCGTCGGCGGCTCCACCCGTATGCCCGCCGTCCAGGATCTGGTCAAGACCATGACCGGCAAGCAGCCCAACATGTCCGTGAACCCCGACGAGGTCGTTGCCGACGGCGCTGCCGTCCAGGGCGGCGTGCTCACCGGCGACGTCGAGGGCATCCTGCTGCTCGACGTTACCCCGCTGTCGCTGGGCGTCGAGACCATGGGCGGCATCATGACCAAGATGATCGACCGCAACACCACGATCCCGACCTCCAAGACCGAGGTCTACTCTACCGCTGCCGACAACCAGACCAGCGTCGAGATCAACGTGCTCCAGGGCGAGCGCGAGCTTGCCCGCGATAACAAGTCGCTCGGTAAGTTCCAGCTGACCGGTATCCCGGCTGCCCGCCGCGGTGTGCCGCAGATCGAGGTCACCTTCGACATCGACGCCAACGGCATCGTCAAGGTCTCTGCTAAGGACAAGGGCACCGGCAAGGAGCAGCAGATCACCATTTCCGGCTCCACCGCGCTTTCCGACGACGAAGTCGATCGCATGGTCAAGGACGCCGAGGCTCATGCCGAGGAGGACAAGAAGCAGAAGGAAGAGGTCGAGGTCCGCAACCAGACCGACAGCCTGTGCTACTCCACCGAGCAGACCCTCAACGAGCTGGGCGACAAGGTTTCCGCCGATGTGAAGTCCAAGGCCGAGGCCGCTATCGCCGACGCCAAGAAGGCGCTCGAGGGCTCTGACGTCGAGGCCATCAAGGCCGCTGGCGAATCCCTGCAGTCCGTAGCCTACGAGCTGGCTCAGGTTGTCTACGCCGACGCTCAGCAGCAGACCGACGGCGCCGCCGGTGCCCAGCCTGCCGACGATGACGTTGTCGACGCCGACTACGAGGTTGTGGACGACGAGGACAAGTAATCATGTCCGCCCGTAAAGCTCGCACGGAGGCGGCCGCCGCTGGCGCCGCCCCCGTTGACTCTGAGGAGAAGGACGTGAAGATTCCCGTAGAGGCCGTCGACGATACCGAGGCCAACGAGGCCGAGGCCGCCGAGGCTGCCGAGAACCAGGTAGAGGATTCCAACAAGGAGGCGACGATGACCGAGGACGAGATGGTGGAAGCCGCTATCCGCGCCGGTGAGGAAGCCGCCGACAACGACTTTAAGCTCAAGTTCGAGCAGGCCCAAAAGGAGCTTGCCGACGTACGCAGCGAGCTCGATGCTGCGGCAGAGGCTCAGAAGGCCGCCGAGGACAAGGCAAAGGACGCCACCGAGCGTACCGCCCGTCTGCAGGCCGACTGGGAGAACTTCCGTCGCCGCACCGCCAGCGAGCGTATCGCCGAGCGCGAGCGCGCGACCGAGAAGCTTGTCACCGCGCTGTTGCCGGTGGTTGACGATATCGAGCGTGCAATCGACCATGCCCGTAGCCAGGAGCTTTCCGACGACTTTAAGCAGTTCGTCGATGGCGTCGATGCGGTGCATGCCAAGCTGCTCGATGTGTTTGCGCACGAGGGCGTTGAGCCCATCGACCCCAAGGGCGAGGCGTTCGATCCGCTCGAGCACCAGGCCGTGGGGCGTGTCGAGGACGCATCGCAGTACGACGAGACCGTCAACGACGTGTACCAGAAGGGCTACCGCATGGCGGACCGCATCCTGCGCTCCGCGATGGTGACGGTGACCTACGGTGGCGAGAAGCGCCCCGCACCGGAGCCCGAAGCGGCGCCCGAGGATGCTGCGGCCGATACGGCTGAGAGCACCGAGGAGTAATTGAGAAGGGCCCCGGGGCAACACCCGGGGCCCTTTCTGGCCTAGTGCCATATGACAGTATGAGCCGCCGCCCGTTGAGCGGTGGATGAAACAGGAGAGGAGCTACGATGGCTGCAGGCAAAACCTTCTATGACATCCTGGGCGTATCCAAGAGCGCCTCCGACAAAGAGATCAAGAGCGCGTTTCGCAAGCTCGCGCAAAAATACCACCCCGATGCCGGCGGCGACGAGGCCAAGTTCAAGGAGATTAGCGAGGCTTACGAGACGCTTTCGGACGAGAAGAAGCGCAAAGAGTACGACCAGATGCTCATGTTCGGCGGCATGCCGGGCGCGGGCGGCGCGTATGGCGGCGGCTACGGTGCCGGCGCGGGCGCCAGCGGCTGGGGCGATATCTTCGACAGCATCTTTAGCGGCAACGGCGCTTGGGGCAGCGATTGGGGCTCGGGCTTTGCCGGGGCTGCGGGTAATGCCGGTGCCGGTGCGGGTCGCAGCCGTGCTCGCAAGGGCGGCGACCTGTCGCTGACTGTCGACGTGACGGCCGAGGACGCGTTTCGCGGCGTGACGCACAAGGTCACCTATCGCATTCCCTCGACGGGCGAGCAGCAAACCATTACGGTCTCGGTTCCCGCAGGTGCGGTCGACGGCGGCAAACTACGCTACAAGCGTCGCGGCGAGTATGGCGTTGCGGGTGGCGAGCGCGGCGACCTGGTCGTGACCACGCATGTGGAGGAGCACCCGCTGTTTAAGCGCAAGGGTGCCGATGTGACCATGGAGGTACCGATCTCGGTTTACGAGGCGGCGCTCGGCTGCACGGTGGATGTGCCCACACCCGGCGGCGCGACGGTTCGTCTGAAGGTGCCGGCGGGCACCCAGACGGGCAAGAAGTTCCGCTTTAAGGAGATGGGCGCGCCCGATGTTAAGCACCGTGGCCGCACGGGCGCGCTGCTCGTCGAGATCAAGGTGCAGGTTCCCACGAACCTGTCCGACGATGAACGCGATGCCATGACCAAGCTGCGCGAGGCCGACACGCGCGACTATCGCGAGAAGGTCAATCGTTACAAGGCGACGTACTAGGGCGGTCGCGGCGCACGCCCACGCCCGCGGGCTTATGATGGACGATAACGAGACGGAAAGGGGTCAGGTAGCATGGCCGAGGACAATAGGAACAAACCGCTGTACATGATCAGCGTGGCGGCCGAGCTGACCGGCATGCACCCGCAGACTCTGCGCGTCTACGAGTCCAAGGGCTTGGTGAACCCCCAGCGCTCGGGCGGCAACACGCGTCTGTATTCGCGTGCCGATATCGAGCGCCTGGAGCTCATCAACCAGCTGACTGACGAGGGCATCAACCTTGCCGGCGTGGTGCGCATCCTCGATATGAAGGAGCGTGCCGAGGAGCGCGAGCGCGAGAACGAAAAGCTCCGCGCCCGCGTGCGCCAGCTCGAGGACGAGCTGCACGAGTATAAGATGCAGAAGAAGATCACCGCCCTGGCCCCGCGCGACGGCTCGGTCAACCCCGAGCAAGTCATGCGCAAGCTGCTAGGTACGGGTAGCGACCTATAGCTCCGCCGACGCTGCCGGGCACTCATTGGGGACAGACTTAAATGAGTGCCCGCAGAATGAGAGTGGATAATCTCCCGTTTTTTGCCTGTTTGCAGGCTCAAAGTGGGAGATTATCCACTCTCGTCATTTGAGCGTCTAAGTCTGCCTCCCCAGGACCTAACTCGTCCTCTGCTTTACTGAGATAAAGTGAACGCAGAGATTCGTAACCCACTCGCAACCGTTCTATGGCACGATATTGAACGAATGTATGCTATGCGCCCAAATCTTTTGGGCAGAGTGGGAGACAGTATGGTCAAGCTGTACGAGGACGGCATCTACCTGCGCGGCGGCAGCGAGGTTGTGCCTGCGGCCGAGGCTGCCGAGCGCGGTATTACGCAGACACCCGAGGATGCCAAGCGCGGCACCATCGCGTATTCGATCCTCCAGGCACACAATACGTCGGGCGACCCCGAGGCACTCAAGATTCGCTTCGATGCCATGGCGAGCCACGACATCACCTTTGTCGGCATCATCCAGACGGCGCGCGCTTCGGGCATGGAGCAGTTCCCGCTGCCTTACGTGCTCACCAACTGCCATAACTCGCTGTGCGCCGTGGGCGGCACCATCAATGAGGACGACCACGTCTTTGGCCTTTCCGCAGCCAAGAAGTACGGCGGCATCTTCGTTCCGCCGCACATCGCCGTCATCCACTCCTTTATGCGCGAGAACTTCGCCGGTTGCGGCAAGATGATCCTGGGTTCCGACTCGCACACCCGCTATGGTGCCCTGGGTACCATAGCCGTGGGCGAGGGCGGCGGCGAGTTGGCAAAGCAGCTGCTGCGCGACACCTACGATGTCGCCTATCCCGGCGTCGTGGCCATCTACCTCACGGGCGCCCCGCGCCCCGGCGTCGGCCCGCACGACGTGGCGCTCGCCATCATTCGCGCCGTCTTTGCCAAGGGCTACGTCAAGAACAATGTCATGGAGTTTGTGGGCCCGGGCATCGCGAGCATGACGACCGACTACCGCAACGGCGTTGACGTCATGACCACCGAGACCACCTGCCTGTCGAGCATCTGGGCCACCGACGAGGACACGCACGCGTTTTTGACCATGCACGGCCGCGGCGACGACTATCGCGAGCTCAAGCCCGCCGATGTCGCCTACTACGACGGTTGCGTCGAGGTCGACCTGTCGAGCATCAAGCCCATGATCGCACTGCCGTTCCATCCTTCCAACGGCTTTGAGATCGACGAGCTCAACGAGAACCTCGAGGACATCCTGCACGAGGTGGAGCTCGAGGCCGCCAAGATCGGCGAGGGCAAGACGCACTTTAGCCTGCTCGACAAGATCGTCGACGGCAAGCTGCACGTGCAGCAGGGCGTTATCGCCGGCTGCTCGGGCGGCAACTATGACTCCGTGGTCCAGGCTGCCCGCGTGCTCAAGGGCGCCAATACCGGCTGCGGCGAGTTCTCGCTGTCGGTCTATCCCACGAGCCAGCCCGTGGCGCTCGAACTTACACGCCGCGGCTACATCTACGACCTCATGGAGGCCGGCGCAATCGTGCGCACGGCATTCTGCGGCCCGTGCTTCGGCGCCGGCGACACGCCCGCCAACAACGGCCTTTCGATCCGTCACACCACGCGCAACTTCCCCAACCGCGAGGGTTCCAAGCCGGGTAATGGCCAGCTGAGCGCCGTGGCCCTGATGGACGCCCGCTCCATTGCGGCAACGGCTGCCAACGGCGGCGTCCTGACGCCGGCGACCGACCTGCCCGAGGACACTTGGGACGAGGCCTGCGAGTACACCTTTGACGACGCGCCGTACAAGAAGCGCGTGTACTGGGGCTTTGGCAAGGCGGAGCCTGCCGACGAGCTGGTCGAAGGCCCCAACATCAAGCCGTGGCCCGCGATGGAGCCGCTCGGCGACGACATCCTGCTCAAGGTTTGCTCCAAGATCATGGACCCGGTCACCACGACCGACGAGCTCATTCCCTCGGGCGAGACGAGCTCCTTCCGCTCCAACCCGCTGGGCCTGGCTGAGTTTACGCTGAGCCGCCGCGACCCGGCCTACGTGGGTCGCTCCAAGGAGGTCGACGCTGTGGAGAAGCGTCGCGTTGCCGGCGAGTCCGCGGGCGACCTGGCGGCGTTCGATGCCGAGCTTGCCGGTGTGTTTGAGGCGCTGGCCGGCGCGGGTGTCGCGGCCGATGCCAAGGCGACCGAGTTCGGTTCCATGATTTACGCCAAGAAGCCTGGCGACGGCAGCGCCCGCGAGCAGGCCGCGAGCTGCCAGCGCGTAATTGGCGGCCTGGCCAACATCGTCCACGAGTACGCCACCAAGCGCTATCGCTCCAACGTGATGAACTGGGGCATGGTGCCCTTCCAGATGGAGGCCGAGCCCAACTTTGAGGTGGGCGATTACGTCTTTGTGCCGGGTATCCGTGCCGCGCTCGATGGCGACCTGAAGGACATCGCCGCCTACGTGGTGCGCGCCGATGGTGCGGTCGAGCAGATTGAGCTCTACATTGCCGATATGACGGCAGAGGAGCGTGCCATCGTCAAGGCCGGCTGCCTGATCAACTACAACAAGTTCAAGGCCGCTGCCGAGTAGCGCACTTAATTGTCCGCCCGGGGCTTACCCTTTCCCGCCCGCTCACGCGCTTCGCGAGGGCCGCGTTCGGGAAAGGGTAAGCCCCGGGCTACATTTCTGCGTTCTCGTTGGGTCTTGAGGGACGCTAATAAATAGACTTGCTTGATGCCGCCTCTGTTATCGGGGCGGCTTCTTTTTGTTGAAAACCACCACAAAGGGGGCAGGCACCTTTGTGGTGGTGGGGACGAGCTCGATGTTGTTGTGATCGTTGAGCGGCATGTTAATGGGCGGCTCTACAGAATTTCATCTGGGCTGGCGGGTTTGGTTGTTTTGGGGATGCCGAGTTTGGATGACGCGAAATCGTCAACATTGTCCTTAATTCCGTCTTTGGTGTAGACAGTGACCATATAGGTGCTGTGTCCGAATTCGCCCTTGTCGCGTGTTGCCCAGGCATCCCAGTAGGCGGCCCCGTTTCGCCCTTTGATTTTTCCGACACGGCGGAGTTCTGTTCGCTTTAATTTCTGGTTGCTATAGATGGTTCGACCGGCCTCCTCGGTGAGCCCGCACTGTCCAAGCATCTTGTCGAGGACTTGGTTCATGTGGCGCTCATCGGTGTTTGGTGCGTAGTCGTAGGCGAGGGTGATGAAGTCGAGTGGCTGGTCGTCGATTAGATAGTTTAGCGTCTGAGGTCCAAGGCAGAAATAGGGGGAGCATCCGTCGATCTGACCGAGCAGTGGCAACTTTGACTGCCAACTTCCGGTGGGAATTCCATCTTCGTAAAACACGCCGCGACAGATAAAGGAGAGCGAGGTGGCACGCGAGCCGGCGTCGACCATTCCGCATAAATCGAAGGGCGAGGTGATACCAAGGGAAAAGGGCGTGATGACGATAAGGAAGAGCATCACGATGGGTATGGCGAGAATGGCGATGACGTTGCGACCGGTGGAATGAGGCGGCTTCATATGCGCTCCTCGAGACAAAGATCTGTTGAGGATAGGCAGAAATGGATATGTTCAGAGAGCAATTCAAGTTTAATCTCATTGCGCGAGATGGTCGACCGTTAGCGTCGAAAACCACCACAAAGGTGCCTGTCCCCTTTGTGGTGGTGAGGAGCGCGCGGCTTCTTTTGGTAATAGTGTTAGCTGGCGGTATCATTAGTGCAGGTGGCGAAGGTTTGCATTGTGGGGTGTTTTGCCGTGAGCCGTTCTGCCCGTATTGGATTGATTGTCTTGGCGCTTGCGATCGCTGTGGTTGGCGCGGGCGCTGTCGGTATGGCATTTCTACCTGCTGCGGTGACGGAGCCGGTGGTCAAGCCTGTGACTCAATCTGTCGAACTTCTGACCGGCGACGACAAGCCCGAGACCATTACCGTTGATTTTGATGAGCAGCCGGCTGTGCTGGGTATTAGCAATTATCCGCGTATTCAGCTTGGGGCCATGCGCTATACCACGGATACAAGCCTGATCGATAGGGCGTCCGAGCTACTCAAGGGCAAAACATTTAAGCGTTGGTACGGATATGCGTCCTATCGGGCAAAAGCGAACGACATGGTTGGCGGATGCCACTCGTCCATCGAGCTGGACACTGCAAACGGCGCAAAGTTATGTGATGTCTCGTACGATCCGGGCTACGAGGGCAATGAGGGTCCGGGCATCTACATCATGGACGGCGATGTCGCCTATGTCATGGAGGGCGACCAGACCGAGCTCAACGATTTTATGGGTCAGTGTATCCAAGATGCCTATAAACAGACCTGCTTGCCTGACCCGCAGACTGCACGCGATAGTGGGTCTGCCCGTACATGGCTGTTCGAGGATGAGATGCCCTGGACCGTCGAATCGGGAAGTACGGGTTCGGCGAAGGAGTAGAGACCGCGACCACCACAAAGGTGCCTGTCCTCTTTGTGGTGGTTTTCGGTCTGTCTCGATCTGTAACATCTAGGATCAAAAATGGCTGCTAGATGTTACAGATCGAGACGGTAGCGCGCCTGGGCAGCGGCGGGCTGACATCTCAGTACCCTATCCGTAATTCACTCAGAAAATCTTATATATAGAGACTTAGATTTGTGTATAAGATCGCGTAAAGCTGGCAACAATACTTCTCGAACAACGTGAAGCCGCCCCGTAGGGCGGCCGCCCCAAGAGAGGTGATTCCATGAGAATCGATAAGCTAGCAATGACGTCGCGCGAGGCGCTGCAGACCGCCATGAGCACGGCTGCCGATGCACAGGCCGGCGCGGTGGAGCCGATCCACCTGCTGTCTGCCCTGCTCGGTGCCGGCGAGCGCAATATCTCCGTGATCATCGAGCGCATCGGTGCCGACCCGGCTCAGCTCGCACGCTCCACACAAGATGCCATCGACCATGCGCCCAAGGTGTCGGGCGAGGGTCAGCAGATGGGCCTGTCCAACGAGCTCGTTCGCGTGATCGAGAAGGCCGAGAAAAAGGCCACCAAGATGGGCGACAGCTTTGTGGTGACCGAGCATCTGCTGATGGCACTTGCCGAGGACAAGGGTGAGGCGGGTCGCGTGCTGCGTGACGCCGGCGTGACCAAGGAGCGCATCGAGCAAGTCTACGAGGAACTGCGCGGCGATGACCGCGTGACGTCTGCCGAGGACAAGACGCAGTTTGAGGCGTTGGAGCAGTACGGTCGCAACATCTGCGATCTGGCTCGCGCCGGCAAGCTCGACCCGGTCATCGGCCGTACCGACGAGATCCGTCGTACTATTCAGGTTCTGTCCCGCCGCACCAAGAACAACCCCGTGCTTATCGGCGAGCCGGGCGTCGGCAAGACGGCCATCGTCGAGGGCATTGCTCAGCGAATCGTGGCCGGCGACGTACCGAGCACCCTGCGCGACCGCGACCTCATCGAGCTCGACATGAGCGCGCTGGTCGCCGGCGCCAAGTACCGCGGCGAGTTCGAGGACCGCTTGAAGGCCGTGCTCAAGGAAGTGCAAAAATCCGAAGGCAAGGTCATCCTGTTCATCGATGAGCTCCATACCATCGTGGGCGCGGGTGCCACCGAGGGCTCCATGGACGCCGGCAACATCCTCAAACCGGCGCTCGCTCGTGGCGACCTGCACGCGATCGGCGCGACCACGCTCGACGAGTACCGCAAGTACATCGAGAAGGACGCGGCGCTCGCCCGTCGTTTCCAGACCGTGATGGTCAGCGAGCCTACCGTCGAGGACACCATTTCAATCCTGCGTGGCCTGAAGGAGAAGTACGAGATCTTCCACGGCGTACACATCACCGATAGCGCGCTCGTGGCTGCCGCCGACCTCTCCGACCGCTACATCGCCGACCGCTTCCTGCCCGACAAGGCTATCGACCTGGTCGATGAGGCCGCGAGCCGCCTGCGCATGGAACTCGACAGCATGCCGGTCGAGATCGACGCCACCACGCGTCAGCTCACCCAGCTGCAGATCGAGGAACAGGCGCTCATGAAAGAGACCGACGACGCCTCTAAGGAGCGTTTGGAGGCTCTGCGCCAAGAGATTGCCGAAGTCCAGGAAAAGCTCAACGTGCAAAAGGCCGGCTGGCTCAACCAAAAGAACGCCATCGACCACGTGCAGGAGCTTAAGGGCCAGCTTGACGCGGCCAAGAGCGAAGAGGAGCGCGCGACGCGCAACGGCGATCTGGGCCGTGCGTCCGAGCTTCGCTATTCTGTGATCCCGGGTCTGCAGCAGCAGATTCAGGATTCCGAGGCTGCGCTCGAGGCGCAAAAGCAGCAGGACGGCGAGGGCCTCAACGAACAGGTGACCTCCGACGAGATCGCCGAGGTCGTGAGCGCCTGGACCGGTGTGCCCGTGTCCAAGATGATGCAGGGCGAGCTCGACAAGTTGAAGGGCTTGGAGGGCGAGCTGCATAAGCGCGTTATCGGTCAGGACGAGGCCGTCTCCGCTGTAGCCGCGGCCGTGCGTCGCAGCCGTGCGGGTCTCTCCGACCCAGACAAGCCCATCGGCAGCTTCTTCTTCCTGGGCCCCACCGGCGTAGGCAAGACCGAGCTCGCCAAGGCGCTGGCCGAGTGCCTGTTCGATGACGAGCGCGCGCTCGTGCGTATCGACATGTCCGAGTATATGGAGAAGTTCAGCGTCCAGCGTCTGATCGGTGCGCCCCCGGGATACGTGGGCTATGACGAGGGCGGCCAGCTCACCGAGGCCGTGCGCCGTCGTCCCTACTCCGTGATCTTGCTCGACGAGATGGAGAAGGCTCATCCGGATGTCTTTAACGTGCTGCTGCAGGTGCTCGACGACGGCCGTTTGACCGACGGTCAGGGTCGCCAAGTGTCCTTCAAGAACACGATTATCATCATGACGTCCAACGTGGGCTCCAAGGCTATCGCCGATCTGTCCGGCAAGGACGAGGAGGAGATGCGCCATCAGGTTGACGGGGCCATGGCTCAAACCTTCCGCCCCGAGTTCCTCAACCGTATCGACGATATCGTGGTGTTCCATCCGCTCGGCATGGCGCAGATCGAGAAGATCGTCGACATCCAGCTCGCCGACGTCCGCGCGCGTCTGGCCAAGGAGCGCATGACGCTGGCCATCACCCCGGCGGCCAAGCAGATGCTCGCCGTGGGCGGCCTGGACCCGGTCTTTGGTGCCCGTCCGCTCAAGCGTCTCGTGCAGCGCGAGGTCGTGGATGCCATTGCCGCCGCTATCATCGACGGCACGGTGCGCGAGGGCGATCAGGTGACGGTCGATGTCGACAAGGACGGCGGCTTTACCGTCGTGTGCGACAACACGCCGGCGGCCACCTACGAAGTCCCCGACGCCGAGTAGATTTTGGGCCGGCTTTAAAACCGCCCCTCATCGCAAAACGCCAAGGGCGGCGGATCCAATCGGGTCCGCCGCCCTTTTTCGTGCGACAATCGATGGTGTTGAACGTGAGTACATGGCAAGGAGCTATGCAGATGACAGACAAGAACAAGACGAACACGCCGGCGACCGATGCCGCACCCGCCGCACCTAAGCCTGCGCCTAAACCGGCGCCCAAGCCGCGCGACCCCTATATCCGTGCCGAGAACGAGGATGACGACGGCTACGATCCTTATAGCGATCGTCGCCCCGAGCGCGAGCCCCTCTTCGAAGCCGACCCCTGGCGTTAAGTAGCTCATTTGGGACGGGGCTTTTTTAGCTACTTTGTTTTCGGCTAGAGGCGTTCATGCCTGCCCCCTCGGCCGCTCGATATCCTCCGGGAGGGGCCACTAATAGAAAACTTGCTTATCCATTAATCAAGATACGCATAATCTTGCTCTCCTGCTAATCAAGAATCGTTATAATCTTGATTAGCAGGAGAGCAAGATTGGAGAATTATGGCATTCAACGACTTGGTGGCTCAAAAAATAAAGGACTTTGAGCAACAGGGGATTCCGCAGGTCTTTGAGCGCGACCTTGATCTGGGCAACCCGCAGG
This sequence comes from Collinsella sp., assembly GCA_019414365.1. Taxonomy (GTDB): domain Bacteria; phylum Actinomycetota; class Coriobacteriia; order Coriobacteriales; family Coriobacteriaceae; genus Collinsella. The sequence continues at coordinate 64,552 of DXMC01000005.1, forward strand.
AGCCAAAGCGCGACAACATCGTATATGTGATTGTGGGCGCCCGTCGTTGTGGAAAGACGTATCGCCTGTATCAGGAGATACGGCGGCTTCAGGGCCAAGGCGTCGAGCTTGACCGGATGCTATATTTCAATTTTGAGGATGAGCGCTTGCGTCCGTATGAGCCATCGCTACTAGCGGACGTGCTCGATACATTCTATGCACTATATCCTGCTGCTCGAGGCGAGGGCGCCTACCTTTTCTTTGACGAGATCCAGGAAATACCCGAATGGGGTGCGTTTCTGCGACGCGTGGTCGATACGGAGAAGGCGACCGTTTACGTGACGGGATCTTCTTCTAAGATGCTGTCCTCAGAACTTAAGAGCGAGTTCAGGGGCCGTTCTCTTGTGCGAGAGCTTTTTCCGTTGAGTTTTTCGGAATACGTCCGATATAAGACGGGGGGCGTTCCTGAGTCGAACGCGCCCTTCTCCTCAAGCGCTGCAGCGTTGCTCCGACACCATCTGGTCGGATATCTCGAGCGAGGGGGATTCATCGCGACACTTGAGCAGACGCCCGCAGACGCGATTCAGCTGCTACAGGAATATGCGTCGCGAACGGTCGCCATGGACGTCGTTGAACGTTACGACGTCAAGAACCCCCGTTTGGCCTCGCTGTTTCTGGCGCGGTGCATGGCATCTTCGGGACGAGAGCTGTCAGTGAACAAAGTGTACAACGAGTTCAAGAGCAGACAGATATCCGTCAGTCGAAATACGCTCAGCGACTTACTTGAGTATTACGAGGACGCCTACCTGCTGTTTTCGGTGCCGGAGTTCACGCGTTCGCTTGCAAATAATACGCGGTCTGCGTCTAAGGTCTACGCCGTCGATCCTGCGATGTTCGGAGCGTTCTCCCCCGCATCGGCATTGGATCATGGTCAGAGGCTCGAGACCGCGGTGTTCAATGCGCTCAGAAGAAGGACCCCCGCCGTGCGGCCCGGTTCGGTTTGCCGCCTGCTGATTAAAGATAAGAATAAAAGCCATGAGGTGGACTTTGTGGCTGGGGATGCACTGCTCATGCAGGCTTACGGCCTGATTCAGGTAAGTGTGGATATGACAAGCGAGAAAACGCGCGAGCGCGAAATTGCCGCGCTCGATGCCGCGATGGCCCAGTTTGATCTTGGCGAGTCGGTAATCGTTACCATGGATGAGCAGGCCGATATTCCATGCAAACACGGCGTGGTACATGCTGTGCCCGCATGGAAGTGGCTCCTTTCCTAATCGTCTATGGATTTGCGAGGCCAGGACTCAGGTGTCATGGTCCGCTAGTCCTGGGCCTTGATGCTCGGCAGGAGAATCTGGGCGAGGTAGTCGGTCTCGAGTTTGGTCGCGGCGTCTGCCTTGCCGTCTTTGCCGACCAGTACGTTCTTGATCTGGCTATAGGTGTAGCGGTTACCGGTCGTGAGCTCGACAAGCTCAATGGCCGTGTCCATGGGGTAGGTTGACACGGGATTCTGCGTCCGTCCGTTGATGGTCTGGGGCACCACGTACGGATAGACGGGGCCGCTGGCGTAGACGGTATAACCGTTGCCTAGATTGGCCGCACCCAAAACCGTATCGCCCTCATCGGGCGTAAAGCTCTCGCCCTCGCGCACCGCGACGAGCGTCACAATCGGCGTATCGCTGTCGCCGGCAAGATAGATGCATAGCGTGCTGCCATTTTGCCAAGTCTCGACCTTGCCGTACCACTCGACGGGGATATCGAGCTGGTAGAGGTCGGTTGCCTTGTGGCGAGCGTCAGCATCGCGGGCTGCCTGTGCCTTTTGCGCGCTCACGGCATTGACGGCGGCGTCGCGCCGCGCGGTTGCCGCCTGCTGGAGCACCTTGGCGGTGGCGGCGGAGCTCGCGCCTCCCTCCTCGGCATATTTGGCGGCGGCATCGATCTGGTCGTCGGTTACCGTGTCGGCCGAAGGCACCTTGAGCTTAAAGGCGGCCTGGCTGCTTAGGTCCTGTCCGTCGCTCTTGATCGTGACCTGCGCCTTGGTGGTCGGCACGGTATAGACGGTGCCGTCGGACGCGATGGGGGAGGCAGCGATGGAGAGCGTGTAGTCACCGGGTAGCAGTTTGATGCCACGGCCGTGCTCGTCAACATAGAGTGTTTCGCTCACGGAGGATCCGTCAGAATCCTGGCCACTCACTTGTACGGGAATCTTGGAGCCGGCGGAACAGTCGAGGCCCGCGGCATGCACGCCAATCTGCACCGACATCATCGTGTGGGCATTGGCGGCGACAGCGGCAGCCTGCTCTTGCTGATATCCGTTCCAGGCAGCATAGCCTGCACCGCCGGCGACGAGCGCGACGGCCACGACACCGGCGACCATCAGATTGCGGCGCTTGGGCGACATCTTGCGATGGCGGACCTCGGCTTCGTGTGCCGAGGGAACGGACGGCAGGGGAATATCGCCCATGGCGATGGTCTCATCCACGGCTGGTGCGGAACCCAGGCCAGGAAGCTCGCGAGTCAGCGAATCTTCGGCCGGTAAGCTGTCGAGCAAGACGGTTTCCTCGCCCGTGTCGGATTCGGGCTGGTCGTCGGCCTCGCTATCGTCCTCTTCGGCTTCGTCAGGAGCGTCTTTGGCGTCGCCGCCTTCGTCCTCAGTGTCTTCGTGCACCTCGTCTTGCGCGTCGACGACCGAATCGCTAAACGAGAGCTCGTCTAGCGCGATCCGGTCAAGGCTCTCCAGGGCTTCGGCACATGCTTCCGCATCCTGGGCCGCATCCTCGCGGCCATACGTCTCATCGCTCATATATCCCCCAATGCAATATCGGCTCAACACTGTACCCAAAAATGGAGCCATATAAAGCGCATACGAAATATAAGATCCGATTTAACCTGAGCGCATCGTTCGGCCGCATCCTCGCGGCAGCAAAAGGCCCCCGGAACGCGGACGAAT
>DXMC01000050.1:0-5918 GCA_019414365.1 Collinsella sp.
CCGCGATGGCGCTGTTGGCCCTGGCGTGCCTGTGCGGCACGCTGGCTTTTACCGTTGATATGGTTCCGGTGAACAACGTTCTATCGTTTGGCAGCGTGAAGGTACGAGTCTGCGAATACACCCTCAACGAGCAGGGCGAGGAGATTCCGTTTGAGCCCAACGAGCACGGGGACTATCCCGACACCAAGGCCAGTGGCTCTGATATCAGCCGCATTGTGCGCGTGGAGAACGCTGGAAAGCAGCCTGAGTACGTTCGCACGCGTCTGCGCATGACGTCGGTGGCGCCCGACGGTTCGAGCGCGGATGCTTCGGGCAGCGTTGCGTTTCATGTGAACGCGGGCGAGGGGTCCCCGTGGATCGATGGCGGCGATGGGTGGTACTACTACCGCGGATTGGCCGGGCGTGGCGGCACGCTCGACCCCGGCGCCATGACGGAAAGCCTCATGGACTCGCTGCGCTTTGTGGGCGACTACCACGATGCCGCGCGCGGCGGCTCATTCAGGCTCGATATCGATGTTCAGGCCGTGCAGGCCAAAAACCAGCAGGCAAGCGATACCGTCCTCGACGTGCTCGACGTCGCGGGCTGGCCGGAGGCGAACTAACCTATGAAGATCAAGAACATGAACTGGGGCGTGCTTAGCAGGCTAGTTGCCGTCGCGGCGATTGCCCTTTGCTGCGTTATGGCGCTGCCAACGGTGGTGCATGCCGAGGACGTGCCCGAGAACACAAACGAATACCACATCAAAAACGCGAACGACTTTTTGGTGTACGTGGCGCTTTCGCGTGAGCGCGATACGTCCGGCTGGCGCGTTTATCTCGATAACGATATCGTGCTTAATGATGACGACATGAAGACCATTGTCTCGCACACCGTTAAGCATCTGTCGTTTGGCAACAAGGAGCATCCGTTTAAGGGCGTGTTCGATGGTCAAAACCACACCGTTGAGGGCCTGAGCTACGATAAAGACGCTTTTGACCCCGAGCGCGATACGGGATTTTTTGCCGAGACCAACGGTGCCACCATCAAAAACTTCCTGGTCAAGGACGCCAACGTGTGGGCGGACTTCCGCGGTGGCATTATCGTGGGCAAGGCCGTCAAAACGCGCTTCGAAAACGTTATGGTCATGGAGAGCACGCTGCACGTGACCTGCGCCAACAATGCTCTCAACCTCATTACCAACGCAGGCTTTGAGGGCGGTCTTATCGCCGGCGAGCTCGACGGCTGCACCCTCTACAACTGCGAGGTCCGTGGCGGCCGTGCCGTCAACAATACGACCTCGGGCGTGCAGGCGCTCGGCGGTGAGGGTCTGTATATGGCGGCGTTTGCCGGCTACGTTACAAATTCGACGATTGAGTACTGCCGCGTTACGCCTACGCGCAACGGAGACGGCTCGGTTGCCAAGAACGGCATGACCGACGTTACCAATAAGTACGACGTGGCTGTTGGCGCTCTGGGCGGCAACAACGTGTACGCCTCGGGTTTTGTGGGCTGCATGGCGGGTAACGCCAAGATTATCGACTGCTTCTCGACGGCGCAGTGCTACAGCTATGCCGCGTCGTACGTGGGCGTCGTCGCCGTGACGCGTGCGTGGACGGGTGGCTTGGCGGGTCGTATTCTAACCGAAAAGGGCAACGAGCTCGTTCGAAGCCATTTTGCGGGTGACTTGAGCTCGCGTCAGTACAATCCCATCGCCGTGATCCCCATCATTCAAAACGATGTGAACCTGGGCGGTATTGCTGCGCGCGCCAACAAGGGTGACGCCACGGTTACCGAATGCTACTTTAAGCCGAGTGTGAGCCTAAAAGGCAGCAGCCAGGGCAACCCTGCCAAAAAGAAAATCCCCTCGTTTGGCGGCGACGGCACCACCAAGGGTGATGGCTATGGTCCATGGGATGACGAGCGCTACACCACGCGCGAGCTGTGGGAAGAGCACGACTACGATTTCTGTGCCGGCACCATGCGCTCGACCGACAACGACGATGCCCTGGGTGGCCAGCACCCCAATGAGTGGGCGATGGATTACACGCTGAATATTCCCGTGCATGGCCAGAGCGTTAAGGCGACGATTGATTTTCCCGGCGCGGGAACCGCGACCATCGAGGCGACCAAACTTGGAATTGAACAGAAGACCTCGGATCCGTACGCCTTTGCCGTGAGCGCCGTGCTGGCGGGAACGGCTCAGGGCTTGGCCCAGGGCGATACGTCGGTAACGTTCAGGCAGGAAACCTCCGCAAAGCCCGCGGGGCTGAGCGAGGCGAACGGCGGCTACCGCTTTATGGGCTGGTTCCGCGAGTCCGGAGTCAATGTGAACCGCATCGATGCCGATAACGCCTGGTTTAACGGCAAGACCGATGCCGATGCCGTGACTGCCGGCAAGCAGGTCCAGAAGAACGAAGCGCACGAGAAAACGTCGACCTATACCGCCGATAACGCGAAGGGGGCCGAGGCCTTTAAGGGCAACGACCTCTTTATTGCTTCGTACGAGGCGCAGGTGCTGTTCTATAACGTCAAGGGTGAGATGCTCTCGTGGCAGAGCGGCGAGACGCACGACAAGTCGACGGATTGGTACCGCTATGGTGTCGGTTTAACGCCGGTTGCCCCTGCGGACCGCGGCACTCTATCTGCCAGCGCCACCTTTATTGGTTGGACGACGAAGCCGAGCGGCGAGGAAGGGATGCATGGCGGCTATGCGGCCATTACCTCGCCTGAGCTTGCCGAGCTAAAAAACGCCGGTGCGTTCTATCCTGCCGGCACTGAGATCACTGTGCTTGGCCCTACCGATTTTTATCCGGTGTACACCGACTATGTGTCGAACATCATGACGGTGTTTGAGGGCAATGAGCAGGATGCAATCGACGATCAGACTCGGCGCGACGGTGTGGGCAAAACTGACGTTAAGGTTGAGACTGCAGAAGATGGCACAAGCGCGTATACCGTACAGGTGCTCGACGTATCCGGTAAAGCTATATCCGAGGAGGGCCAGCTGCCCGACGGCTATCGTTTCCTGGGTTGGTATGAAAACAAGCAGGCTGCCGATGGATCCCCGGTTGATGTTCGCGTGAGCCGCGATCCGAGCTACAAGCTTCCCGGCAACGTGGACCTGACCGTTCCGCATACCTATACCGCACGCTTTGAGTACCGCGTGGATTACTACATCCGGGCATTCACAAATAGCGGTCTAACGGACAGCAAGCTCCTCTGCTCGGTTTGGAATAAGTACAAGTCGCCCTTTGAGGAAAACGTTGGCGCGACATATGTTCGTGAAAACATTGTCCATTGGGGTGCTGGTACGGATGATTCCGCTCACGTGTTACACGATGATAAGAATCCAGCGGATAAGTGCACTACGGTTCTCTCTGATGCGACGCGAATCGTTGCGCCTATTAACGCCTACTCGCATAATGTGCGTAACGACACTGGCGCAAATACTATCAAGAATATGATTGCCGACACTGATTTTCCAGGAGCCGGTAAACTGAGTGATGAGTGGAAAGAGTCAAGTATCAAAGTTCAATTTACCCCCGCGCACGATAGGTACCACTTCAGTTTTTGGACGCTCGAAAGACCCGACGCCGGTTCTTGGACTTATGTAGAGAATCCTTTTTCGAGTGCTGTTTTAACGACGGAGCAATATTATGTCCGCGCCATGGTGACCACGGACGTCAACTTCTATGACAAGGATGGCAACGTCAAGCAGGCTGCTACTCGACGCTATGAAAGCAACTTGCTGCAGCAGAAAACGGCGGAAGGCAAAGATCCGACGTTCCTGTATTGCTATCCGCATCTCTATAAGAATAGGACGGTTAATACAAAGCCCTACGACGGAAAGGATGGTGACGTCAATCCCAATCTGACACTCGAAGCCTCTCCGACCGATGCCGAGATGGCCGTGCCTGGTTATAAGTTCCTGGGCTGGATTTCGACTGCCGAGGTCCAGAAGGATTCTGCCGTCTGGAACTATATCTACGACGTCGCCGGCGACCCCTATGTGACGAGTGATCCGGATAAGGCAGAGCTGTATCTGGCGACCGACGAGTCCAAGGTCACCCAGTGGCAGGATGCGTATCCCGTGTACGTAAAGTACGACGTCAACTACACCACCAACCTGCATCGTGCCGGTTTTGAGGGTACTTCCGAGGTGAATGTTCCTAGGTATGACATCACCCCTAATCTCAATGTGGACACCGATCCTGCCACGGCAACGGTGACCCCTGATATCGAAACGACGGTATACAAGTCCGGCGGCGAGTTATATAAGCTAAATAAGGTCGAGGTCGAACTTCCGAATGGTGAGGTCAAGGAGCTCGATTCTGCCGACGGTAACTCATATTCCTATCAGGTGGAGCCCGGCGGGACCTATACATTTGTGGCGTACTATTCGCCGTTGGCGGTTGTGTACCATCTCAATGCCACAGATGTGGACGGTAAGGTGGCCCAGCAGGGCGATTCTCTCGGCAGCCTTAAGGACGGCATCCCGCTGCCAACGTATAACGTCGGCGATATCGATGCTGCAACGAACGCATACAATGCCTTCGTGGGCTGGACGGAAGCTAAGCCGGTAGCTGGCAGCGGTTATGTCGTTTGGTCGGACGACGTTTCCATGGTGAATAAAAGCACCGTGGTCAAGGCCCCCATGGAGTTGTATCCGGTCTACCGCGCCAGCGCGGTGCGTGTTCAATCGAATATCGATGCCAATCTGGATAACCTCGGTTCTGTGCGTTATCTTTCGCGGACCGACTCTGGTGATCAAATTTCGCTGGAGGTAAAAGCTGCAACTGAGGTTGTCGGCAAGGATGGCACCAAGTACGACTTTGTCGGCTGGTCGCGCGACTACAAACCCGATGGCAAATACACCCTGTTGACCGATGGCGAGAAGTATCCCCTCGAGGGCAGCGAGCCCTTTAAGAGCGTGACGTACACCGCGGTGTACAAGATCGCGCCGTATAAGGTTCGCTATCACGGTGTCGACGGGTCGGTCGTCTTTACGGCGACGGTCGACTCGGACGGCGAGCGCGCGACGGGCGCCGGCTTTGTCCATAACGTCGATGTTCCCAAGGTGGATGAGAGCGGCAACCCGGTCTATGACAACGACGGCAATCCCGAGATGGAGAAAAAGTCCGTGGCATACGACCCGGACGCCCACTCCAAGATCGTCGCGCTGCTCGATGAACGGGCGGCCAGCGGTGACGTGCGCGAACTCTTCCTGGAGTGGCGATATGTGCCTGACGGTGGCGCTGCGAAGTCTTGGGATGAGTTTAAGGACGAGTCGGTTAAGGGCGACATGGACCTGTATCCCGTGACGTATCGCGTGGTCGCCAAGGATACATCAGACCCCGAGAACCACGTAACCATGACCACCGCGCAGCTTAAATGGCTGCTCGATCCCAACGCCGCCAACACAGTCGACAATAGCGCCGACAAAGCACCCTTTAAGGTCTGCTTTGCTGAGCCGTTTATGGGGACGCAGCTGACTGTTACCGTTAAGCGGGCGAGCTACGGTCCTGATGCGTCCATGACGGAGGAACCCGTTAACGACCAGTATGTCTCGCTCTACAGCTTGGGCTCGGGTAACGGTTCGTTCGACTTGGCCAACCGCCTGGAGTCCAAGAAGACGGGCGAAGGCAAGCAAGGCGACGGCAATGCCGTGTTCGACTTCGCCAAGACCCATGCGCTGACGATCGTCAAAAAGACCACCGATGCCAGCGCCATGGGACAAACGTTCCGCTTTAAGGTGGCACGCAAGGCGTCGGAGGATTCTCCTGCCGAGACGCGCATGGTCGAGGTGAAAGTTAGCGAGAGGCGCGACGAAGACGGCGAGACCTGGTATGTCGGCAGCGTGCAGTTTGCCGCGCCGACGGGCATCTATACCGTCGAGGAAGACACGAATTGGGCATGGCGCTACGAGGGCGAGCTGAGC
>DXMC01000050.1:5928-9614 GCA_019414365.1 Collinsella sp.
ACGCCGGGCAAGGCGCCCGGTAAATCTGCCGAGCTGACGATTTCGTCTGCTTCGAGCGCGGGCGATGCGGTGGTGACGTGCGTCAACACGCGCGCGAATGACAAATGGGTCGATGGCGGCTCGCGTGCCAAGAATGTTTGGGAAAACGGAACGCTGAGGAGGGAGGACTAGGATGACTAAGCGCAAGCAGATCGTTGCCCTCCTTGTTGGCGTTCTCCTGTTGGCTGGCGCCGCCGGTACCTTTGCGTGGCTTTCGGTTACGGGGGTGCTGGTCAACGAGTTTGGCTTTGGTTCGGTGGCACCTTCGGTGGACGAGAACCTCAATGACAACGTGAAGAGCGACGTCACGATTACAAACAAGGGCTCGGCCCCGGCATACCTGCGTGTTGCGGTGGATATCTACTGGCAGGACCAGGATGGCGCGCGCCTGTGGGATGAGCCGGTTGCCGGCACCGACTACGTCATTGACTGGGGCAGTGTGTCCAAGGCATCTGCTTCCAACAGAGCCGCCTCTTGGGTTGTCGCGTCCGACGGATTCTACTACTGGACGTCTCCCGTTTCACCGATGGACAAAACCGATGTGCTCATCAAGAGCGTGACTGAGCATAAAGCAGGTGGGAAGAACCTGGTCGTTGACATTTCGACCCAGGCAATTCAATCCACGCCCGACGATGCAGTTGCAGAGGCATGGGGCTGTGCAGTCGAGGATGGCGTGCTGGTGCCGCCGCATGGGGGTGCGTAAGTATGGCTTTCCCAATTCGCAAAGACGTTGCGACTTCCTTGCGCTGCGTGGTCGCGGCCATTTTCTGCATTGTCGCGCTCGCCGCGCCTGCTCGTGCGTTTGCCGACGCTCCCGCGATTGCCTATGACGGAAATGCGCGACAGTTGACGGTCTCGGGAGCGACGGGCTCTTCGGGGGAGCCCGATCTGTTTTTGGCCTTTAAAGATCTGATGCCCGGCGATGTGCGCGAGCAGCAGATCGAGGTTCGTGCCACGGGCGTAAAGTCCCAGGTACGCGTGTTTGTGCGGGCCGTTGTCGATCACGAGACGGCACACCTGCTGTCGCCCATTACCTTGACAGCGTCGGCGGGCGATGCGTCTGCCGGTTGGCTCCAGACGGGAACGCCGGGCAGCGTGTTTGCCTATCCCACGCAGGTCGCAACGTTTGCGAGCGATGGCAGCACGGTGCTCAATTTGCAACTAAGTGTCCCGACGTCGGTAGGCAACGAGCTTGCCGACGCAAACAAGACCATTCGCTGGGAGATTACCGCCGAGGACGACGGCGAGAAGATCCCCGTGCAGTCTGCTGGCAGCAAGAAGCCCGGCTTGCTCGGTCTCGTGGCAATGGGCGACAGCACACTCACGTTGCTTTTGGTGTTGCTGACGCTTGCAATCATCGCATTTATAGCCGCGCTTCTTTTGTCCCGGAGGAACAAGCGCTAGGTCCATCTTCTAAACGCAACGCCCTCCCGGGCGGCGGGCACGAAGTTCCCTGCTCTACAGTCCTGCACAAGAAGAAGGCCACATTAAGTGGCCTTCTTTGCGTGCGGAACTCGCGATGAACCTTATATGCCTCCGCCCGGACAGACGTTTCAGTTATGAACTCGCAGCTAGTCGCTATTTGATCTTCGTCGTGCCCGGTGCCAGGTTGGGGTCGGTCTCGTTGGCCTCGGTCTGGAAATGCTCGGTATACACGTTCTTGCCGTCGCGGAACATCTCGTAGTACTGCATCTTGGCGTAATCCTCGCGCGCCTTGGTGGCGGCTGCGGCAGCGGCGTCGTCACCGGTGACGTTGGAGGAGAGCGCCCAGCGCAGGCTGGCGTCCTCGTAGCCCACGGAGTTGATGGCGGGCAGCGACTCGCGCAGCGTCATATGCGCCTTCTGGTAGTCGGTCAGCGGTGCGCCGATCAGCTGCATGAGCTGGGTGGACAGGTAGTTGGTGGACAGGTCGTCGGTCTCACTCGTCTGGTCGCAACCGGCAACGTCGTAGTTGGCCCAGATGATGTAGTCGGTCTGCCACAAGCGCTCCTGATGCGTGGCGTCGTCCTCGTCGGTAAACCACTTATCGTTGAACTTGGACGGGAAGAACGGCTGATGGTCGCCCCAGAACACCACGACCACCTTGCGGTCAAGCCTGCTCAAGGCGTTGAGGAAGTAGCGCAGCGCCTGGTCGGACTGCTCGATGCACGAGACGTACTCGTCGACATCGGAGAGCGTGCCGTCCTCGACGGTCTTGGCGTCCAGGTCGGTCGTGTCGATGTTCAGGTGCATCTGCTTGTCGACCGGCAGCAGACCCGTATCGTAGCCCGAGTGGTTCTGCATGGTCACATCGAAGATAAACTGAGGATCGGCGTTCTGGTCGAGCAGCTCAAGAATCTTGTCATAGGTCGCCTGGTCGGTCACCATGCCGCGCAGGGTATCGGCACCCTGGAAATCGTTGATGGACAGGAACTGGTCAAAGCCAAAGTCCTTGTAGACGTTCTCGCGGTTCCAGTTGGTGGCGTGGTTGGGGTGCATGGCCGTGGTGGAATATCCGAGCGACTTGAACTGCTCTGCCAGGTTCCCGGTCGTTTCCATGTTGTAGATGGTGTAGGGGTACACGCCCGAACCCAGGTTGGCCATGGAGTTGCCGGTCATAAACTCAAACTCGGTATTGGCGGTGCCGCCGCCGTAGGCACTCACGTAGAGCTTGCCGCGGCTGAGGCAGTTGGACAGGTTCTTAAAGTACTGCGGGCCCTCGTAGCCGGCGCGCATGTTCTGGTAGATGGACAGGTCCGAGAAGGTCTCGTTCATGATGGCGATGACCGTGGGCTTCTCGCTGTCGAATTGCTCCTTTGCGGCGGCGCGCTCGTCGCTCTTGGCCGCGTCGGACTTGTCGTAGGCCTTGGCGTACTTTTTGAGCGTGGCCTTGGCATCGTCGACGGAGTAGTCGGCGGGTTTGGGCGGCTTGATGGACTGTGCTGCACTAATAAAGGCAGGCAGATAGCCCTCGCGCCAGTAGCTCTCGAGCGGACGCCAGGTGTAGACGGTGATGCCGAGGGTGTTGTAGTAGTCGATAAGCGTGACATGCGCGGTCACGCCGCCCAGGCACAGCACCGCCACGAGCAGGTTGATGAGCAGCATGCGCTTGGCGTTGGCGGCACCCTTCTGACGGTGCGGTGCCACCAGGCCGGCGTACTCGCATAGCAGCATGGCGATGGCGGTAAAGCCCATGGACAGCACGCAGAACAGCGAGATGGAGAAGGTGTAGCCGTTGCCGGCGACCGCGGCGGCGGTGGAAATGGCCGAAAGGTCGCCCGGCTGGATGGGCATGGATTTAAACGTGATGACAAAGAACTCGGCAATGCCCAGGACAAAGAGGGCAAAGGCCAGGACGGCCGGAGCTGCGCCGTGGCGCTGGAATAGGAAGAACAAGCCGGTCATGAGCACGGTGATGATAGCCCACTCGAGCAGGATGCACAGGGGGTAGACCCAGGTAAAGTCGTGGTTGGATGAGACCTCCATGCCCAGCAGCGCAAAGACGCCGGCGAGCAGCAGACACAGGACGGCGGCGACGAGCGGGCGGCCCACAAAGGCGCCGCGCAGGCGGGCGAGCTTGCCGGTGGGAGCGGGGGCATCGGGCACGGCAAACGCAAAGACGCGCGGGGCGATACGGTCGCGGGCGATGCTGGCCCAAGCGCAGCCGG
>DXMC01000051.1:0-9494 GCA_019414365.1 Collinsella sp.
AGCGGGGGCTCCTATCTTTTTAGTGCCCTCGGATTGGGTCATAGTGTCTGTCGGTTCCAAGGCATCGGCATCGTCCTAGTTGTCAAGGGCTTGGTGCAAAGTAATCCGTCCCCCCCTGCACCAATCTGTTGATTGAACGTCGCCGTGCGTTCGCGCTATCATGCATGGTTAAATTGGTTAGCCATGGCAAACGGTTAGCCATGGTGAACATAAATACAACGCCCTGTGGGCGCCGGGGGAGGAACACGGACGTGAAGCTCGATACACTCGAGATTGGAAAGGACGCCGTTGTCGCATCGGTGGCATCGGACGATCAGGCACTCCGACAGCATATTTTGGACATGGGCCTAACACCGGGCACCGAAGTCACCATGATGAAGTACGCCCCCATGGGCGACCCGCTCGAGATCCGCCTGCGTGGCTACGAGTTGACACTGCGCAAGGACGATGCCGCTCGCATCGAGCTCGTGGGTATTCACGACACCGATACGGGTCCGCGCGCTAACGCCGCAATCGGCACGACGGAGCATCCGGCCCTGGGTGAGGGAACGTATTCGCCCCGTGCGGCAAAGACGGCCGTGCCCGAGGGCGCACCGCTACATTTCGCCCTCGCTGGCAACCAAAACTGCGGCAAGACCACGTTGTTCAACCAACTGACAGGTTCCAACCAGCACGTCGGTAACTTTCCCGGCGTGACGGTCGACCGCAAGGACGGCACTATCCGTAACCATCCCGAGGCAAGCGTTACCGACCTGCCCGGCATCTATTCGCTGTCGCCGTACACGGGCGAAGAGATCGTCAGCCGCCAATTCATCTTGGACGAAAACCCCGACGCCATTATCGACATCATTGACGCCACCAACATCGAGCGTAACCTGTACCTGACACTGCAGCTCATGGAGCTTGACCGTCCTATGGTCATCGCGCTCAACATGATGGACGAGGTGACCGCCAACGGCGGCGCCGTGGACGTCAACCTGCTCGAGAGCCTGTTGGGCGTGCCCGTTGTCCCCATTAGCGCTGCCCGCAACGAGGGCATCGGCGAGTTGGTGGACCACGCCCTGCACGTGGCACGGTTCCGCGAGCGCCCTGGTCGCCTGGACTTTTGTGCGCCCGACGGTCCGGACGGCGGTGCGCTGCATCGCTGCATCCACGGTATTGCTAACCTGATCGAGGACCATGCCGTGACGGCGCACATTCCGGTGCGCTTTGCGGCGACCAAACTGGTCGAGGGCGATGAGCTGGTAACCGAGGCGCTTCACCTGGATCGCAATGAGCTCGACGCTATCGAGCACATCATCACCCAGATGGAGGGCGAGGCCGGCACCGACCGCCTATCTGCGCTGGCCGATATGCGTTTTAGCTTTATCGGCGACGTGTGCGGGCGTTGCGTCGTCAAGCCGCACGAGAGCCGCGAGCACGTGCGCTCCGTCAAGATTGACCGCATCCTGACAGGTCGTTACACAGCCATTCCGGCGTTCCTGGTGATCATGGGCCTCGTCTTTTGGCTGACGTTTGGCGTGATCGGCGCGGCGTTGCAAGGGCTCATGGAGGACGGCATCGCTGCCGTCATCGCCTCGGCCGATGCGGGCCTCAAGGCGTTCGGCACCAACGACGTGGTGCGCTCGCTGGCTGTTGACGGCGTGCTTACGGGCGTGGGCAGCGTGCTGACCTTCCTGCCGATTATCGTCGTGCTCTTTTTGTTCCTCTCCATTCTGGAAGACTCGGGCTACATGGCGCGCGTTGCCTTTGTCATGGATAAGGTGCTGCGTCGTTTTGGCCTGTCGGGCCGTAGCTTCGTGCCCATGCTCGTCGGTTTTGGCTGCACCGTGCCGGCTATCATGTCGACCCGTACGCTCCCATCCGAGCACGACCGCAAGATGACGGTCATGCTCACGCCGTTTATGAGCTGCTCGGCCAAGCTGCCGGTCTACGGTCTGTTGTGCGGGGCGTTTTTCCCGCAAGCGACAGTTCCCGCCATGGTCTCGCTCTATCTGATCGGCATCGTGGTCGGCTGCATCGCGGCTTTGGTGCTCAACCGCACGGCATTTAAGGGCGACCCGGTTCCGTTTATCATGGAGCTTCCCAATTACCGCCTGCCGAGCGTCAAGACGACGGTGATGCTGGCATGGGATAAGGCCAAGGACTTCATCACCAAGGCCTTTACCATTATCTTTGCCGCTACGGTGGTCATCTGGTTCCTGCAGACGTTCGATATCCGCTTTAACGTGGTCGCCGACCAGTCGCAAAGCCTGCTTGCTGGTCTGGGTAGCATCATCGCGCCGGTGCTGGCCCCGCTCGGTTTTGGCGACTGGCGTGCATCCACGGCGCTCGTCACCGGACTTATTGCCAAAGAGAGCGTCATCTCGACGCTCACGGTGCTTTTGGGCGCAACCTCTCCCGCGGCACTGTCAGCCATGTTTTCGCCGTTTACCGCCTACGTGTTCTTGGTCTTTACGCTGCTGTACCCGCCTTGCGTGGCGTCCATCGGCGCCGTCAAGAGCGAGTTGGGCGCGCGCTATGCCGTGGCCGTATTCGCGTTTCAGGTGACGGTCGCCTGGATCGTGGCGTTTGTCGTGCATTCGGCGGGCATATTGCTGGGGCTGGCTTAGTTATTTATTGATGGCGCAACCTCTGTGTATTGAGTTGATTACGGCCCCGCATCTGTTGCTGACGGATGCGGGGCCGTTGCTATATAATCGCCCATCGCTCAAGACAATCGGAGAGGGTTCCTACATGACTCAGGCAAGACAAGATGGCATCTCGCTCAAGCAGTGGCTCCCGCTTATCGGGCTCGCCTGCTGTGCGTTCGTGTTCAACACGTCGGAGTTCATGCCCATTGGCCTTCTGACTGATATTGCCGCATCGTTCTCGCTCACCGAGGCCCAGGCAGGCATCATGATCTCGGTCTACGCCTGGGGCGTCATGCTGCTGTCGCTGCCGCTTATGGTGTTTGCCTCGCGCTTTGAGTTCAAGCGTATGCTGCTCGGCGTGCTTGCCGTGTTTTCTCTGGGTCAGTTCCTGTCCGCCGTGGCGCCGACCTATCCCATCTTGGTCTGCGCACGCCTGGTGGTCGCCTGCGCGCACGCCGTGTTCTGGTCGGTCGCTTCGATCATAGCCTCGCGCCTGGTCGATACGCGTCATGGGGCGCTCGCCATCAGCATGATCGCCACGGGCTCGTCCATCGCGCAGATCTTCGGCCTACCGATCGGTCGCGCCATCGGCCTGGCCGTGGGCTGGCGCATGACGTTTGCCGTGGTTGGATCCTTCTCTGCCGCCGCGGTGGTGTACCAGGCAGCGGTGTTCCCGGTCATGCCGGCGGGCGAGCGCTTTACCGTCAAACAGCTGCCCGAGCTGCTCAAGAACCCGTTCCTGATTGCGCTCTACGCGGTCACGGTCTTTATGGCGACCGGCTACTACGCGGGTTACAGCTATATCGAGCCCTTCCTGGCGCAGGTCGCCCATGTCGACGCAAGCGCCATCACCATGACGCTGACGGCGTTTGGCTGCTCCGGTCTGCTCGGAAGCTGGCTGTTCGGCCGACTGTTCGATGGGCATCGCTTTCCGTTCTTAGCTATCACGCTCTCCGGCGTGCCGGTGGCTCTGCTGCTCATGGGTCCGGTCGCATCGTCGTTCGTAGCAGTGCTTGCCGTCTGCGCGCTATGGGGCTGCTGCTCCACAGCCTTTAACGTGGCGTTCCAGGCCGAGCTCATCAAGTACACGCCGGCAGATTCGTCGGCCGTCGCCATGTCGATCTTCTCGGGCCTGTTTAACCTCGGTATCGGCACGGGCACCGCGGTCGGCGGCGCCGTGGTGTCGGGTCCCGGCATCGCCTGGATCGGTTGCGCGGGCGGGGCGATTGCCGTCGTGGGTGTCATTCTCGCTATCACGGTGCTATTCCCGGCCATACACCGCGCAAAGCCTGTCGCCTAATCACGTCCCCTCATCAGTTGCGGTGGAATAGAGACTGTTTGCCCGGTTTATTGGTCTCAACAGTCCCTATTTCACCGCAACTTATTTTGGGGGAGGGGATGCGCGGCGGGCATACAATGGATGGCGTTGCGTGAAAGATTGCCGGGAGGTTGCTATGTGGGCATACGAGACGACGTTCTATCAGATCTATCCGCTGGGCTTTTGCGGAGCTCCGCGCGAAAACGCCGCGCCCGTTGCCGAGGATGAACTCGCCCAGGCTGCCAACGCCGCGCCTAACCCCGATGCTCCCATTATGAAAATTGCCCAATGGGCCGACTACCTGCAGGAACTCGGCGTTGGCGCTGTGCTCATCAACCCGCCGCTCGAATCCGACAGCCACGGTTACGACACGCGCAGCCTGCGCCATATCGACCGTCGCCTGGGTGGGGATGCCGACTTTGCCGCCGTGTGCGAGACACTGCATGCCCATGGCATCCGTGTGGTGCTTGATGCCGTCTTCAACCATGTCGGTCGCGGCTTTTGGGCCTTCCGCGATGTTCAGGAGCGCAAGTGGGACTCGCCCTACAAGGACTGGTTCCACATCAGCTTTGACGGTGACTCGTGCTACGGCGACGGCTTTTGGTACGAGGGCTGGGAGGGCCATTTTGAGCTTGTGAAGCTCAACCTGCAAAACCCCGCCGTGGTCGATTACCTGCTCGAGTCCGTGCGCCGTTGGGCTGACGTGTTTGGCGTCGACGGCCTGCGCCTGGACGTTGCCTATATGCTCGACCGCGACTTCATGCGTCGTCTGCATACCTTTACCCGCGAGCTCAAGCCCGATTTTGTGCTGATCGGCGAGACGCTCCACGGCGACTACAACCAGATCGTCAACGACGAGATGCTCGACTCCTGCACCAACTACGAGTGCTACAAGGGCCTGTACTCCAGCTTTAACTCGGTCAACATGTTCGAGATCGCCCATTCGCTGCACCGCCAGTTTGGCGGCGACCCGTGGTGCATCTACCGCGGCAAACACCTGCTGTCGTTTGTCGACAACCACGACGTGCCGCGCCTGGCAAGCATCCTCACCGACAAGTCGTGCCTGCGTCCCGCCTATGGCATGCTCTTTGGCATGCCAGGCATTCCGTGTGTCTACTATGGCAGCGAGTGGGGGATTGCTGGCGAAAAGGGCGGCCCCGATGGCGACTGGGCGCTGCGCCCTGCGCTCGATGAGCCTGCGCCCAACGAGCTGACGGCCTTCATCAAGCAGCTCGCGCACCTGCGCTCGACAGACGGTGCGGCGGCACGCGCTCTCAACTACGGCGCGTACCGCAACGTGGTGATCCAGAACAAGCAGCTGCTGTTCGAGCGTGCCTGCGACGACGCGACGGTGCTCGTGGCGGTGAACGCCGTGGGCGAGCCTTACACCTTTGGCGCCGGCGAGCTCAATGGGTCCTTTGTCGACCTGCTGGCCGACGGCGCGCCCACGGTTGAGCTGACGGGTGCCCTTGAGCTTGCGCCCTACGAGGTGCGTTATCTGCTGAGGGCCTAGGCCATGGCTGCGTCCGACGAGGGCTATCAACATATTGAGCATGGGTTTGAACCCGTGTTTGACGAGCGCTCGAGCGTTTTGGTGCTAGGGTCGTTTCCCTCGGTGCTCTCGCGTGCCAATGCCTTCTACTATGGCAATCCGCAGAACCGCTTTTGGCGCGTGATGGCCGCGTGCCTCGGAGTGCCTGTGCCGCCCAACGAGGGCGACCCTTTGGCGGACAGCGAGCCCGCGACGCTCGACGCCTCAATTGCCGCCAAGCGATCCATGCTGCTGAACGGCGGCGTGGCTCTGTGGGATGTGATCGAGAGCTGTGACATTAAGGGCTCGAGCGACGCGAGCATTCGTAACGTTGTGCCGGCACATATCGAGTGCATTACCGACGCAGCTCCCATTGAGCAGGTGATATGCAACGGTGGTACGGCTGGCCGGCTCTACAAGCGCTATCTACAAGAACGCACCGGGCTGCCCGCCATCGTCCTGCCCTCGACAAGTCCCGCCAATGCGGCTTGGCGTCTGGAGCGCCTTGTCGAGCGCTGGCGCGAGGCAGTTGACTGGACCGCTCTCTAATTTAGATATTTGATTGAGCATGGGCGCCGAGATGTTTGATGATGGCATGCCAGATTGGTGCGGGAACGGCGGGCTCGACACGCACCATGCCGTCGGCGCCGACGCTACCGGCATTGCCACCGCCAAGCAGCTGCGCATGCTCAATGGAGCAGCCCATGCGCACAGCGCCCACAAGCTTATCCATTGCTTCCGAAAATGGTCGGCGCAAGAGGCCCATGCGCGGGGAATGGCGAAGCGCCGCAATGCCGCTGCCAGCGCAGATGGCAACGCCGCCACACCACAATTGGTCATGGCTCTCGCATGCCTTGTGCAGACGAACGGCGGCCCCACGCGCCTGCTCAGCGCCCTGTTGTGCGGCTCGAATCACGGCGTAGACACGCGTTCCCGTACTGCCAAAGCGCTCAAGCGCCTGCTCGATGGCTGTCAACGTCTCATCGTCAGCCATATCCTCAATGGCCAGCACGATGCCATCGGCAACGCTGCCGGCGTCATTTGCCTTCAAGTCGACTGGGCGGGGGAGTGCAGTGCCGGAAAGCTGTGCATAGGCGGCGATGGCATCCTGCAGGTCCCAAAGCAAAAACTCAAGATCGGCGCTATTGGGAATGCTGATATACGCAATGGTTTGCAGTGTTTTTGGTACGTCGCCACGCGCGGTCGTCTCCATGCCATCTCCTTTCCGGCTCGTTTCCGTTTAGGTTACACCGTCTGGCGGCGCCCCGCCGCGCTATCCTAGTGCAACCCTTACGAAAGGAACGCCATGCGACTGCCCATGAATACCTCGCTTGCCACGCTCAAGCCCTCCGGTATCCGCCGGATCAACGCGCTCGCCGCCCAGCACCCGGGGTGCATCGCGCTTGCGCTTGGCGAGCCCGATTTTCCCACGCCCGATGTGATTAGCGCCGAGGTGACCGCCGCGTTGGACCGCGGTGACACGCACTATCCGCCCAACAACGGTCGCCCCGCCCTACGCGAGGCGCTGTCTGCCCACATGGGGGATGCGGGCCTTACGTATTCTGCCGATGAGGTCATCCTGACCGACGGCGCGACCGAGGCCCTGTCGGCAACATTCATGGCTATGCTCAACCCCGGCGACGAGGTTATTATCCCCACGCCGGCCTTTGGCCTGTACGAGAGCATCGTCGTAGCCAATCACGCCAAAGCGGTCTTTTTGGATACGGAGCCTGCGCAATTTCAGATTGACGAGGAAGCGCTTCGCGCCTGTGTGACCCCGGCGACCAAGGCCATCGTTATCTGCTCGCCCAACAATCCCACGGGCTGCATTCTCAACGCGGCATCGCTCGACGCCGTGGCGCGCGTAGCGGAGCAGGCGGGCATCTACGTGGTCTGCGACGACGTATACAACCGTCTGGTCTATGTGGGTGACTGCGAGCGCTTTGCCCAGCGCCACCCGGAGCTACGCGAGCAGACGGTGGTCATCGAGAGCTTCTCGAAGCCATGGGCCATGACCGGTTGGCGCTTGGGCTGGCTCGCAGCTGCAGCCCCCGTCATCGCCGAGATCGGCAAAGCTCACCAATACCTCGTATCGAGTGCCGTCTCCTTCGAGATGGACGCCGCCCGCGTGGCGCTCACCGTGGACCCGTCGCCGATGCTCGAAGTCTACCGAGCCCGCCGCGAACGTGTACTCGCAGCCTTAGACGCCATGGGCCTTGACGTAGTAGAACCGGCAGGCGCCTTCTACGCTTTCCCCAGCATTAAACAATTCGACCTAACAAGCGAAGACTTCTGCATCAAAGCCATCAAAGAAGCCAACGTAGCCCTAGTCCCCGGAGACTGCTTCGGCTGCGAAGGTCACGTGCGCCTAAGCTACTGCGTAAGCGACGAAAACCTAAACGAAGGCCTCCGCCGCCTGTCCAACTTCCTTTCAACCCTGTAGCCCAACGGGACCAAACCCATCAGCCCACCGACCCAAGCATTATGCGCGGGGCGCGCCGGGCAACGGGCGCGAGGATTCGCAACAAAGGCAACGTAGCTCCGGTCGGGAGGGGCAGGGCGAGTTTTCCGTAGATTCCGCACGAGCCGAAGGCCACTTAATGTGGCCTTCGTGCGAGCCCAGGACTTGACCGAGCGGAAAACTCGCCCTGCCCCTCCCGAGCGGAGCGTATGCAGGGTTTGTGTGCGAATCCTCGCGCCCGTTGACCGACACCGGGGTCCCCGCCATAATACTTTCGGTTCACGCACGAATCCGCTGCCAGAGACAGCCGGCGCAAACGGGCTTTGCCCGCGAGCTTAATGGGATATCCCGCCAGCCGAGGTGGTCGAGTAGATATGTCTTCTCGCCCCCGTCGCTCATGCAGCGCGGGGGCTTTCTTTTTGGACATGCCCCCGTCACGTCCTTGTGGCGGACCGTGCCCGGAAAGAATTCGAGGAGGTGTAATTCATGCCCCAGCAGTACAAAATCGACAAGGTTGCAGAGATCGAGTCCCGTATCGCCGAGAACGCCGGTCTGTTCGTCGTCAACTACAACGGTCTGACGGTTAAGCAGGCTCAGGAGCTGCGTCATCAGCTTCGCGAGTGCGGCGCCGAGATGAAGGTCTACAAGAACAACCTGGTCAAGATCGCTCTCAAGAACCAGGAGCAGCCCGAGATCGACGAGATCCTCGCCGGCCCCGTCGCTTATGTGTTCTACGAGACCGAGCCGGTCGAGGCCGCTAAGGCCCTTAAGGACTTCTCCGCTAAGTCCAAGGGCGTCCTTGAGATCAAGGGCGGTATCTCCGACGGCAAGGCCGTTTCCGCTGATGATGTTAAGGCTATCGCCGAGCTGCCCACCAAGGATCAGCTTCTCGGCCAGATCGCCGGTCTCATCTCCGGTTTCGCTCGCGACATCGCTGTCTGCGTCAACGGCGTTTCCTCTGGTCTCGCTCGTTCGATCCAGCAGGTCTCCGAGCAGAAGGCAGCCTAGTCGCTGTTTTCACCCGCGGCGGCAACGCCGCACCCCTGGCGCATTCGCGCCGTGTTTTAACTGATCTCCGTGCATCCGCACGGAAACCGAAAGGACTTAGAAATGGCTAAGCTTACCACCGATGAGATCATCGATGCTCTTAAGGAAATGACCCTTCTCGAGGCTTCCGAGCTCGTCAAGGCTATCGAGGACACCTTCGGCGTTTCCGCCGCTGCTCCTGCCGCTGTTGTCGCCGCTCCCGCTGCTGGCGCTGCTGAGGCCGAGGAGAAGACCGAGTTTGACGTCGTGCTCGAGGGCTTCGGCGACAACAAGATCCAGGTCATCAAGGCCGTCCGTGAGCTCACCAACCTTGGCCTGAAGGAGGCCAAGGAGGTCGTCGAGGGCGCTCCCAAGGCTGTTCTCGAGGGTGCCAAGAAGGAGGACGCCGAGGCTGCCAAGGAGAAGCTCGAGGCTGCTGGCGCTGCTGTCACCCTCAAGTAATCAGGCTTTCTCGCCAGATTCCTTTGCAGACGGGGTTCGCATTGCGAGCCCCGTCTTTTTATT
>DXMC01000052.1:0-9166 GCA_019414365.1 Collinsella sp.
ACGAATCACATTCCGGGGGCTCTGCAATGCGTTGAGTTGCGCGGAGCCGGCTATGCTGCTTCACATTCAAGCGGCGTTTGCGCCGGGCATGTTACTCGGCGTGCGCGTAATCAACCTTGGCGCGGCGAGCGGTAGCCTTCTCCCAATCGCTGGTGCCCTCAAAGACGTCCTGCTTGTAGGGATTGCGGCCGAGCTTCTTGGCACGGTAGACGATGTAGATGATCGCGGCGACGTTGGCGACCAGCGCGGCGATCGAGACCGCGGTAGCGGCGCCGGGGTCGAGCGTGGAGTGGGTCACAAAGATGGACTCCTCCTGGAAGTACGGGAATACCTGGGCAAACATGCACCAAATAGCCAGCGTAAAGGCGCGGTTCTGGATCCAGCCGCCCTTGTTCCAGATAAAGGCGGCGACGGTGGGCGCCAGCAGCAGCGCAAAGCCGCAGAACCAGGAGTGGGTGGGCAGACAGTTGTAGGTGTAGCAGAAGTTCCAGATATCGTAGGCGATGATGTAGACCCAGGTCATATCGGGCCACAGCATGTCGGTCTGATCCTCGGAGGCGTAGACGCTCCACCAACCGGTCATGCAGAAGATGTTGATGATACCGGCGATGCCGTTGAACACGTTGTTCCAGCCGGCCAGCTGCGTAGCACCTTCGGAGGTGACCCAGGTGGACTCGCCCAGGACAAAGAAGTGATAAGCGCTCTCGAAGTCGGACACGACGGCGATCATGATGTTGATGGCGACGATCACAAACGGCCATGCGCGGAACCAATGCGCCTTGCCGATCTTGCCCCACTGGTACTTAATGGCAATGAAGCCCCAGCAACCGGCCAGCGCCGCGTATACCTTGGCGTAGTGGAACCAGCTGTTCTGGTACACATGGGTGGGGTTGGTGAGCGCCCACTCGGCGCCCTGTGAGACGCCGATGGCGATAGCGACGCAGTAGATGGTCATGGCCAGCGGAGCCACGCCAAAGATGATGGCCGCGCCCAGCTTGGTGCGGCGGCCGACCTCGTTGAGCACGATCAGGCCGATAAAGACCATGGCCCAGCCGGCCCAGTGGATAAGGGTATTGCTACCCCAAACATCGAACAGCATGCTGCTCTCCTTTCACAAGCCCGCGGCCCCTCTTCCGATTGCGGGCAGTTTGGCCAAATGTCGTCAGTTCTGGGGCTTGCGCTCCGGATACTTGGCGGTATAGCCCTCGATGTGGAGTGTCGAGGCGATGATTTCCTTGACCGTCTCGTCGGGCACATCGGGGTGCGTGCGGATATACATCAACAACCCCATAATGAGGGTGTAGAACGTCTCGTAGACATGGTCGATGCGTAGCTCATGATGGGCGACAAAATCCACCACGGTGGTATCGCAGATATACTGCGCCACGCGCTGGACCACGTTGTGCAAAAAGCCGCCGTATAGCGCGCCGCTGCTCGAGGTGAGCGTGCTCGGCAGCTCGTGGCCGCTGGCGACCAGGCGTTTAAAGAGCGGGGCGACGGTGTCGAGCGCGCCCTCGATATCACCAACGGTGCGGCCGGCATTCCACGTCTCGAGCTCGGAGATAAAACCGTCGATTGCCTCGTCCATGACGGCGGTGACGGCGGCGTCCATGTCGGCGAAGTAGTGGTAGAACAGCGAGCGCGTGCAGCCGGCTCGCTTGGTTACGGCCGAGACGGATAGGTGGGACACGCCCAGCTCGGAGCTTACGGTGCGCACGGCATCGAGGATCTCGCGACGGCGTTCGTCGCCCGTCAGGCGCTTTGCCGTGCTGTCGGACGCGAGGACGGCATCAGCCACAGAGATGTTTGCCGTGTTATCGCTCATGCGTTTGCCGCCTTTCATCCGTTTGGGCCCGACCGTTCGCCTAACAGTCTTGAATATTGTTGACGGTTCGTCAATACTGTTTTTGACACAATGTCAACAATAGCGGGTGAACGGCATGGGGGCATGCCCGGCCTGCAAAAAAAGAGGGGCGCTGCGGTCTCGCCGGGCTGCGGCAAGAGAAGGGATAACCATGATTCTCAACGGACCGGGGATTAGCTATACCGAGCCCGATATCGGCGCGGAGTTCGTGCCGCCGATACCGGAGCATCCGCGCGAGGCCATCGTCAAACTGTGTGAGCACTGCACCAACCGCCTGTTGCATCGCGACGAGCTGCTGGGCTACGAGTACTGGTCGTTTGCCGAGGCCGCAACCGACGAGCAGGCCGAAGTGCTCTGCAAGATGAAGATGCGCCGTCCCTATACGCTGCCCGAGATGGTCAAGCTCACCGGCATGCCCGAGGCCGATATCGAAAAAATGCTCGACGACATGAGCTACACGGGTCTGCTCGAGTACAACTGGGAAAACCCCGAGCGCGCCAAGCAGTGGGTGCTGCCCATGCTGGTGCCGGGTTCCGCCGAGTTCCTCAACATGCGCGTGAGCCAGCTCGAGGAACACCCGGTCTACGCCAAGTTCTTTGAACAGGCATCCAAAGGCCCGCTGTCCCGTGCTACGCCGATGGTGCCGCCCGGCGGTGCCGGCATCGGCATGCATGTCATTCCGGTCGAGAAGGCCATCGATGCCGCGAGCACCTCGGTGCCGATCGAGCATATCGAGCATTGGCTCGACAAATACGATGGCAAATATGCCGCCAGCACCTGCAGCTGCCGCGCGAGCCGCCGCGTGATGGGCGAAGGCTGCGCCGACGATCCGGCCGACTGGTGCATCGCTGTGGGCGATATGGCCGACTACGTGGTCGAGACCGACCGTGGCCATTACGTGACCCGCGACGAGGTTTACGACATCCTGCGCCAGGCCGAGGACAACGGCTTTGTGCACCAGATCACCAACATCGACGGCGAGAACAAGATCTTCGCCATCTGTAACTGCAACGTTAACGTGTGCTACGCCCTGCGCACCTCGCAGCTGTTCAACACACCCAACCTGTCGCGCTCGGCCTATGTCGCCAAGGTCGAGAAGGACAAGTGCGTGGCCTGCGGTCGCTGCGTTGAGGTGTGTCCGGCCGGCGCCGCCAAGCTGGGCCAGAAGCTCTGCAGCAAAAAGTCCGGCGGACAGGTGCCCGAGTATCCGCGCCAGGAGCTGCCCGATGCCACCAAGTGGGACCACACCAAGTGGTCGCCCAACTACCGCAACGACAACCGCATCGAGACGCATGAGTCCGGCACCGCTCCCTGCAAGACGGCCTGCCCCGCGCACGTTGCCGTTCAGGGCTATTTGAAGCTCGCGGCTCAGGGTCGCTATGACGAGGCCCTAGCACTCATTAAGCGCGAGAACCCGCTGCCCGCTATCTGCGGCCGTGTGTGCAACCGCCGCTGCGAGGACGCCTGCACCCGTGGTCGCGTGGACGAGGCCGTGGCCATCGACGAGGTCAAGAAGTTTATCGCCCAGCGCGATCTGGACGCCGCGACCCGCTATGTCCCACCTGTGGTGACCCCGACGCGTGCTGGCGGCTTCGATCAGAAGATCGCCATCATCGGTGCCGGCCCGGCCGGTCTGTCCTGCGCTTTCTACCTGGCCGAGAAGGGCTACAAGCCCGTCGTGTTCGAGAAAAACGAGCGCCCGGGCGGCATGCTCACCTATGGCATTCCCAGCTTTAAGCTGCAGAAAGACGTTATCGAGGCCGAGGTCGAGGTTATTCGCCTGATGGGTGCCGAGTTCCGCTATGGCGTGGAAGTCGGTCGCGACGTGACGCTCGACGAGCTGCGCGCGCAGGGCTTTAAGGCCTTCTACGTTGCCATTGGCTGCCAGGGCGGCCGCCTTGCCGGCATTCCGGGCGAGGATGCCGAGGACGTGACCGTGGCCGTCGACTTCCTTCGCGAGGTTAACAGCGGCAAGATCGACGCGCTGCCCGGCCGCACCATTGTGGTGGGCGGCGGCAACGTTGCTATCGATGTCGCGCGCAACGCCTGCCGTTTGGGTTCCGAGCACGTTGAGATGTTCTGCCTGGAGAGTGAGGCCCAGATGCCCGCCAGCGAGGAGGAGCGTCGCGAGGCCACCGAGGACGGCGCGCACATCAGCTGCGGTTGGGGCCCCAAGGAGGTTCACCTGGACGAGGCCGGTCATGTGCGCGGCATCACCTTCAAGCGCTGCACGCGTGTCTTTGACGACGAGGGCCGTTTTGCGCCCGAGTACGACGAGAACGACCTGCGCCGTGTCGATGCCGACCGTGTCGTCATGTCGATTGGCCAGTCCATTGTGTGGGGCGACCTGCTGGCTGGCTCCAAGGTGGAGCTTGGCCGCGGTCAGGGTGCCCTTGCCGATCCTCAGACCTACCAGACCGCCGAGCCAGACATCTTTGTGGGCGGCGACGTCTACACCGGTCCGAGTTTTGCCATCGATGCCATCGCCGCCGGCCACGAGGCCGCCGTGTCCATCCATCGCTTTGTGCAGCCGGGGTCCACGCTCACCATCGGCCGCAACCAGCGCCGCTACACCGCGCTTGACCGCGACGATGTTGTGATTGAGAGCTACGACAACGCGAGCCGCGAGGTTGCCCATGTGGACCGCGAGCGCGAGAAGGCCGCGCCGTTTAGCGAGTACGTCGAGACCTTTACCGAAGAGCAGGTGCGCGCCGAGACCGCCCGTTGCCTGGGCTGCGGCGCCTCGATCGTCGACCCCAACAAGTGTATCGGCTGCGGCCTGTGCACCACCAAGTGCGCGTTCGATGCCATCCATCTGGATCGCGATCGCCCCGAGTGCTCCACGATGGTCAAATACGAGCAAAAGCTCCCCAGCCTGGGCAAGTACGCTTTGAAGCGTGCGATCAAAATCAAATTTGGGAAGAAATAAAAAACGCAACAAACAAGAGAACGGCGCAGAGAACGGTTGGACAGCGAGCGAGTCCCAGGCGTGGCGAGGTGCCTTGAAAGAGGAGGGCATAGGGCTTTTGCCCATGCCCGACGATTGAAAGGCAGATCGTCCGTCTGGGGCTCGCGCAGCGTCAAGTCGACCGCCGTTCGTTAGAACGGCGGAAGAAAAAGTGCATGAATTAGGAATCGTCTATCACATCATTCGCGATGTCGAGAATGTGGCGCGCGCCAATGGCGTGAGTCGCGTTTCGAACGTGACGCTGCTCCTGGGCGAGGTCTCGGGCGTCGTTCCCGATCTGCTGCTTGATGCTTGGCGCTGGGCGGCAGATAAAAAGCCTATCACGCAGGGCGCGGAGCTTATTGTGGAGCCTGTCGAGGCCGTGACGCATTGCGAGGCGTGCGGCTGCGACTACGCGACGGTCGAGCACGGCAAGACCTGCCCCCATTGCGGTAGCGGCGAGACCTATCTGCTGCAGGGCCAGGAGGTCATGATCAAGCAGATCGAGACCCCCGACGAGGACCCGACAGACGCTGCCCCCGACGGCCTATCCGATGCCGTCGACGCCGCCAACCCCCTCCACATCGCCTAACTTAGTCGTTGGGGACGTTCTTAAACGACTAGTCGAAAAAGAACGTCCCCAATGACTAGCCATTTAAGAACGTCCCCAATAACTACTTTGCTAGAGCATATCGCTCGCCATTAGTCAAGGCATAGCGTTTAAACGAAATAGCCTCAGTCTCAGCACGTTTGCATCTGTTTAAAAGCGGTAATAATGACAGCATGCGCATATCCGTCGTGTAAGTATTGGTTGGGTATCAGTTATCAGCGGCAGATCAGCCAATGATGCTGGAATGTAATCAACTTGTAACAAATTAAGACATTTAAACAAATAATGCTACCTTTTGCAGTTTTTCAAACAATTCTGCTGTATTTGCACCTATACTTCATAACTGTCGTGTAGGAATTACGTAGACAAAAAGGAGGTTATGTGATGGTAAGTATTGTTCTTGCTAGCCATGGTGACTTGGCGGCTGGAATCAAGCAGACGGGCTCGATGGTCTTTGGCGATCAGCCGTCTGTTGCCGTGGTCTCGCTCGAGCCGAGCATGGGCCCCGACGACTTCCGTGCCAAGGTCGAGGAGGCAATCGCTTCCTTCGAGGACCAGGAGCAGGTGCTCTTCCTCGTTGATCTGTGGGGCGGCACGCCGTTCAACCAGATCAGCGGGCTCATCGAGGGCCACGATTCCTGGGCTATCGTCACCGGTGTCAACCTGCCTATGCTCATCGAGGCATATTCGCAGCGCTTTGACGCAAAGAACACTGCACATGCGATCGCAAAACATCTCGTGACTGAGGCTAAGGCCGGCGTGCGCGTCAAGCCCGAGTCTCTGGAGCCCGAGGAGAAGAAGCCGGCTGCGGCCGCCGCTGCTCCTGCGGGTGCCATTCCTCCGGGAACGGTGATCGGCGACGGGCACATCAAGATCGCCCACGTCCGTATCGACACGCGCCTGCTGCATGGTCAGGTGGCCACCACGTGGACCAAGCAGATCAACCCCAACCGCATCATCGTGGTCTCCGACGGCGTTGCTCACGACGAGCTCCGCAAGACCATGATCGAGCAGGCTGCCCCTCCGGGAGTCCACGCCAACGTCGTGCCTATCAAGAAGATGGCCGAGGTCGTCAAGGACACGCGCTTTGGCGACACCAAGGCGATGCTGCTGTTCGAGAACCCGCAGGATCTGCTCAGGGCCATCGAGGCCGGCGTCGACATCAAGGAAGCCAACATCGGTTCCATGGCCCACTCCAAGGGCAAGGTCGTCGTCACTAACGCTGTCGCTATGGGCGATGACGATGTCAAGACCATCGAGGCTCTCAAGGCCAAGGGCGTCAAGTTCGAGGTCCGCAAGGTTCCTTCGGATTCCTCCGAGGATCTCGACGCCATGTTGAAGAAAGCTAAGGCCGAACTGGCCGCTCAAGCATAGTAAAGGAGGGTCCGATACATGTCTGCAATCACTATTCTGCTTGTTGCGATTGTCGCGTTGCTTGCCGGTATGGAAGGCATTCTGGATGAGTTCCAGTTCCATCAGCCGCTCGTGGCATGCACGCTTATCGGTCTCGTAACCGGTCACCTTCAGGAGGGCATCCTCCTGGGCGGTTCGCTCCAGATGATGGCCCTTGGCTGGGCTAACGTCGGCGCCGCCGTCGCGCCTGACGCCGCTCTGGCCTCGGTCGCTTCTTCGATCATCATGGTGCTCGCCCTCAACGGTGGCGCCACCGATTCGGCCAAGGCCGTTACCGCCGCCATCGCCGTCGCCGTCCCGCTGTCGGTCGCTGGTCTGTTCCTGACCATGATCTGCCGTACCCTGGCTACCGCTATGGTTCACGCCATGGACGCCTGCGCCGAGAAGGGCGACTTCGCCGGCATCGAGCGTTGGCAGTACGCCGGCATCCTCATGCAGGGTGTTCGTATCGCCATCCCGGCAGTACTTCTGTGCATCATCCCGGCCGAGGCCGTTACCAACGCGCTTAACGCTATGCCCGATTGGCTGTCCGGCGGCATGGCTGTCGGCGGCGGCATGGTCGCTTCCGTCGGTTACGCCATGGTCATCAACATGATGGCCACCAAGGAGACCTGGCCGTTCTTCATCCTCGGCTTTGTCCTTGCTGCCATCCCTCAGCTCACGCTGATCGCCCTTGGCCTCATCGGCATCTCCCTTGCCCTCATCTACCTTGGCCTTAAGGATCTGGCCAAGCAGGGTGGCGGCATGGGCGGTGGCTCCGGTGACCCGCTCGGCGACATTCTGAACGATTACGAGTAGGAGGGGAGTGATACATATGGCAGAGAACAAGATTCAGCTCACCAAGGCTGACCGTAAGAAGGTTTGCTTCCGTCATCAGTTCCTTCAGGGCTCGTGGAACTACGAGCGTATGCAGAACGGCGGCTGGTGCTTCGCAATGATCCCTGCGATCAAGAAGCTCTACACCAGCAAGGATGACCAGATTGCCGCTCTTAAGCGCCACCTGGAGTTCTATAACACCCACCCCTATGTTTCCGCCCCCGTCATTGGCGTTACCCTCGCCCTCGAGGAGGAGCGCGCCAACGGTGCTCCGATTGACGACGTCGCCATTCAGGGCGTCAAGGTCGGTATGATGGGCCCGCTCGCCGGCGTCGGCGACCCCGCCTTCTGGTTCACCCTTCGCCCGATTCTGGGTGCACTGGGCGCTTCCCTGGCCCTGTCCGGCAGCATCGCCGGTCCGCTGCTGTTCTTCTTCGCGTGGAACATCATCCGTTACGCCTTCCTGTGGTACACGCAGGAGTTTGGCTACAAGGTCGGCTCCTCCATCGCCAAGGACCTCTCCGGCGGTCTGATGGGCAAGGTCACCGAGGGTGCTTCCATCCTGGGTATGTTCATCATCGGCGCCCTGGTCGAGCGCTGGGTGTCCATCTCCTTCACCCCGGTCGTCTCCAAGGTCACGCAGTCCGCTGGCGCCTATATCGACTGGGCCAACCTGCCCGCCGGTTCTGAGGGCATCAAGCAGGCATTGACGATGTACAGCTCTGTCGGTGCCAACGCACTCGACCCGGTGAAGGTCACCACGCTTCAGGCCAACCTCGATCAGCTCATCCCCGGCCTTGCCGCCGTGTGCCTGACCCTTCTGGTCTGCAAGCTCCTCAAGAAGAAGGTCAGCCCGATCGTCATCATCCTGGCTCTCTTCGCCGTCGGCATCATCGGTCGCGTCTGCGGCTTCATGTAAGCACGCTTCGGCTTAAGACCGAGAGTTGCTAGGCAAGGGCTTTTGAGCCATTGAAACGGACCGCACCCGGTGGGTACACTGGATGCGGTCCGATTGTTTTATTTGGAGGGCGAGGCGCGTATGGCGCAATCTCAGAACAGCACGGTCGATCTGGCAACGCCGGCAACCTGCCTGATGGGGCTTACCAGTCACGGTAACGTGATGGTGGGCAATAAGGCGTTTGAGTACTATAACGAGCGCAATCCCGAGGATTATATCCAAATCCCGTGGGACGAGGTCGACTATATTGCCGCCGAGGTTTTGCGCGGCACCAAGAAGATTACGCGTTTTGCCATCTTTACCAAAGAGAATGGCCACTTTACGTTTTCGACGCGCAATGACAAGGAAACGCTTCGCGCGGTGCGTAAGTACATTGACGAGGACAAGCTCGTTCGTTCGCCCGACTTTATCGATGTGACGGCCAAGGGCGCCAAGAGCATCCCCTCCGTCATCAAGAACCTTTTCCACAAAGGCAACTAGTCATTAAAGAGCGCCCCCTCAAAGTGAACTGCCTCCCATTTCTTGGACACAAGAAATGGGAGGCTTTTTTATGGCTGG
>DXMC01000053.1:0-8288 GCA_019414365.1 Collinsella sp.
CCACGTTGCCTTGTTCACGATGCTCTTCTTGTGGCTAAACGTATCGAAGCTCTCGCGTCCATGGTACTGTCCCATACCGCTCGCCCCCATGCCGCCAAAGCCCATATGGCTCGTGGCCAAATGCATAATGGTGTCATTAACACAGCCACCACCAAAGGGCACGTAACGCACAAAGCGCTGCTGAACCGCACAGTCCTGGCTAAAGATATACAGGGCCAGCGGCGTCGGACGATCCGTAATAAACGCTTCGGCCTCGTCTAGGCTCTCAAACGTCAGCACCGGCAAGATGGGACCGAAGATCTCCTCCTGCATCACGGCGTCATCGGGGGTCACGCCGTCCAAAATCGTCGGCTCGATCTTGAGCGAAGCCTCGCGCGCGGCACCTCCAAGCACGACCTTATCGGGATCGATCAGCCCGCGCACGCGCGCAAAATGCTTGGCGTTGACGATATGCCCGTAGTCCTCATTGTCGAGCGGATGCTCGCCAAACATGCGGCGGACCTCCTCCTTGATGAGGCCCAGCAGCTCGTCGCGCACGCTCGTATCGACCAGCAGGTAGTCGGGTGCCACGCAGGTCTGCCCCACGTTGAGCCATTTACCAAAGGCGATACGCCGTGCCGCAACCTTCAAGTTTGCCGTCGCATCCACGATGCAGGGACTCTTTCCGCCCAGCTCAAGCGTCACGGGCGTAAGGTTTTTACTTGCGCGCTCCATGACGAGCTTGCCGACCGGAACGCTACCGGTAAAGAAGATCTTGTCCCAGCACTCGTCGAGCAGTGCTTCGTTCTCGGCGCGACCGCCCTCGACAACCGTCACCAGGCACGGATCAAATGCCTCTTCACAGATTTGCTTGAGCACCGCGCTCGATGCCGGAGCATATGCGCTCGGCTTGATGACCACGGTATTGCCCGCGGCAAGGGCGCCGGCGAGTGGCTCGAGCGTCAGCAAAAACGGGTAGTTCCACGGAGCCATGATGAGTGTGACGCCATAGGGCACGGCCTGCGTCTTGCACACACTCACGGCGTTGGCGAGGTCACACGGACGCAGACGCGGGCGACTCCATCGAGCCACATGCGCAATCTGATGTCGAATCTCGGAAAGCGAGGTGCCGATCTCGCACATATACGCCTCGTCATGTGACTTTCCCAAATCGGTCTGGAGCGCATGGGCAATATCGGCCTCGTGGGCCCGTACCGCATCGCGTAAACTCACGAGCGCACGACGCCGAGCATCGACATCAAACGTGGCGTGCGTCTTAAAGTAGGCGCGCTGGTCGCCGACGATGCGCGCAATTTCCTCGGTGTTCATGGACCCTCCTAGTTCTCGTCCTCAAACATACCACCCGCAACGACCTCGTACATACGCTCGAGCTCCAAACGGTCCATCAAAAGTGGAACGGGGTATAGCGGATTGGCCTCGGCATCGGCATGGGCCGCCATTTGCGGAATATCGGAGCGGCGAATACCCGAGACATATTTGGGGATTCCCAGGGCCTCGTTCATGCGGTCAACCCAATCGATAAAGGCCTCGGCCGCCAGGCTGTCCTGCGCGGTAGCCGGCGCAATGCCCGCCATGCGAGCAAGATCGGCAAGCTTGGGGGCGGCGGCGTCACCATAAGCGCGAAGCATGTGCGGCAGGATAATCGCGTTCGCCAAACCGTGCGGAATTCCGTATCGGCCGCCCAGACTGTGCGCGATGGCATGCACATATCCGACATAGGAGCGGGTAAACGCAACGCCCGCCTTATACGCCGCCGAAAGCATATTGCGACGAGCGCGCATGTCGTCACCATGCTCATAGGCCTCGAGCAAATTGTCATGGATGAGCTGCACCGCCTGTCGCGCCATCTTGCGCGTATAGGGCGTAGTGCTTCGCCCGATAAAGGCCTCGACGGCATGCGTCAGGGCATCCATACCCGTCTGTCCCGTAATGGAGGCGGGCAGGCCGCGCGTAAACTCGGGGTCGTGCACCGCAAAGCGCGGGATAAGCACAAAGTCGTTAATGGGGTACTTGTAGTGCGTCTCGTCATCGGTAATTACCGCCGCGAGCGTGACTTCGCTTCCCGTGCCTGCCGTGGTGGGAACGGCGATGAGAAGCGGCAGGCGACGATGAATCCGCAGCAGGCCGCGCATCTTGTTGATGGGCTTGTATGGCTGCGCAATGCGCGCCCCCACACCCTTGGCGCAGTCCATGGCCGAACCGCCACCAAAGCCGATAATGGCCTGGCAGGCGCTCGCGCGATACAGGGACGCCGCTTCCTCCACGTTTGAGACCGTGGGGTTCGCACGTGTTTCGGCATAGACCGCAACGCCAATTCCCTTGGACGCGAGCGCTGTCTCGAGCGGTGCCGTGAGCCCCAGACGGGCAATGCCGGGATCCGTCACGATAAGGACCTTCTGGATCGAGCGCTTTTGAAGCACCGCGGGCACATCCTCGGCATGCTCTAAAATGCGCGGCTCGGTATAGGGCAGGATTGGCAATGCAATGCGAAAAACCGTCTGATATGTTCGACACCAGGCACGACGGGCTAGATGCATAAAGGAAACTCCTTCATTTGTTGATAGGTCAACATTTGCTCGACCGATTGTACTCATCGGAGGTCGCACGAGGTCTAGCAATCGTTAATCAATCAACATCTTCACATGCCCAAAATTGTTTTATTAAAGATCATTCCTAATAGGCTTCACATTCGGTCGCATTTATGGATAATAGAACTCGTCAAGACGCACGTCCGGAGAGGGCCCTTACGGGACCGGACGAGCGCGCCATCGCCATCGATCGAAAGGATCGAATTATGAAGTTTGTTTGCCCCGTTTGCGGTTATGTGGAAGAGTTCGACGGCGACCAGCTGCCCGAGGATTTCAAGTGCCCCCAGTGCGGCGTTCCCGGCTCTCGCTTCCTGAAGCAGGAGGAGGGTCAGCTCGAGTGGGCTGCCGAGCACGTCGTGGGCGTCGCCAAGATGGAGGGCGTCTCCGAGGACATCGTTGCTGACCTGCGCGCCAACTTTGAGGGCGAGTGCTCTGAGGTCGGTATGTACCTGGCCATGGCTCGCGTCGCTCATCGCGAGGGCTATCCCGAGATCGGCCTGTACTGGGAGAAGGCTGCCCACGAGGAGGCCGAGCACGCCGCCAAGTTCGCCGAGCTCCTGGGCGAGGTCGTGACCGACTCCACCAAGAAGAACCTCGAGATGCGCGTTGAGGCCGAGAACGGCGCCACCGCCGGCAAGACCGATCTCGCCAAGCGCGCCAAGGCCGCTGGTCTCGATGCCATCCACGACACCGTGCACGAGATGGCTCGCGACGAGGCTCGCCACGGCAAGGCTTTCGCCGGCCTGCTAAAGCGCTACTTCGGCTAAGCCAAACGCCTGAGAGACATTCTCTAGCTTTATAAGGCCCGGACCGCATGGTTCGGGCCTTTTTCGTGTCTTGCAAACCAGTTAACGTCCCAAAAATAGGACCACCTTTGACATCGGCTTCGCGTCAAAAACTAAGTGAGTAGCCTTTTGGGAACTTGTCGAGCAGACCACCCGTATTGCTTTATAAAACCGCAGGTAGATAGCTTGCCGCAAAACAATCTGGTCGCCATCACGCTAAAAGTCTACTCACTTAGATTTGCAACCGTCCATGATCGGGCCTTTTTGTGTCTAACGGGCATCTTTTTGTCGATTTCTCCCAGTTTTGACCAGTCAACGAATAGCTCAGACCGAAGTAATGCCTCGGCCCCTTGCTCCTCCAAGCTTTTATCGCGATATTCAACATCGAGCAACCTGCATACGGCCTTAACAATCGCATGGAATCTATCATCATCGGATATCTGTCCGTGTGTCAGGAGAAATACATCGTAGCCCATGGCCTGAAGCGCCGTCATGCGGTCGGCGTCACGCAAACCATCCCCGGCTCGCCCGTGTGAGCCCTTTCCTTGGCATTCAATGGCCACCTGTCGCTCTCCGTCCGGCGAAGAAAGAAGTAGGTCGATATATACACGGGACTTTCCCACAATCGCTCGAGCACTTGTGCTTAGCATCACTTCAACATTGAGCTCTATGCCGCAAAAACCTTCTCCTCCCAGGGATCGCGGCAGTGCAAGTAGCAAATACGCCTCGACCTCAAAAGGCGACGCGGCGCCCAATGGAACGAGTTGCGATACCGCTATAAATCTATTGCCGTAACGCATCCCGCAAACATCTGAACAAAAACGGTCAAGGTCTCCGCCCAAAACCAAAGCGTCTCGACGCCATAAATTTGAGGCGGTGCCGTCCTCGGACGGGCAGCGCACCCAACCGAACGTTGTCGAAATCGCGCCCGAATCAATTGCACGCGAAAGCTCCGCCTCAAGTGCCGCCGGCAGGGCACACACCGCAAACAAGCCACACATCTCCGCCAATACCAAAAGAAGCTGAAGATCCGTCAGATGCCGCAACATGATGAATGCCGTCAGTAGAGGAGACGTAATCAAAACCCCATGCTCCGTTTCCAGCACGGATTCCCTGGGAAGCTCACCAAGAAACAGCCGCTGCCTAATGCTGGCAGGACAAGTCCGTTTGTTTCTCGTCCGAACCAATGTATACAACGGAAAACCGAGCGCGACCGCAGCCGTCGGGTTGCGGGCGAGATCATATCGCTGCCGGTCTTCTTCCGGTCGTGGAAGCGGCGGACACAAAGCGCGGACTTGAGGAGGCAAACGCCAGTACCTAAAAGCTGATATGTCACAAAGTAGATCCTTCATAGGCACAGGAAAACACGAATTTCAACCCAGTCAGTCACGCATTGGCGCGAACGCACCAAAAATGGCGCCGAACGGACTGCCAAGTTTTCAACAGCCCTCCCCAACTGGCCAAAAGCTTGCCGAGAGCTGGACGAAGCCCTGTTGAAAACCCCATTTTTTTCTCATGCAGGAGCTTTGCGCGGCAAGTGAGTAGACTATTTTGAACATCCCGAGCAGGCCGGTCATCCTGCTTTTCAAAACCGCAGGTAGATAGCTTGTTACAAAACTGCCTGGTCGCCAAAGTGCTAAAAGTCTACTCACTTAGGTTGCAGAGTGCCCCCCATTAGCTGCAATTCCAAGGTAGTTAGTACTTTTGGACTCAGATCGTCATACTGAACAAGAATTTGAGTTGAGTTTTCAGGGACAGATGCGCCATCGGCACACCAAAAACAGTCACCGATATCGATAAAAGGGATACTCGAGCGCGTGAGGGCCAGCGTAAAAGAGCTTCCGCCCGCGCCACGCTCCGCAACTACGATGCAGTAAAGGCCCGCGTCTGCATGCTCGATCGAAACCTCCCCTGCCGGAAACGCCTTTCGTATAAGCGCCGCTAGGCCATCACGCGCCTCGCGAGCACGAACGCGCACGCGGTTCACATGTCGCTCGTAATCACCCGATTCCAGCAAACGCGCCAAAGCGACCTGGTCAACAGAGCTCACCGACGAGGCGTAAAAACCAAGGTTGCGCCTAAACCGCTCCATCAGCTCATCGGGCAACACCATGTACGCTAGGCGCAACGCCGATGACAGGCTCTTCGAAAACGTGTTGGTGTAGATAACCGACTGGGCGGCATCGATCGACGCGAGCGCGGGAATCGGCTTGCCGGCAAGGCGAAACTCACAATCAAAGTCGTCTTCGATGAGATACCGACCTGGCCGCTCGGCGGCCCAGCTCAGCAACGCATAGCGACGTGCAATGCTCGTCACAAGACCGGTCGGATACTGATGAGACGGCATCAGGTGAAGGACATCGGTCCCGGTTTTCTGCAGCGCGCTCAAGTCCACGCCCTCAGCATCCAACGGGACATGCCGCACTTCGCAACCCATGGCCTGATAGATGCGCGTCAAGCGCAAATAGCCTGGATCCTCGACGGCATACACCTTGTCCGCGCCAAGCAACTGA
The DNA here is from genome assembly GCA_019414365.1 of Collinsella sp. GTDB lineage: Bacteria > Actinomycetota > Coriobacteriia > Coriobacteriales > Coriobacteriaceae > Collinsella. Next base: position 5,887 of record DXMC01000053.1, read on the forward strand.
ACCAACATGGTATCGAGCAGCTGGGCGCCCGCACCGATAACGATATTGTCGGGATTGACATTCATGCCCCTTGTCCCGCGCAGATGGTGCGCAATCGCACGTCGCAGTCGAGCGGTGCCCTGCGCCGGTGCGGGCGAAAAGATTCCACGTTCGTCTTCGGACGTCAGCGTCGCCCGTAGCGCACTTTGCCAAAGCCGCGCCGCCTCCAAAGCGGAAGGAGAAAGTGCGTCGAATCGCTCTGCCTGCCCCATGGCATCATGCGCGCTGGGACCAACAGGGACAGCATCTCGGTCGATATCCCCCGCAGCCAAAGCCAAAACCGGCGCATCCGGAAGCTCGCACGCGTAGTAGCCACGACGCGGCATTGAGCAAATATAGCCCTCGGCAAGCAACTGGCTATATGCATTCTCGATAGTAATGACACTGATTCCCAGATGACTGGCAAAGGCGCGCTTAGACGGAAGATGCTCCCCCGCCGCAATACGGCCAGCAACAATATCATCGCGAATTTGCTGGTAAACATACTCATAAAGCGATGCTTCGCCGCGATTTTCCAAATTGTAGTCAAGCATGGGTCTATCACCTGACCTTATCGAATCATTCAATCTGGCATTAGTCTGACCTTGTTATTATCTCGAAAACTGAGTATTTCGCCATACCCAGCTCCCCGATAGGATGTTCCGTCAAGCAATGTACATGCCAACCAAGGGAGCAACCATGGCAGAACAGACCAGCAAGGCCGATCGCGTCAAACTCAATCGCGAGCTCGCGCAGATGCTCAAGGGCGGCGTCATCATGGACGTCACCACGCCCGAGCAGGCACGCATCGCCGAGGAGGCGGGCGCCTGCGCCGTCATGGCGCTCGAGCGCATCCCGGCCGACATCCGCGCCGCAGGCGGCGTCTCGCGCATGAGCGACCCCAAGATGATCAAGGGCATCCAGGAGGCCGTCTCCATCCCCGTTATGGCCAAGTGTCGCATCGGTCACATTGTCGAGGCGCAGGTCCTGCAGGCCATCGAGATCGATTACATCGATGAGTCCGAGGTCCTCTCCCCCGCCGATGATGTCTATCACATCGACAAGACCCAGTTTGACGTGCCGTTTGTCTGCGGCGCCCGCGATCTGGGCGAGGCGTTGCGCCGTGTTGCTGAGGGCGCCACGATGATTCGCACCAAGGGCGAGCCGGGCACGGGCGACGTCGTTCAGGCCGTGCGCCATATGCGCAAGATCCAAAAGCAGATCCGCGACGTTGTTGCTCTGCGCGACGACGAGCTCTTTGAGGCAGCCAAGCAGCTGCAGGTTCCGGTCGAGCTGGTGCGCGAGGTCCATGCCACGGGCAAGCTCCCCGTCGTAAACTTTGCCGCCGGCGGAGTCGCGACCCCCGCCGACGCCGCGCTGATGATGCAGCTGGGCGCCGAGGGCGTCTTTGTTGGCTCGGGCATCTTTAAGAGCGGCGACCCCGCCAAGCGCGCCGCCGCCATCGTCAAGGCCGTGGCAAACTTCACCGACGCCAAGCTCATCGCCGAGCTTTCGGAGGACCTGGGCGAGGCTATGGTGGGCATCAACGCCGACGAGATCGAGATTATCATGGAAGAGCGCGGGCGCTAGTCCAGCAGAAAGGATCGCACATGAGCGATTATGCACACCAAACGGTTGCCGTGCTGGCGGTCCAAGGCGCTTTTGCCGAGCATGAGGCAAGGCTATCTGAGCTGGGCGCACGCTGTATTGAGCTGAGGCAGGCGGCTGATTTGAAGCAGAACTTTGACCGTCTGATACTTCCCGGCGGCGAGTCTACCGTTCAAGGGAAACTGCTTGATGAGTTGGGCATGCTCGAGGAGCTTCGTACCCGTATCGCTGAAGGCATGCCCGTCCTGGGCACCTGCGCCGGCCTGATTCTGCTGGCTCACGACCTTGCCGCCCATGACGATAAGGGCACGCCGCGTTTGGCAACCATGGATGTGCTCGTTGAGCGCAATGCCTATGGCAGACAGCTCGGCAGTTTTCGCACCAAGGGACAGGTAGACGGCATCGACGGTGAAGCGCCACTGACGTTTATCCGCGCGCCCCGCATCGTCGAGGTCCACGGCGACGCCAAGGCCTTGGCAGAGGTCGATGGCCGCATCGTCGCCGCCCGCCAGGGCAACCAGCTCGGCGTCACCTTCCACCCCGAGCTCGACGAAGACACCCACCTCCACGAACTGTTCCTACAAATGTAGGCATCGAAATCAACAAACGAAACGAGAGTGGATAATCTCCCACCTTGAGCATGAATATGGGCTCATACCGGGAGATTATCCACTCTCATTCTTTGGTGCAAATGATCCCTTGGGGATGCCGACGTTTTGGTACCGACAGACACTATGACCCAATCCGAGGGCACTAAAAAGATAGGAGCCCCCGCT
>DXMC01000054.1:0-7142 GCA_019414365.1 Collinsella sp.
GCTCGTGGCGTTGACGGATCCGGCTCCGTCGATGTTGATATTACCCGTGGAGAGGATAGCGTCCTCAGTAGATGTCACGCTGAGCGTGCTGCCCGCGTTGCCTTGGATATTGAGCTCGGCGTTCTCATTCTTGCCATGAGAAGCCTTGATGCCTTCGATCCAGTCGGCAGTGACGATGTTGTTTCCCGAGTAATTCACGTTGAGCTTGCCTGCGGCCTGGATCTCGCCGCCGTTATAGTTGTTGAGCTTCAAGTCGTCGGCGCCGTCCCACGACCAGGTGCCGGTCTCGTCGCCCGCCGCAGTGCCGGCGTTGTATTTGGTTTCGCCGACCTTGACCCATTCCGCCGCGAGCGAGACGCTCGGCATGAGCAGCGAGCTCGCCGTGAGCGCGCACACGGCGCCTACGACGATGCGGCGCGTCACGCGGCGCCAGCTGCCGTGCGCGAGTCCTATGCGACGGCGAACGTCGGGTTCGGCAACATGGGTTCCGGCGGTAGTGTCATTGCGTTTGGGGGTCGTGAACAAGGCTGCCATGGTTGCTCCCGTTCTCAAAGGGCCTATACGGCTAGGTTCAGCGTATCTGCTGGATGTTGCCGGCGGTAGTGCCGTTTGGAGGGCAAAATGTCCAAAATCCGGAAGAGGAATAAGCTGCGCACCTACGCGTTGTCGGGCATTAATCACAAAGCGCGGAGCCGCCTGTTGCGACTCCGCTCGCGTGTGCACCATACGAGTGCAAACAGGAAACGCCACCGCCGGAGGGGGGCTCGGCGGTGGCGTTGCTAAACGGTGCGCGGACTAGGCGGCTTTAAAAGTGTCGGTTCGTGTATGAAGGGCGTCTATGAGCGCTTGCGGCTCACCACGGCGCCCGCGGCGATGGCGGCTGTTCCCGCAAGGGCGGCTGCCACGATGGCTGCGCTCGAGGCGTCGCCGGTCGCTGCGAGTTTGCCGGCGATCTTGGCTCCCGTGGCTGCAACTGCAACGGTCTTGGTTGTCTTCGCGCTCTTAGACTTGGAACCCGGCTTGGTCTCGCCGGGCTTTTCCCCGGGTTTGGTCTCTTCGGGAGGCGCGATGACCGTGCTCTTGGCGACAGCTTCGTTATAGGGGGAGTCGATCACAGCGTCGCCCGTGCCGATGGTTTGACCCGCCTCGTAGACGATGCCGTCGCTGAGTTCTTCCTTGTTGCGATAGTCAATGACCTTGCCGCCTTCAGGCGTCTGGATGGTGGCTCCTTCGATTTCGATGGTGCCAATCGCCTTACCATCCGCGCTCATGGCAAGGGCGAAGATTGCCGCCGTGTCTCCCTCGGCCGTGACCTTGCTGCGGAGAATCGAAATGGTTGCGGGCGTGATGCCCTCCTTGGTCTGAGCAAAGATGCCGATGTTCATGCCTCGGGGCTGAGGGTTAGTTTCGCCATCCTGGCCTGCACTGTAGTGGTCGGGGCCGTCGCCGCCGGTCTCGGCATAGCGGGCTATGGCCTTGACAACGGAGTCGCTGATGTAGATATGGCCACCCGCTTCGCCGGAGTAGAAATTACTGGTGGAGATTGCAACCGAGAACCTGCCTTCTGCGAGCGCATCCACAGTCGAGCCGTTCTTGATGACGATGTCGTCCTCATCGGTGAAGAGTGCGCTGACTTCCCCGCCATCTGAGCTTGCGCGGGCCGTCACGGTCGCGCCATCGAGCGTGATGCCCTTGTAGACATAGATGCCATACCCAACGCCACTTGCGTTGAGGGAAGCGTTCGTGACCGTGAGGCTGTTTTTGCCGTCGATGGCGGCGTCTTCCTCGGAACTTGCCTTGACCTGGCTGCCATCCGAGATCTCGATGTTGCCGTCGGCCCAATTCGCATTGTCTTTGATAGAGCTTGCCTCTACCTTGACGCCGCCCTTTATGAAGAGGTTCTCGTTAGCATCGATACCCTGATCCTCGGTGGCCTTGGCGGTGACGGTTCCGCTGTTGTCGATCGTGATGTTGCCGTCGGCCCTGATGCCATCCGAATCGCCCGTGGCGTTAACGTTTCCCGAGCCCTTGATGGTGACATCGCCCCCGGCATCGATGGCATCGTGCTCGGTGCTCGTGGCGTTGACAGTGCCAGCGCCGTCGATGTTGATGTTGCCGACGGAAGTGATGGCGTCACGAGAAGATGCCACGTTGAGCGTGCTGGACGCGTCGCCCTGAATATTAAGCTCGGCGTTCTCGTTCGCGCCATCCTTAACCTTGATGCCGCGGCCGTCGTCGTTAGTGACGGTGTTGTTGCCCTCGTAGCTCACGTTGAGCTTGCCCGCTGCCTCGATCGCACCGCCGTTGTAGCCGTTGAGCTTCATATCATCGGCGCCGTCCCATGACCAGGTGCCGGCGGCGTCTCCCGCGGGCCCCGCGGCCGCTTCGTGGCGGACGCCATCGACGTCCACCCACTCCGCCGCGAGCGAGACGCTCGGCATGAGCAGCGAGCTCACCGTGAGCGCGCACACGGCACCCACGACGATGCGGCGCGTCACGCGGCGCCAGCTGCTGTGCGCGAGTCCTATGCGACGGCGAACGTCGGGCTCGACAAAATGGGCTCCAGAGGTTTTGTCATTGCGCTTGGGGGTCGTGAACAAGGCGGCCATGGCTACTCCCATCCTCATAGGGCCTATGCGATTACGCCCAGCATATCTGCAGGATGTAGCCGGCGGTAGTGCCGTTTGGAGGGCAAAATGTCCAAAACTCGGGAAGCAATACATCGCGCGTCCGTGCGTTGCCTGGCTTTAAAAGAAAAGCGCGGAGCCGCTCGATGCGACTCCGCGCCTTGTTGTTTTGCTTTAGCAGACTATGCTGTTACGCCACGAAGAAGTAGACGAGGAAGGCAAGGGCTGCGATCCACATGAGCGGCTTGATCTTGGAGGCCTCGCCCTTAAAGAGCGCGACGATCACGTAGGCGATAAAGCCCAGGCCAATGCCGGCAGAGATGGAGTAAGTGAAGGGCACGCCGGCGACAATCATGAACGCCGGGAAACCTTGCGACACGTCGGACCAGTCGATCTCGGAGGCCTCGCTCATCATGAGGTAGCCGACGTAGACCAGAGCACCGCAGGTGGCGGCACTGGAAACGATGGTGACGATGGGGGAGAAGAACGCGGCGAGAATGAACAGCACGCCGGTGGTGACGGAGGTGAGGCCCGTGCGACCACCGTCGGCAGCGCCAGAGGTGGACTCGACGAAGGTAGTGATGGAGGAGACGCCCATAAAGCCACCGGCAGCAGCGGCCACGGAGTCGACGACCAGGATGGGACGGATGTCCTCGACATTGCCGTCCTCGGTCAAGAACTCGCCCTGCTTGGCGACGGCCATCGCGGTGCCCATGGTGTCGAAGAAGTCGCTCATGAGCAGCGAGAAGGCAACGACGAGCAGCATCGGGTCGGTCAGGACCTTCACGATGGCAAGGTTGCCGTCGGCAGTGCTGGCAAACGGGGCGCCGAAGGTCGAGAAGTCGAGCGGTGCGATGAGGCCCTCGGGCGCATGAGTGACGCCCAGCGGGATACCGGCGATAACGGCGACGATGATGCCGATGAGCAGCGAGCCCGGCACGTTGCGGGAAGCCAGGGCGACCGTCACGACGATGGAGATGATGCCGACGATAAAGGTGGGGGAGGTGATGTCGCCCAGGCCGACAAGCGTACCGGCGCCAGCGGTGATGATGCCGGCGTCGCACAGGCCGATCATGGCGATAAACAGGCCCAGACCCACCGAGATGGCGTGGCGCAGGACCACGGGGATGGCGTCCATGATGGCCTCGCGCAGGCCGCACAGGACGAGCAGCAAGATGACGATGCCCTCGAGGAAGATAACGCTCATGGCCACGTGCCAGTCGCCGCCGCACATGGTGGTGGCGATGCCCGCAATCATGGCGTTGATGCCCAGGCCCGACGCGCAGGCGAGCGGGCGGTTTGCGAAGATGCCCATGCAGATGGTCATGATGCCGGCGCCCAGGCAGGTGGCGCAGGCGAGCGCTCCCGCATCGATGCCAGCGCCCGAGAGTACCGCGGGGTTGACGGCGATGATGTAGGCCATCGCCAGGAATGTTGTCAGTCCAGCGCGAAGTTCGGTCCCGATTGTGGACTTGCGCTCACTGACGTGAAATAGTTCGTCCATGCATACCCTTTCCTTGTTCGGCCCCGAGTTTAGGCCGATTGACACGAACTCACCCACTATATCGCCTTTGTGAAGTTGGTGTTCCTCACATGTTGATGTTCGGCGGTTTGTAACGGACGGACGGTATTTATCGCATGAAATTGTGTAGGTACCGTATACTTAAGCGGTTACAACGACCCCTATGGAGGAACGTATGATTAAAGAGCTCTGCCGCGACGAGGCTATCCTGTCTCAGCGTTGCGAGGTTGCGACTGTCGAGGACGAATCGGTCGCTCAGGATCTGATTGATACCATCAAGTCGCTCGATGATGCCGGCTGCTTGGCCGCCAATCAGATTGGCGTTACCAAGAAGGTCTGCGTCTACCTGGACGATGCCGGCGAGCCCCACGTGCTCTACAACCCCCGTCTGGTGTTTGGCCTGGGCGCCAGCAAGATGGAGGAGAGCTGCCTGACGCACGAGGAGGTCACCAAGTCCACGCGCTACATCAAGTGCAAGGTTGCCTTTGACCAGATCGTCGACGGCAAGATGAAGGAGTGCCGCCGCGACTACGCGGGCTTTGAGGCGCAGATGGTCCAGCATATGATCGACCACTGTCTTGGAAAGTTGGTCTAAGGGGACCAAAGCACCGCACTTCGTCTCTTTTGGTCCGGGCGTGACATTGTTGTCATGTCTGGGCTTTTGTGTTTAGCGCCTTTTTGTTTGGTGACAATAACCTTAGCAGGACCGTAAAGCTAGGAGGCGCTATGTGCACGAGCATTCGATTTACCGATAATTCTGGCCACATGTATCTAGGCCGCAACCTCGACTGGAGCTTTGACTACGGTCAACAGGTTCGCGTGATGCCGCGCGGGTTTCATATTCCGTATTCGTTTATCGACGACGCGACAGCGGCACACGCGGTGATCGGTATGTGCATCGATTACAAGAACTACCCTATGTTTTTCGACTGTGGTAACGATGCGGGTCTGGCTGTGGCGGGGCTCAACTTTCCCGGCTATGCCGAGTATGCCGAGGGCCCTGTCGACGGCAAGAACAATATCGCGGCCTATGAGTTTCCCCTGTGGGTGGCAGCGACGTTCTCGACGGTCGACAAGGTCGAGGCTGCGCTGCGCGATACGGTGATTGTCGCCAAATCTGCAGGAGAGGGGCTGGGCGTGTCGCTGCTCCATTGGATTATCGGCGACAGCCAGCGCAGCATCGTGGTCGAGATGATGGCTGACGGCCTGCATGTATACGACGATCCGGTCGACACCCTTGCCAACCAGCCGACCTTCCCGTGGCACATGGAAAACCTGCGCACCTATATCACCGCCACAAGCGATTTTCCGCAGACGGCGACATGGCGTGGCGCCGAGCTTAAGCCCTATGGAGCCGGTGCCGGCATGCGCGGCATTCCGGGCGATTGCTATTCGCCGAGCCGTTTTGTAAAGGCGGCGTACCTCAATGCCAATTACCCGCAAAAGGAGAGCGAGACCGAAAACGTCGTTCGCATGTTCCGCTCGCTCGAGGGCGTGGTGATGATTGAGGGGGCGTCCAGGATGGGCGATGGCAAGTTCGAGAAGACGATCTACACCGGATGCTTTAGCGCTCGCACGGGCAATTATTACTATGCGACCTACGACGACCCGTCGATTCGCTACGTGAGCTTGATGGATGCCGAGGGTGCGAGCCCCGATAGGCTCGTGGTTCCCGAGCCGCGTCGCTCGTAGCCGATAGCTTCACTGCAATGCAAAGCGCCCCTGCGTCTCCTGTGAGGTGCAGGGGCGCTGCGACCTGGGCTTTATCCCGCATGCGCCCCGAGAAAATGTCCCTTAAGCGCGTGCCGCCTGGGCGACACCGGCCTTGGCGTTTGCGCGTTTGCCGGCGAGTTCGCAAAAAATCGCGCCGCCGATGATAAGTGCGGCGCCCATCAGGCGGACCGGTGTTATGGCTTCGCCTAAAAGGACGGCGGAGAACACGACGGCCGAAAGCGGCTCGAGGTAGCCAACGACCGCGACGGTCTGGACGGGCAGCTTGGCGACGGCACTAAAGTAGAGTAGGCAACCGATGCCGGTGTTGACGACGCCGAGCATGACGACGGCGCGCCAATCAATACTGGCGGCGACGCCGGCGGACAGGAATGAGGGAGCGCCCTGCGTGATGAGCGTGAGGACCAGCGCGGTCACAAAGGCGGCACTCACCTGGAGCGTGGAGTTCTCGAGGCCTTCGATGTGTGGTGCACCCTTGCTAGCGATGACCATCAGCGCATAGCAAAATGCCGAGGCGATGCCGCAGACGATACCCGCAATGGGCATATTGCCGCCTAGACCTTGCGCTGCAATGAGAAAAGCACCGCAAGCAACGGCGATAAAGCCGGCGATTTTGCCGCCGGTCAGCTTTTCGCCAAAAATGAGCGGGGAGAGCGCCATAACGATGATGGGGCCGCAGTAGTACAGCAGCGAGGATACGCCGACGCCTATCGTCTGATACGCGCGGAACAGAAAAATCCAGCTGGCGCCCAGTGCGGCTCCCGAAAGGATCAGGGCTGCGGCTTCTCGGGGGCGAGATGGTGCTTGCAACGTATGGCGTTGGGTGATGGCGAGGATGGTGACAAGCGAGAAGGCTCCCAGAAAGGTGCGCAGCAGCACGATATCGGAGCTCGGCAGCGCGATAGCCGCGGCGATGATGCCGTTAGAACCAAACAACAACAATGCTGCTAAATACGTAAACAGTCCGTTGTTCATGCGCTGCCATCCCCTCTATATCCGAACATGTTCACTATGGGTGAACTGGCTTTAGAAGAAAAGCGAATATAATGCATGGAAAACATAACAAAAACTCATGCAAGGGTGGGGACGTGCTGTGGAGACCAATATCCAAAAGATGCAAGTGCTGCTCGAGACGGTGCGTGCCGGCAGCTTTACGCGTGCTGCAGAGCGGCTGAGCTACTCGCAGTCGGGCGTGAGCCGCATGGTGGGCGACCTTGAGGCAGACTGGGGTTTTAAGGTGCTTGATCGCAGCCGCGAGGGCG
>DXMC01000055.1:0-6197 GCA_019414365.1 Collinsella sp.
CGCCCGAGCATGGCCAGGGCTTGGTGATGACGGTAATGGTCGCCACGCCCGAGGCCGTTCGGCGCGGCTTCATACGCAGCACCTGCAGCAGTTGGCGTTCCAGATCGGCATCGACATTCCATCCAGCCCAACGAGCCGGCTCCTCGCGCTTCACCCGCTGGTAAAACGGCAGCAGGCGGCGCTTGGCCAAATCGCGTTTGTCGGCGCCCTCACGGCGCGCCTCGGCATGTATCAGCTTGACGAGTGCCTTGTCGTCCACGGTCTCGCCGCGACGCAGAGCCTCGAGTATGTTCAAAATAATCTGTTCCATGCCCCCATTGTAAAGGCAAAGGCGCCGGAGCCAGTCACGGCCCCGGCGCCTCCATCAAAGAGCATGCCTATATGCACCGATCTCCGAAAACCGCATGTCACACCGATTCGAACGACATGTCGCCCGAACCGACCTTAAAACGATACGTTGCAGACTTGTCACCGTTGTCGAATTCAGCATTCAATATGGTCTCGCCATCGTAGCCAAGCGGAAGGAAATCGCTCTCAAAGTCACCGCTGCCCACGGTGAGGCTCGCCTTAAAGCCCGTAGAGTTCGGAACCGATATCTCCACATCGCCCGAGCCCACGCTTACGTCCATCGACTTCGCGGGGGCCTGGTAGAGCTCGAACGTCACATCGCCCGAACCGACCTCGGCATTCAGGGTATCGGTCACGGTACCCGTAAACTCGACGTCTCCCGAGTCCAAAGTCAGGTTGAGGTCATGACACGCAATGCCCGCGACCGTCAGATCACCCGATCCCACATTCGCTGTGATGCCCACCATGTTATCGGCAACATCGCGCGGCAGTTCGACGGTAACCGTGCGGTCAATGGCGCGCTCGTCATCGCAATCGAACTGGCGAATCTTGAGCGTAGAACCCTTGATTTCGGCCAGGTTCTGGGTTGCCGCATCGAAGGCAACGGTCCCCGTTGCCACGCGACCGCTTTCAATTACGCGCACTGGCCCGCCGGAGACGTGTTTGACCTCGACCGTGCCCGACGTCACGTCCAAATCAAGCGATGTGAACGCGTCGGCATCAAACGTTTCGCTCGAAAGCTGTTGAGGCCGAGCGGAATAGTTACCGCTATCCAAAAGATCGTCCTCGTCAAGCGCATCGTCCATACCAGACAAGCCGGATACAACATCGTCGAGATCCCACGGACCATCAAAATGAATCAATGTCCGCGAAACGCCAAAGACAAGCCCAACAATGAGCACAAACGCTCCGATGCCAACACCCAGGCGTACCTTGGATTCATGCGAAAGCTTCATCATTCGTCACCCTCTTTGGCACATGGCTCAGCGGTGGTCGTGGTAGCCACGTCAGCATCGGGTTCCGCAGAAGCATCCTTCCCCTGGGCCTTGATCGCCACCGACGCCGGACCAACCTGAATATCCCCGCGCGCCCAATCACCATCGAGCGCACGCGCCACCCAGTGATAGATGGGAATCGTAAAGAAGATCAGCGCGGCAAAGGGGCCGGCACCAAACAGGAACATCAGCAAAAAGAACAGCAGCCAGCACACAGCCCAATACGGGAACGACTGGAACGGGCCCTTCACCGGAGTCGAGCCAACCGCGGTGCCACTCGTCGCCTGCGCCGTAGCGGCATTGGCGGCCTGCGCACTCCAGCTTGCCGCCTGCGCCGCCTTGGCTGCGGCATCACTTGCCTGCGTAGCTGCCTCCGTGGCGCGTGCCGCCGCCTCATGGGTGCGAGCACGCTCTGCCGCCTCGGCCTCGCGCTGACGGGCGCGGTCCTCGTTCTCAAACTCGATATCGTCCTCGATCTCGTCGCTCGGATTGAGCAGCTCGTCCAGGCTCACGCCATAGAGTTTGGCGAGCGAGATCAGGTTCTCGGTATCGGGCGAGCTCTCCGCGCGCTCCCATTTACTGACTGCCTGGCGCGACAGCCCCAGCTTTCGCGCCAGCCCTTCTTGGCTAAAACCCTTGCTGCGACGAAGGTCGGCGAGCCGCTGCGCAGTTTCTACATTCATGGTTCCTCCTATGTGATGCCAGCCGTGCCGCCGGACCGTTTTTGTTCTTAAGGCGCCTTGCACAGTTAAAAATCTATCCGCCACCGCCAAGAGCATGCCACCTATTCTAGTGAGATTTTTGACAACCGGCGGTTGCGGGCACATATGAGCTGCGGAAATGTGTCCAAACAAAGCAATGACCCGTAGCTTGGTTGTCCCCGTTGCGGCGTTAACGGTAGTATGGTCGTACTGTTTATTCCGCACCGCCAACGGAGGGAGTCCCGCGCCGTGAACCGCGATTTCGCCTCATCGCTCATCCAGCTCAACAACACGTTCTATCGCGAGCACTCCGCCTCCTTCTCCGATACGCGCCAGGCCCCGTGGCCCGGCTGGGTACGCACCATGGACATCGCGCTCGGGCAGCTCGACGTCGCCACGATCGAGCATCCCGTCCGCGTCTTCGATCTCGCCTGCGGCAATATGCGATTCGAGAACTTTGCAGCCGGCGGCGCACTTGCCGCCAAGGGTGTCGACGGCGCAAACCCCTCGGCAGATGCCAGCTGCCCGTTTGAGTTCTATGGCGTCGACTCGTGCCAAGACCTGGCCATCGATGCACATGGCCACGCGCTTCGCATTCCCAACCTGCACTTCCAGGAACTCGACGTGCTCGACGCCCTCATGAAGCTCAACCCCGCCGAAACACCCGACGTGCTTTTCGACGCCCCGCTCGCCGACATCTCGGTCTGCTTTGGCTTTATGCACCACGTGCCGTCGTGCGAGTACCGCGTACGCGTGCTCGACGCCCTGGTGCGGCAGACGCGCCCGGGCGGCATCATCGCCATCAGCTTTTGGGAGTTTATGAACGATGAGCGCATGGCGCGCAAGGCCGTTCGAGCCGAAGCCCGTGCCGAGCTCACCCCGCCGTTTGAGGGTTACGATTCCGCGCAGTTTGAAGCCGGCGACCACCTCATTGGCTGGCAAAACGACCGCCACGCCTACCGCTATTGCCATCACTTTGACGATCAGCAGATCACCGACCTGGTGCGCGGCGTCCGTACGTTCTACAAGAGCGGCGAGGTCCCCGTGCGCGAGCTTGAGCGCTTCCATGCCGATGGTCGCAGCGGCGAGCTCAACCGCTATGTAATCCTCAAGCGCCTGTAGGCACCGACGACTCGCCGCCGGGCCGCACCACATCTTTCGGGCAAACTATGCCCACCCTTTTTTCAACCCATTGACGGAACGCGCAGCTATGCGTTCCATACTTATGACCAAGGAGCCTCATGGGAGCCGTCCACGTTCGCACGCCTAAGAACTTTGTGCTCGAGGAGCGCCTGGAGCGCTACGTCGATGCGATTGAGACGAACCCTGAAATCTATGCCGGAGATTGGCGCGAGGCCTGTGCGCCAGTTGGCAGCAAGCCCTTTGAACACCTTCACCTGGATCTTGGCTGTGGCAAGGGAACGTACCTTGTAGAGCGCGCGGCCCACGAGCCAAACACCCTCTTTATCGGTATGGACCAGGAGCCCATCTGTATCGCCTATGCCGCGCAGAAAATCTGCGAGCAGGAACTGACCAACGCACTCGTCCTGCCCCGAGGCGCCGCATCGCTGCCGCAGCTGTTTGCCGCAGGCGAGCTCGATGCCATCACCATCAACTTTCCCACGCCGCAGCCTAAGGCCAAGTACGCCAAAAAACGACTCGTCCATGTCGACCATCTGATGCTCTACCGCCCGCTCTTTGCAGCCGGCACCACCGTCACGCTGCGCACCGACAGCAAGCCATTGCGCGACTACGCCCTGGGGCAGTTTGCCTCGGCCGGCTACGACACGCTTTGGGTAAGTGACGACGTTCGCCGCGACCATCCCGAGCATCCCGAGACCGAATATGAATGCCGCACGCGCGAAATGGGCGCCGCTGTCTATGGCATCTGCGCCACACCCGGCACGCAGCCAACCGACGAACAGCTCACAGTAGGACGCGCGCAGGAGCAAAGCCTTGCCTGCTACCTGCCCGATAACCTCGATGAGCTCACCTATGTACCTCTGGGCATGGAAGAAGCCGTCGAGAACTTTAGAAACCGCGCCCGCAAGGGCAAGAAGCGCTTACCGCAGGAGTCCCAGGGGCCTCTGATGGTCGCAGCTTCGGCAAACAAGCGCAAATAGGCGCCAGCAAACGACCCTCAAATCTAAGTGAGTAGACTTTTTTGCAATAGCCAAGCACAACCCGCATAGCAAAAAATAAAACCGCAGGTAGAGCCCTTGCGCAAAAACCATGTGTTCGCAATACCGCGAAAAGTCTACTCACTTAGCTGGCAACTGCGCCAAACGGCTGGGCAGAACGCCCATTTCCTGCATTTTCTTGCCTGCGAACGCATCGATGCGACGCTACGCCATAATAGTTGGCGGACAATCGCGAGAGAAAGCAACCACATGGCACAGACCACGACAGATATCGCCGCCAGCCCCGTCCCCGGTGCCGGAGCCGCCAGTTCATTCTCGGGCGGCACGGGAACCGAAGCCGAGTTCGGCTCGCTCGGTGCGCTCTCCCCCACCTGGTGGGAGCCCGAGGACGGCAGCGAGCCCGAACCGTGGCTCACGCCCGACCAGGCCTTCGAGCGCTTCTTTGAATGGACGAGCGACCGCGGCATTGAACTGTGGGACCACCAAGAAGAGGCCCTCATGGACCTGGCAGCCGGCGATCACGTCATTTTGGGCACACCGACCGGATCGGGCAAATCGCTCGTCGCACTGGGCATGCTCTTTATGGGCATGGCGCAGGGCAAGCGCTGCTATTACACGGCCCCCATCAAGGCCTTGGTCAGCGAAAAGTTTTTCGACCTGGTGCAGGTGCTCGGCCGCGATAACGTCGGCATGATCACCGGCGATACGCATATCAACACCAAGGCACCCGTCATCTGCTGCACGGCCGAGATTCTTGCCAACGACGCACTGCGCGAGGGCGAGGACGCCGATGTTGGCTGCGTCGCCATGGACGAGTTCCACTACTTTGCAGACCCCGACCGCGGCTGGGCCTGGCAGGTGCCGCTGCTCACTCTGCCCCATACGCAGTTTATGCTCATGAGCGCCACGCTCGGCGATGTCACCGCCATCGCCGCCTCACTCGAGGAGCACACCGGCGCTGCCTGCGACCTGGTCGTCGACGCCCCGCGTCCTGTTCCGCTGAGTTACGACTATGTGACGACCTCCCTCGAGGGCACGGTCGAGCTCGCCATGCGCCGCGACGAGGCCCCACTCTATATCGTGCACTTTAGCCAGGATGCCGCACTTGCGACGGCACAGTCGCTCGCCAATTTTGGCATTGCCAGCAAGGAGCAGCGCGAGGCCATCAAGGAGGCGGCCAAGGGCACGAGCTTCTCGACGGCCTTCGGCAAAATCCTCAAGCGCTTGCTCGGATGCGGCGTCGGCGTGCACCATGCTGGCATGTTGCCGCGCTACCGCCTGCTGGTCGAGCGCTTGGCGCAGCAGGGCCTGCTACCCGTCATCTGCGGCACCGATACGCTCGGCGTCGGTATCAACGTGCCCATCCACACCGTGGTGCTCACCGCGCTCACCAAGTTCGATGGCTACAAGATGCGTCGTCTGCGCGCCCGCGAGTTCCATCAGATTGCCGGTCGTGCCGGCCGCTCGGGCTTCGATACCGAGGGCATGGTCATCGCCGAGGCACCCGAGCACGAGATCGAGAATGCCAAGCTTATGGCCAAGGCGGGCGACGACCCCAAAAAGCTCCGCAAGATTAAAAAGAAGAAGGCCCCCGAGGGCTTTGTCACCTGGAACAAGCAGACGTTCGAGCGCCTGATCGAGACGCAGCCCGAGACACTCAAGCCGCGCCTGCGCATCACGCACTCCATGGTGATTAGCGTGGTCGAGCAGGGTGGCGATGCCCGAGCCCGCGTACACGACCTCATCGAGACGAGCCTGCAGACCCCCGAGGAAAAGGCTAAGCTCGAGGTTCGTGCCGACGAGATCTTCGCCACGCTCATCGATTCCGGCGTCGTCGTGCGCACCGAGGTGCCGCCCGCACCCGACGCTCCGGCTGACGCCGCGCCGGACATCGACTACGCACTGACGGTCGACCTGCCCGAGGACTTTGCGCTCGACCAGCCGCTCTCGCCGTTTTTGCTTGCCGCGTTGGAGCTGCTCGATCCCGAGAGCGAGACCTATACCATGGACCT
>DXMC01000056.1:0-6135 GCA_019414365.1 Collinsella sp.
CCGCCAAGCTTTCCAACAAGAGCTTTACGGCACAGCAGCGCATCCAAGGCCAGCTTGGCGGTCATATTGAGGAGTACGTGGGCGAGCAAAAGCTCGTGGACGCCTTCGCCTACGGCCCGCACGCTCAACAGCGCTTCGATGTCCTCAACGCCGAGCTCTATACGGCGGGCGAGCGCGCGCAGTTTATGGGTTCGCTTTCTAACCCCGGCACGCGCTTTATCAATAACATCATCTACGCCGTGGTCGCCGTGATCGGCTGCGCGGGCGTGATCACGGGCGTGCCTGCGGCGCTCACGGTGGGCGGCGTGCAGATCTTCCTGTCCTACGCTAACCAGTACACTAAGCCGTTCAACGAGGTCACGAACGTCATCACGCAAATCCAGACCGCGTACGCCTCGGCGCGTCGCATGTTCGCGTTGCTCGATGCGCGCGAGCAGGAGCCCGACGCGGCGGATGCCGTGGAGCTTGCCGCCCCGCAGGGCGAGGTGACCTTTGAACACGTGGACTTTAGCTATGTGCCCGACCGCAAACTGCTGCAGGATATCTGCATCGATGCCAAGCCCGGTACGCGCTTCGCCCTCGTCGGCCCCACGGGCTGTGGCAAGACGACGCTCATCAACCTGCTGCTGCGCTTTTACGATATCGATGCTGGGCGCATCGCGGTCGATGGTCGCTCCTCGCGTGACTACACGCGTGCGAGCCTGCGCCGCGCCTTTGGCATGGTGCTGCAGGACACCTGGCTGTTCGAGGGCACGGTGGCCGAAAACATTGCCTACGGTTGCCCCGATGCCACGCGCGAGCAGATTGTCGAGGCCGCCAAGCGCGCTCATGCGCACAAGTTTATCGTGCAGCTGCCAGGCGGCTACGATACGGTGATCGGCGAGGACGGCGGCACGTTTAGCCAGGGTCAAAAACAGTTGCTGTGCATCGCGCGCGTCATGCTCACCGATCCGGCGATTCTGCTGCTGGACGAGGCAACGTCGAGCATCGATACGCGTACCGAGCTGCAGGTGCAGGCGGCATTCGACGAGCTCATGGCCGGTCGCACGAGCTTTGTCGTGGCGCACCGCCTGAGCACCATCCGCAACGCCGACTGCATTCTGGTCATGCGCGACGGCGAGATTATCGAGCGCGGCACGCACGACGAGCTGCTAGCGGCAGGCGGCTTCTACGCCGAGCTCTACTGCAGCCAGTTTGCCCAGTGAGCACGGCCGTGGGGCAAATGAATCAATCGACAGACGGTGGTTTACATCTGTCACGTAAGTACTAAGATATTCATCTAATAAATTGCATTAGTGGCTTTAATTTTGGGGGAAACGAGGCAACGTGACTATGACGTGCTCTTTGGTGGTTAACAGCAAGAGCGGTAATACCAGGATGGTTTCGGGCGCGATCAAGCGCGCTCTGCAGGCTGCGGGCGTTGAGTTTGTCCATGCCGCGGCGTTGAGCGACGATGCGGATGCAGATCAGGTTGCGCTCGAGGCGCAGGGTGCCTGCGCGGCCGACACGGTGCTCGTCGGTTTTTGGTGCGACAAGGGCGCGTGCACGCCTTCGGTCGCGGCGTTGCTCTCCGCCTTGCACGGCAAGCGCGTGTTCCTGTTTGGCACCTGCGGCTTTGGCGCCGACCAGAGCTATTACCAGCAGATTATCGACCGCGTAGCTTCCAATTTGGCTGGGGATGCCGAGCTTGCGGGCTGGGCGATGTGCCAGGGTAAGATGGGCCCTGCGGTCAAGCAGCGCTACGAGGCCATGCTCGAGCAAGATCCCGACAACGCCCGCTTTAAGATGCTGCTCGACAACTGGGTTGCCGCGAAGGATCATCCCACCAAGGAAGATATGGATAACATGGCGGCGGCGGCCAAGAAGGCCGTGCTGGGCGAGTAACTTCGTCGTTCGCGGTCCTTCGTGCAAAACAATACAAATGTGAAAGCCTCGAAATTCTCGAGGCTTTTTTCTTGACACTCGTGGGCGCAACTGTGGCAAGCGTTTGGGGGTGACACTTTCCATCACCCCGATGACGAGACCGTCCTGGACGACACGCTCTCATGCGTTCGCTGGATGTATTCAGAGTGGGACGGGCTTTCCGGATGGATGGGGATTCGGAAAGTGCGTCCCAGAATTTGCCTTTGGAGTGGGATGCAGTTTCCGGTTGAGGGCTCTGGCGGAAAATGCGACCCGGAATTTGCGATCAGAGTGGGATGCGCTTTCCCAACAGGCTCTCAAGCGGAAACTGCGTCCCATTCCGAAGGCAGATTCCGGGACACACTTTCCGAATACAAAGAAGGCCACTTAATGTGGCCTTCAACTTATATATGTTCAGCGGATGCCCCCATGACAAGCCGTGCTCCAACAACAAGGCGTCTGTCCGGGCGGAGGCATATAAGGTTCATCGCGAGTTCCGCACGCAAAGGAGGCCACTTAATGTGGCCTCCGTCTTGCGCAGGACTGTCCGAGCAGGGACCTTATATGCTTCCGCCCGGACAGACGTTTCAGTTATGAGCGACCCGCTACTTAATCTTGGTTGTACCCGGTGCCAGGTTGGGGTCGGTCTCGTTGGCCTCGGTCTGGAAGTGCTCGGTGTAGACGTTCTTGCCGTCGCGGAACATTTCGTAGTACTGCATCTTGGCGTAATCCTCACGCGCCTTGGTGGCGGCTGCGGCTGCGGCGTCGTCACCGGTGACGTTGGAGGAGAGCGCCCAGCGCAGGCTGGCGTCCTCGTAGCCCACGGAGTTGATGGCGGGCAGCGACTCGCGCAGCGTCATGTGCGCTTTCTGGTAGTCGGTCAGCGGTGCGCCGATCAGTTGCATCAGCTGGGTGGACAGGTAGTTGGTGGACAGGTCGTCGACCTCGCTCGTCTGGTCACAACCGGCAACGTCGTAGTTAGCCCAAATGATGTAGTCGGTCTGCCACAAGCGCTCCTGGTGGGTGGCGTCGTCCTCGCCGGTAAACCACTTATCGTTGAACTTGGACGGGAAGAACGGCTGGTGGTCGCCCCAGAACACCACGACCACCTTGCGGTCGAGCTTGCTCAGGGCGTTGAGGAAGTAACGCAGCGC
Source organism: Collinsella sp. (assembly GCA_019414365.1). Classification (GTDB taxonomy): domain Bacteria; phylum Actinomycetota; class Coriobacteriia; order Coriobacteriales; family Coriobacteriaceae; genus Collinsella. Next base: position 3,057 of record DXMC01000056.1, read on the forward strand.
TTGGTCGGACTGCTCGATGCACGAGACATACTCGTCAACATCGGAGAGCGTGCCGTCCTCGACGGTCTTAGCGTCCAGGTCGGTCGTGTCGATGTTCAGGTGCATCTGCTTGTCGACCGGCAGCAGACCCGTATCGTAGCCCGAGTGGTTCTGCATGGTCACATCGAAGATAAACTGAGGATCGGCGTTCTGGTCGAGCAGCTCAAGAATCTTGTCATAGGTCGCCTGGTCGGTCACCATGCCGCGCAGGGTATCGGCACCCTGGAAATCGTTGATGGACAGGAACTGGTCAAAGCCAAAGTCCTTGTAGACGTTCTCGCGGTTCCAGTTGGTCGCGTGGTTGGGGTGCATGGCCGTGGTGGAATAGCCGAGCGATTTGAACTGCTCTGCCAGATTCCCGGTCGTTTCCATGTTGTAGATGGTGTAGGGGTACACGCCCGAGCCCAGGTTGGCCATGGAGTTGCCGGTCATAAACTCAAACTCGGTATTGGCCGTGCCGCCGCCGTAGGCGCTCACGTAGAGCTTTCCGCGGCTGAGGCAGTTGGACAGGTTCTTAAAGTACTGCGGACCTTCGTAGCCGGCGCGCATGTTCTGGTAGATCGACAAATCCGAGAACGTCTCGTTCATGATAGCGATGACCGTGGGCTTCTCGCTGTCGAACTGCTCCTTTGCGGCGGCGCGCTCGTCGCTCTTGGCCGCGTCGGATTTGTCGTAGGCCTTGTCGTACTTTTTGAGCGTGGCCTTGGCGTCATCGACAGAATAGTCGGCGGGTTTGGGCGGCTTGATGGACTGTGCCGCGCTAATAAAGGCAGGCAGATAGCCCTCGCGCCAGTAGCTCTCGAGCGGACGCCAGGTGTAGACGGTGATGCCGAGGGTGTTGTAGTAGTCGATGAGCGTGACATGCGCGGTCACGCCGCCCAGGCACAGCACCGCCACGAGCAGGTTGGTGAGCAACATGCGCTTGGCGTTGGCGGCGCCCTTCTGACGGTGCGGCGCGACCAGGCCGGCGTACTCGCACAGCAGCATGGCGATGGCGGTAAAGCCCATGGATAGCACGCAGAACAGCGAGATCGAGAAGGTGTAGCCGGTGCCGGCGACTGCGGCGGCGGTGGAGATGGCCGAAAGGTCGCCCGGCTGGATGGGCATGGATTTAAACGTGATGACAAAGAACTCGGCAATGCCCAGGACAAAGAGGGCAAAGGCCAGGACCGCGGGAGCTGCGCCGTGGCGCTGGAATAGGAAGAACAAGCCAGTCATGAGTGTGGCGATGATGGCCCACTCGAGCAGGATGCACAGGGGGTAGACCCAGGTAAAGTCGTGGTTGGACGAGACCTCCATGCCCAGCAGCGCAAAGACGCCGGCGAGCAGCAGGCACAGGACGGCGGCGACGAGCGGTTTGCCCACAAAGGCGCCGCGCAGGCGGGCGAGCTTGCCGGTGGGGGCGGGGGCGTCGGGCTCGGCGAACGCAAAGACGCGCGGGGCGATGCGGTCGCGGGCGATGCTGGCCCAAGCGCATCCGGTGAGGATGGCGTTGGTCAGGATGAGCATCACAAAGGCGAGCGGCTCGTTTTGGGCGACGAGGCCAATGGCGCCCCAAATGGTCAAAAAGAGCTGGAACAGGCCGAAGGCGACGCTCCACCCAAGAGCGCTTTTGGCAACGGTGCCCGACTGAGCGCGAATGGCCTTGGCCTCGCGCAAGACAAGGTAGACGGTCGCCGCAAGACCGACGAGCGAGATGGCGGCAGCGAACATGCTGAGACTCCTCACAAACTAAAACCTACGAAAGCGGGGGTTTACCCGATTGTTACCAAGATATGCGCTGCATTTGATGACTGCGCACAACAACCAGCCATAATAACGCGCGTGCGTGGTGGTGTTGCGCAATGTAGCGGCGACCTGCGCGATAATGGACGGGAATTACACGGAAACGTAAAGGCTTCTTAAAGAAATGGCGAGGGTAGGGCGATGAGCGAGCAGGTTTGCAAGGCGGACATGGGCAGCGACGGAGCTGCGGTCGTGGATACATACGGCTATCCGGTCGAGACTACGGGCAATGCGGTGCTGGACATCTTGGAGCATCGCTCGTCTACGCGTGCCTTCGCGCGTGATGACGATGAACGTCCCGTGGCGGTGACCGACGAGCAGCGGGCGGCGATCTTGCATGCGGCGAGTCGCGCGCCGTCGGCGGGCGCCATGATGATGTATTCCATCGTGAGCATTCGCGAGCAGGCTACGCTGGACCGTCTGGCCGACCTGTGCGATCACCAGCCCATGATCGCCAAGGCGCCCTGGGCACTTATATTTGTGGTCGATTATGCCAAGTGGATCGATCTGTTTGAGCACGTGGGTTGCTTTGAGCCCGAGTTTGTCGAGCGCACGGGCAAGGCGCCCCGCCGCGCGCCGGGATTGGGCGACTTTGCCATCGCGGCCCAGGACGCCGTGATCGCCGCGCAAAACGCCGTGGTTGCCGCCGAGGCCCTGGGGCTGGGGAGCTGCTACATCGGTGATATCGTCGAGAATGCCGAGGAAGTTGCCGAGCTGCTCGATCTGCCGTCCTATACCATGCCGCTGTCGATGCTCATCATCGGCACGCCCCGTAAGGAGCGCCCGGCGATCGCGCATCCCGTGGTGAACCTGGTGCACGAAGAGCGCTACCGCCGCGCGGACGCTGCGACTATGGATGCACAGGTGGCCGAGATGGATGCGATGTTTCGCCCGCATGCCCGCGAGGTGGGGGAGCGCGTCGTGGATATCTACACCCGCAAGCACACCAGTCCCTTTATGGCCGAGATGAGCCGCTCCATGGAGTGGTGGTTCAAAAACTGGCTCGGAAAATGACGGATGTGACAAGGGAGCAGTCCCTTTGTCACATTCCATATCGCCGTGGTGGCCTAAAGGCCGTATAAATGTTTATCTAGCTGGGAAAACGGCGCCATTCAAACATGGGTCGATTACCTATAATCCCCTCGAACGTTAAAAATGGGAGGAAACTGGCTTATGGAACAAAAGGCCAAGGAGGCAGCTTCGCACGCTGCGATTCCTGTGAGCATCTCGGCGATGCTCGTCACGCTGGGCGTGG
>DXMC01000057.1:0-5993 GCA_019414365.1 Collinsella sp.
GATGGTGGTCTGCGTATCGTGGAAGCTCGGCAGGCAGTGCATAAAGATGGCGCCGGGGTTTGCCTTGGCCATGACCTCGGGCGTTACTCGATAGGGAGAGAGAAGATCGATTCGGCTCTTCCACAGCTCCTCAGCCTGGCCCATACCGACCCAAACGTCCGTATAGATCACGTCTGCATCCTTGACGCCCTCGTCGATATCCTCAGTGAGCTGGATCGTGCAGCCATTCTGAGCGGCGATCTCCTGGCAGCGCTCAAGAAGCTCGGGATCGAAGTGCGTGGCGCCCTCGACATCGCCCTTGGGTCCGCAGGAGCAGAAGTTAATGCCGAGCTTGGCGCAGATAACCATCAGGGAGTCGCTGACGTTGCCCTGCTCCTTACCCATATAGGTGAGCTTCATGCCGCGCGTGTCGCCAAACTCCTCACGCATGGTAAGAATGTCGGCAAGGGCCTGGGTGGGATGGTACTCGTTGGTCAGACCGTTCCAGACGGGAACGCCAGCCTTGGCGGCAAGCTCCTCGACGATCGACTGGTCGGAGCCGCGATACTCAATACCGTCATACATGCGACCGAGCACGCGGGCGGTATCCTCGATGGACTCTTTCTTGCCCATCTGCGACGAGCCGGGGTCGAGGTAGGTCACGCCCATACCCAGGTCCATACCGCCGACCTCGAAGGCACAGCGCGTGCGCGTGGAGGTCTTCTCAAACAGCAGGACAATGTTCTTGCCCTCGAGAAAGCGGTGCGGATAACCGGCGCGCTTCATATCCTTGAAGTTCTTTGAGAGGTCGAGCATGTACTCGATTTCCTCGGACGTAAAGTCAAGCAGGGTAAGAACGCTTCGACCAGAAAGATTAAGAGCCATGATTTGAGTCCTTTCGGTTGTTGGAACACACAAGGAGGGATGGGCGGCGCAGACGCACACGCGCCGCCCAGATACGCTAACGCTGACTAGATTTCCTCACGCCAGAACGGCATGGTCATGCAACGCGGGCCGCCGCGACCGCGAGAAAGCTCCTCGGAGGGAGCGACGAGCAGCTCGACGCCAGCCTTGTAAAGAGCATCGTTGGTGACAACGTTGCGCTCATACACGCAGACCTTGCCCGGTGCGACCGCAAGAGTGTTGGAACCATCGTTCCACTGCTCACGGGAAGCCTCGATCGGATCGCCGCCACCGCACTCAATCATGGTGATATGGTCCATACCCGTCGCAAGCTCGAGGATATGCTGCAGGGTGCCCTCGAGTTCCTCGATATGCACCTCCCCCTCCGAATCGCCCTTGGTCAGGCGGTAGGCACGAAGCGTCTGGTAGATGCCGGGATAGACCGTGAACTTATCGCGATCGACCTGCGTGCAGACGGTGTCGAGGTGCATGTAGGCGTAGCCGTGCGGGATCTTGATGGCATAGATGTTCTCGATCTCGGCCTCATCGGAACCCCAGAACATATTCTTGGCGAGCTCATCGATGGCCGCAGTCTGGGTACGCTCGGAAATACCGATGGCGAGCGTCTTGGCGTTGATGTTGAGGATATCGCCGCCCTCGATATGCCACTCGCTGTTGTGGTCGTACCAGATGGGGCTACCGGCGTAATCGGGATGGTTGCGGAGCACCGTTTCGTAGAAGATAACCTCGCGGTTGCGCTGATTCCAGTACATGCGGTTCATGGTAGCGCCCTTGCCCACGACGGCCAGGGGGTCACGGGAGAAATACGAGGCCGGCATGGGGAACAGCACCATATCGTCAGCCTTCAACTCCTCGCCGTCCATACTGGCAAGAGAACCGCCAACCTTGGGGATCTCGAGGTCGCGAACGTAGAGGCCGCCCATAGCAGCAAGGACAAACTCCTTGTTGTCCTTAATCGAATCAAGCTTCTCGACAACGGCCTGGCGAAGGGCCGCGTTGGAGATGCCGGACTCACCCATGAACTTCGTCATGAACTCTGCGCGAGTGCCCTCGACTTTGTCAAACGTCTCAGCGAGCAGCTCTTCCATATAGACGACCTCGGCGCCAGCGCCGCGAAGAAGGTCGGTAAACTGATCGTGCTCTTTCTGGGCATAGTCCAGATAGAACGCATCGTGAATCCAAACGCGGTCGAAATCCTCCGCCTTCATGTTTACAAGATCCATACCGGGGCGATGGACGCACACCTTCTTGAGGGCGCCAATCTCGCTATGAACGTTCAGTCCTTTGTTCATCTCTATCCTTCTTTCTCACAACTTGTATGTGGGGTTTTGCTTTTACGGCAGGGGGATAAGGCCCGAAACCGCAGTGAATGCCATGCAGATAACGCTCACGACCAGGAAGAATTTCCAAGCAACCTTCCACCACTGGCCAAGCGGAATCTTGCAGACGCCAAGACCGGCAACGAGCATCGCGCTTGTTGGCGAAATGAGAGACATGGCCGCGCTGCCCATGGAAAGACCCGTAACTGCAGCCTCGGGGTTTAAGCCCATCAGCTCAACAAGCGGGCCAAAAATTGGAATCGTAAGAGCAGCGATACCCGAAGAGCTCGGAACGAGGATCGACAGAAGGTTATCCACGACATAGAGGATGCTCGTAAAGATAACGGCTGGAACTCCAGTGAGAGCCGTGGCGAGCGTATTGAGAATCGTATCGATGATGAGGCCGTCATTGGCGATTACGAGGATTCCGCGGGCAAGTCCAACAACGATGGCAGAGAACGCGAAATCTGCAATTCCCTTAACGAACTCGCCAGCGATCTCCTTCTCATTCATCCCGGAAACAACACCAGAAAGAAGGGCCATGGCCAAGAAAATCGCAGAGATTTCGTTCATGTACCAGCCCTGGGCTACCAGGCCCCAAATGATAGCGCCAAGTCCAAGCACGAAAATAACCATGACGGCTTTTTGCTTAGCGGTGAACTCGCTATCGAGGAGGTTCTCATCCGCGCCAAACTCTTTGCGTTTCTCGATATCATCGTGGAAAGCGGGGGACGCTTCGGGGTTTTTCTTAACCTTGAGGGCATACATTACAACCCATGCGACGGCAACCGCCGTGAGCACGGCAAGGGCAATAGTACGCAACCAAAGCTGGGGGTTGCCCTGGATACCGAGGATGCCCTGGGAAATCAGGACGTTGAACGGATTGACGGTAGATGCGATGTATCCGATACGGGCACCCACAAACACCGTCATGAACGCTGTAATTGAGTCGAAGCCCATGGCCATCATGATCGGCATAAGAATCGCAAAGAACGGAAGCGTCTCCTCTGCCATACCAAAGGTGCTGCCGCCCAAGGCAAAAAGCACCATTAGGATCGGAATGATGAGGACGTCCTTGCTCTTGAACTTTTTCACCACTCGAGCTACGCCACTCGTGATGGCTCCGGTCGCCGTGATGACCTGGAAGGAACCTCCCACGATCATAATGAATGCAACGACCTCGACCGCTTGCTGGATGCCGATCGCAGGGGCCTCAAGTACTTCGAAGATGCCTTGGCGAAGATCGACCTCGTTGCCGTCCTCGTCCGTATAGACCTTATCGACAGGCTCATAGGTGCCCGAGACCGTTACCTCGCGACCGTTAACCTCCTGACGCTCAAACGAACCCGAAGGCACGACCCAGGTCAGAACGGCAAATACGGCCATCAAGACGAGAATGATGGTGTACACGTGCGGGACTCGAAGAGTGCGCTTCTTTTCTGTCTCTGCCATCTCTCCTCCTTAATTCAGGGGTTTTTCGTTGCCGGCAAAGCCATTGTGTCATCGCGCAAAACACCCTTCCGTCTCTTCGCCCGCCAACGAAGCGCATCGACCCGTAAACGGATTTCAGATTGATGTAATTTGTCAATTTGCTATCTAAATTGATGTTTAACATCAATTACTAAGCCGGTTCGTGCCATTCACCTGTGACAGATATGATGTAAATTGAATCAAACTCGTAATGTGCCACTATGGAAGCAATAAATACTCACCGCCAAAGCGAGGTCACATGTCCGCATTGCATGTTCAAAATGAAATAGGAAAGCTAAAAAAGGTGCTTCTGCACTGTCCCGGCCCCGAAACGCGCAACTACCCCGACGGGCAGTTCAATCGGGTCTTTACGTTGCGTCCGTCTAGCAGCTCATTCGATCTTGATAAAGCCCTTAGGGAGCATCATGCTTACTCGGCGATGCTCGAGCACGAAGGGGTAGAGATTCTCTATCTTGAAAACCTTCTTACCGAAGCCCTTGATGCGACAGAGCAAGCGCGTCGCTCTTTTATCGATAGCTACATTTCAGAATGCGGCGCGCGGGGCATTGAGCTCGAGTCTGCCATTCGCGAGTATCTCGAGCGCATCGAAGGCTCCCGCGCCCTTGCTCAAGCAGCAGTCAACGGCATCCGCTACTCCCAGGTCTTCAACACAGATAAAGAGGTGTTCAGCCTCACGAAACTGACGGCAGACGCATACTCACCTGACGATCTTCTCGTAAGCCCCCTTAACACCATGTGGTTCACACGCGATCCGGCGAGCGTCATCGGCGAAGGCGTTACGCTCAACCACATGTACTGGCCAGAGCGCAACCGTGAGGTTATCGCCTACAAAACGATTTTTACCTATCACCCAGATTTCCGCGAGACCCCTCAGTTCTTCAAGCATGAATCGACTTACCACATTGAAGGCGGCGACCTGCACAACCTCAACAGCGAAAACATAGCCGTTGGAATCTCGCAACGAACCGAGCCGGCGGCGATAGACACTTTAGCAAATAACTTGCTGTGGGATGAGAACTCGACTATTGAGTCCGTATGGGCCATTCAGGTCCCCTACGATGACCTCTGCATTCATCTCGACACATATTTCACTCGCGTTGACTACGAGACATTCCTCGTTGCTCGGGAGCTTCTCGACCAAGCGCGAGTCTACCGCATTACGCGGGGCAGATCGGAAGGGACAACCCGTGCGTGTCATGTCGCAGGCGGACTGAAAGAAGCGTTGCGATTAGCCCTAGGTTCAAGTTCGTTGCAGTTTATCCTTTGCGGTGGCTCAAATCCCGGAGCAGCAGAGGTCGAAAGGACCAACAATGCCACAAGCACCCTTTGTTTGGAGCCAGGCAAGGTCTGCGTATACGAAGAAAACGCCGAAACCAACAAAGCGCTGGAGCAGGCCGGTATTGACCTTATTCCCATCTCTATCTTTGAGCTGACAAACGGCTTTGGCGGCCCCAACTGCCTCTGCCTCCCCCTCGTCCGCACTTCATAACATGGGAACGGGTCAAAACATAAAGGCGCTTCGCAAGCGCGACCAGCTGACACAGGAGGAATTCGCGGCACTCATCGGCGTCTCCAAAGAAACGGTATGCCGCTGGGAAAAGGACCGCTATACAATCCGCCGCTCAACGTTGCTCAAGATAGTATCGAAATTTAACCTGCAGCTCGACGACCTCACATCTGAAACCGCAGGGCTTGCCGCAAAGCTCGACCACGAGGGGCGGAAGGGGGAATCCAAAGAAGTTACTACTGATTCCCTTTGCGATGTATTTAAAATCTTGAAGAATGGAGGCAGAACGGGACTTAAACAAACCGGAATAACCGCGCTTCCCTCATCCGTATTCAAGAAACATCGCGGGTGCTTCTTTGTTCAAATGGACACGTCCGCCATGTCCAAATGCTACCCGATTGGATCCCTTCTCCTCGTGGATCCAAACCTGAAACCCTGGAACGGATGCTCCGTCCTCGCTTTGGCCGATAATTCAAGAATCGTCATACGTCGTTATAGCACCGGTACGAACACCGTGATGCTCTCATCCTACTCATATCGCACGTCGGAACCGGATATTGTGCTGGACAAACGCCGAATCAGGATTCTCGGAGTCATCGTCTGGTTTCAGGCATCCCATGACCTGAGCATCTAATCAGATTGGCTCTTATTCGCCTTCCTCATTTGCTCGCGCTCCAAACAGCAAAAGCCCCGCAGCCGGAGCGGACTGCAGGGCTCATGAAGAGAGGCTAGTTTGTGGGCGCTTTGCCTGGCGCCCACGAGAGAGGCAACGG
>DXMC01000058.1:0-5659 GCA_019414365.1 Collinsella sp.
GCCAAAAGATGGCGGCGCTCACCTCGCAGGGCATGGGCACCGACATTCGCGGCGCGCTCTACGAGCACATCAATAAGCTGAGCTATGCCGAGCTCGACCGCTTTGGCACGCCCTCGCTTATCACCCGCATCACCAACGACGTCAACCAGGTGCAGCTTGCCGTGGCGCTGGGCGTGCGCATGCTCATCCGCTGGCCCTTCTTGGCGGTGGGCTCTATGTGCGCGGCCCTTGCCATCGACCTTAAGCTCGGCATGATCTTTTTGATTTGCACGCCCGCCATTGGCTTGGTGTTTTGGTTTGTCATGGCGCGCTGCATTCCGTATTACAGGCAGCTGCAGGCAAAGCTCGACCGCATTGCGCTCATTTGCCGCGAGGGGCTTTCGGGTGCCCGCGTGGTCCGCGCCTTTGTGCGCGAAGACCACGAGCGCGAGCGTTTTGCCCAAGCTGCCGATGACCAGGCCCATACCGCCATCGCGGTGGGCAAGCTCTCGTCGGTCCTCAACCCCGTAACGTTTTTGGTGATGAACCTGGGCGTGTGCGCCATCCTGTGGGTGGGCGGCATCCAGGTCAACGTGGGTGAGCTTACGCAGGGCCAGGTCATGGCGTTTGTGAACTATATGACGCAGACCCTCACCTCCATCGTGTACGTGGCCAACCTGGTCGTTGTCTTTACCAAGGCGAGTGCCAGCGCGTCGCGCATCAATGAGGTGCTCAATTGCGTGCCGAGCATCACCGACGAGGACAACGAGCTGGTCGCGCTGCCCGAGCCGGGCGAACTGGCGGGGGGTGCTGCTCCAGTCTCCGCGGTGAGCTTTGGCCATGCGAGTTTTTCGTTTGGCGCGGGCGCGGCAAATGCCGTCAACGATGTGACCCTGGAGCTCCCGCTGGGCAAGACGCTCGGCATTATTGGCGGTACGGGCAGTGGTAAGTCCACACTCGTCTCGCTTATCCCGCGCCTGTACGACGCGAGCACCGGCAGCGTGTGCGTGATGGGCGCCGACGTGCGCGCTTGGCCACTCGACCAACTGCGCCATGCGGTCGCGACCGTTCCGCAGCGTGCGTCGCTGGTGAGCGGCACTATTCGCAGCAACCTGAACTGGCGCGATGAAGCCGCGACCGACGACGAGCTCTGGGCGGCGCTCGATATGGCGCAGGCAAGCGAGTTCGTACACAACAAGCCCCAGGGCTTAGATGCCCCGGTCGAGGCGGGCGGAAAGAACTTTAGCGGTGGCCAGCGCCAGCGGTTGACTATCGCGCGTGCCTTGGTGGGTTCGCCGCAGGTTCTGATCATGGACGATTCTGCCTCGGCGCTCGACTTTAAGACCGACGCGGCGCTTCGCCATGCCATTCGCGAACGAAGCATGCGCGGTGCCGCCGCGGGCGGGCTGCCGCTCACGACGGTGATTGTGAGCCAGCGCGTCTCGACCGTGCGCGACGCCGACATGATCTGCGTACTCGACCACGGCTCGGTCGCGGGCCTGGGCACGCATGACGAGCTCTACGCGACATGTCAGCTCTATCGCGAGATTTGCCAGTCGCAGCTGCGCCGCGAGGAGCTCGAGGGCCAGCAGGGGAGCGCGGTGCCCGCATCCGCTCCGGCCGCCCCCGCATCCGTCTGCGCAAAGGAGGGCTGCTAAATGAATCCGTACACTTCCTCCGGTTCGGTCGCCACGATGACGGCCAACGTGTCCGGTAACGATAACCTCAACGACCTGGGCGACGGTCCGCGCCAGCCCGGCTACCCCGAGCGCTATCCCGTGGGCGCGGTGACCCGCCGCCTGCTGGGCTATGTTCGCCCGCACCGCGTCTCGTTTACGGCGTCGTTTGTGAGCGCCGCCGTTTCGGTGATCTTGCAGCTCTACACGCCCATTCTCATTGGTGAGGGCATCGATCTTATCGTCGCCGCCGGGCGGGTGGACTTCGATGCGCTGCTGCCACTCGTTACCAAACTCGCGCTCGTTGTGGTGGGCGCCGCGGCCTTCCAGTGGCTGCAGGGCTACTGCGTCAACCGCTTGTCCTACGAGACGGTGCGTGACATGCGCGTGGAGGCGAGCGACAAGCTCAGCCGCATGCCGCTCAGCTTTATCGACAGCCACGCCCACGGCGACCTTATGAGCCGCGTGGTCAACGACGTCGATCAGGTGGGCGACGGTCTGCTGCAGGGCTTCACGCAGCTCTTCACCGGTGTTATTACCATCGTGGGCACGCTCGCGTTTATGCTTTCCATCAACCTGACCATGACGCTCGTGGTGGTGCTCGTCACGCCGCTTTCCATTTTTGCAGCCGGTGCTATTGCCAAGCTTTCCAACAAGAGTTTTACGGCCCAGCAGCGTATTCAGGGTCAACTGGGTGGTCATATCGAGGAGTACGTAGGCGAGCAGAAGCTCGTGGACGCGTTTGCCTATGGCCCCAACGCCCAGCAGCGCTTCGACGCCCTCAATGCCGAGCTCTACACCGCGGGCGAGCGTGCGCAGTTTATGGGTTCGCTCTCCAACCCCGGTACGCGTTTTATCAATAACATCATCTATGCCGTGGTTGCTGTGATCGGCTGCGTGGGCGTGATCACGGGCGTGCCGGCGGCGCTTACGGTGGGCGGCGTGCAGATTTTCCTGTCCTATGCCAACCAGTACACCAAGCCGTTCAACGAGGTTACCAACGTCATTACGCAGATCCAGACCGCGTACGCCTCGGCGCGTCGCATGTTCGCGCTGCTCGATGCACGCGAGCAGGAGCCCGACGCATCGGACGCCGTGGAGCTTGCCGCCCCGCAGGGTGAGGTGACCTTTGAGCATGTGGACTTTAGCTATGTGCCCGACCGCAAGCTGCTGCAGGATATCTGCATCGAGGCCAAGCCCGGCATGCGCTTTGCCCTGGTCGGTCCCACGGGCTGCGGAAAGACAACGCTCATCAATCTGCTGCTGCGTTTTTACGATATCGATGCCGGCCGCATCATGGTCGATGGTCGGTCTTCGCGTGACTACACGCGCGCGAGCCTACGCCGCGCCTTTGGCATGGTGTTGCAGGATACGTGGCTGTTCGAGGGCACGGTGGCGGACAACATTGCTTACGGTTGTCCAGGCGCCACGCGCGAGCAGGTCATCGAAGCCGCCAAGCGCGCGCACGCGCACAAGTTTATCGTGCAGCTGCCAGGCGGCTACGACACGGTGATTGGCGAGGACGGCGGTACGTTTAGCCAGGGCCAAAAGCAGCTGCTGTGCATTGCGCGCGTTATGCTCACCGACCCGGCTATCTTGCTGCTGGATGAGGCGACCTCGAGCATCGATACGCGCACCGAGCTGCAGGTGCAGGCGGCATTCGACGAGCTCATGGCCGGTCGCACGAGCTTTGTCGTGGCGCACCGCCTGAGCACCATCCGCAACGCCGACTGCATTCTGGTCATGCGCGACGGCGAGATTATCGAGCGCGGCACGCACGACGAGCTGCTAGCGGCAGGCGGCTTCTACGCCGAGCTCTACTGCAGCCAGTTTGCCCAGTGAGCACGGCCGTGGGGCAAATGAATCAATCGACAGACGGTGGTTTACATCTGTCACGTAAGTACTAAGATATTCATCTAATAAATTGCATTAGTGGCTTTAATTTTGGGGGAAACGAGGCAACGTGACTATGACGTGCTCTTTGGTGGTTAACAGCAAGAGCGGTAATACCAGGATGGTTTCGGGCGCGATCAAGCGCGCTCTGCAGGCTGCGGGCGTTGAGTTTGTCCATGCCGCGGCGTTGAGCGACGATGCGGATGCAGATCAGGTTGCGCTCGAGGCGCAGGGTGCCTGCGCGGCCGACACGGTGCTCGTCGGTTTTTGGTGCGACAAGGGCGCGTGCACGCCTTCGGTCGCGGCGTTGCTCTCTGCCTTGCACGGCAAGCGCGTGTTCCTGTTTGGCACCTGCGGCTTTGGGGCCGACCAGAGCTATTACCAGCAGATTATCGACCGCGTAACTTCCAATCTGGCCGAGGATGCCGAGCTTGCGGGTTGGGCGATGTGCCAGGGCAAGATGGGTCCCGCGGTTAAGCAGCGCTACGAGGCCATGCTCGAGCAAGATCCCGACAACGCTCGATTTAAGATGCTGCTCGACAACTGGGTTGCCGCGAAGGACCATCCCACTAAGGAAGATATGGATAACATGGCTGCAGCCGCAAAAAAGGCCGTTTTGGGCGAGTAGGCGCGTCGCCTCGCGCTCGAGATAACACAAACGTGAAAGTCTCGAAATTCTCGGGGCTTTTTTCATGACACGAGGGCGCCCCTTTATTGATGGAAGGCCTAATAAGCTGATTGTTCTATGCCCGGATGTGTGCGGAGTGGGATGGGATTTCCGGATGGGTGGGGTTGCGGAAGCTGCGTCCCGGAATTTGCCTTTGGAATGGGATGCGGTTTCCCGTTGAGGGGCTCTGTGGAAACCGCATCCCAGTTTTCGGCCGAGAAATGGGATGCCGTTTCCGGTTGAGGGTCTTGGCGGAAAGTGCGACCCGGAATTTGTGAGCGAAGCGGGATACGGCTTCCCAACGGGGCCACAAGCGGTAGCCGCATCCCGCTCCGGACGGGAATTCTGGGACACGGTTTTCAGAGGGTTATGGGCTGCGAACTAGATGGGGCTGTCATAAAACTCCAGTAAAAGGGGTCGGAAATATAGGGCACTTCCAGCAATTTCTTTTAATGTGGGGGGGGGTATCATTATTTTAGTTTCGCAAAAAATCGATCCCTCTATGGGGAAGTTACGTAGGGGGTTAGTCGTAAGTATTGGATAAAACAGACTAATTTGGGGATAAATGACCACTTACGCCAAAATAAGTAGCATTTAGCGATAAAACATTGAAAAATGTGTAGCACATCGCTATGTTTTTATTACGAAAAGATTCCAAATTGGCTTATTTCGGACTCACTTTTCAAGCGCCTTGCGGTTCCTGTTGAAACTTGCTGACCTTTGGATGGGTCGAATAGGTCCTCAAGGGGGATGAATTATCACTTTGACGGCGCGTAGACTCAAACGATTTATTACGCTTTTGAGTAGCTTGGCGTTCGCGCTTGTCATAGCCCTTGCCGTTGTTTCTTTTGTTCCTCGTGCATTTGGATACATGCCCTTTGCTGTGCTCTCGGGCTCTATGGAACCCGAGCTTCCCGTTGGCTCCATGGTGTTTGTTCGCCAGGTTGAGCCAGTGGATATTGCCGTGGGTGACAATGCAACCTTTTACCGATCGGACGGTGCCGTGGTGACGCACCAGGTGTACGAGATCGACCCTGTGGCGCAGATGATCGGCACGCAGGGAATTGCGAACAAAAATGCAGACGGAAGCATCATGCACGATGCCGAGCAGACGCCTTTTTCGAGTGTTATCGGCACTGTTTCTTTTTGTGTCCCTTACCTGGGCTTCGTCAACGCATATTGCACGACGATGCCCGGTTTGCTTGTTGTGGTGGCCGTTCTGGCGCTGCTGATCGCGGCGTCGATAGTGCTCGATCGGATGGTTCCCGACGAGCCTGCGGGCAAGCATACCCGCGTGCATGCGAGGGAGCGGCGTTCATAGCGGCAGGGAAAAGCGTCGGCGGCGGTAGGGGCCGTTGCCGGGGAAAACGATTCTCGAAAGGAAGAGAAGGGGGTGCGGACAGAAAGTTGGACCGCGGGGCGGTCCGGACTGGAGGTTCGCATG
>DXMC01000059.1:0-4702 GCA_019414365.1 Collinsella sp.
CTGTCGTTGCCAAAACATCGGCGTTGCCTTGGTCCGGACTAGTCGTTGGGTAGTCATTGGGGACGTTTTTAAACGACTAGTCAAACAAGAACGTCCCCAATGACTACCCACAAAGCGAGAGTGGATGTCGTCATTTTGCGGCACTTGGGGACGTTCCTTTTGTGCCGGCAGTTTGGAACACTCCTTGCGTTAAGAGGCTGGCGTGCGTCAACCTGTTCTCATTGCAGCAAAAAAACCGCCCCGTTCTCTGTAGAGGACGGGGCGATTCGTCTTTTGGGCTTATGCAGCCAGGCTTATGCGAAACGGGCGACGAGCTCCTGGAGCACGTCGGTCATCTTGACGAGCGAACTGACCGGGACGAATTCGTTGACGCCGTGATAGCAATAGCCGCCGGTGGAAAGGTTGGGGCAGGGCAGACCGCGGAACGACAGCTGCGCGCCGTCGGTGCCGCCGCGAATCGGCAGCACTTGGGGCTCAACGCCGCAGGCAAGGTAGGCTTCCTTGGCAACATCAATAAGCTCGGGATAGTCACGAACGATTTCGGCCATATTTCGATACTGCTGCTTAATCTCGACCGTTACGCGCTCCTCACCCAGACGCTGGTTGAGCATCGAGGCGGCGGCATCAATAAGGTCGAGTTTCTGCTGGAACTTGGCGGCGTCATGGTCGCGGACGATATAGCGCGCCGTGGCGTGATCGACGGTCGCAGATACACCCTCAAGGTGATAAAAGCCCTCGTAGCCTTCCGTATACTCCGGGCGCTGCACGTAGGGGAGCAACGCGTTGAAGTCGCAGAACAGATTGCCTGCGTTGACCATACGGCCCTTGGCGTCGCCCGGGTGGATGGACTGGCCCTCAAAGCGGATGGTCGCCTCGGCGGCGTTAAAGCACTCCCACTCCAGCTCGCCGATGGGGCCGCCGTCGACCGTGTAGGCGTACTTGCAGCCAAAGGTATCGATATCCAACAGCTCGGCTCCGTGACCGATCTCCTCGTCAGGGCAGAAGCAAATGCCGAGTGCGGGATGGGGCAGAGAAGGGTCCTGAGCGATACGCGCGACAAGTGACATGATCTCGGCGACGCCTGCCTTGTCGTCCGCGCCCAGCAGCGTGGTGCCATCGCTGCAGACCAGGTCCTCACCCGCGAGGTCATTCAGGGCGGGAAGCTTGGCGGTACTCATGGCAACGGGCTTACCGTCAACCGTGCCGCAGACCAGGTCGCCGCCTTCGTAGTGTACGATGTGCGGCTTCACGCCGGCGCCCGGTGCAACTTCGGTGGTGTCGAGATGGGCGATCAGGCCCAGGGCGGGCTTGTCCTCAGCGCCCGCACTTGCGGGGATATGCGCGCAGACATAGGCGTGCTCGGTCACGTGGGCATCTTCCGCACCAAGCTCGCGCAGCTCTTCAGCCAGCACGTTGGCAAGGTCAAACTGAACGGCGCTCGAGGGTACCTGGTCGCAGTTTGCATCCTCGGACTGCGTGTTGATCTGGACGTAGCGCAAAAAGCGCTCGAGGACATCGGGGTTTGTGGTGGTGTTTTCCATAAAGACCGCTCCAATCTTGGTCGTCGTGTGCAACAAGAACTCTAGCACGGTATGCCACGGCATACCGCGACGCTTGGATGGGGTAGAATCAGCCATTGAATGCAGAAGGGACGGAAGATCATGGATACGACAAATAGCTCGCGCGAACTACATCTGACGGTGGCGAACGAAGACTACTTGGAGTGCATGGTTCGCATTGAAAGCGAAGAGGGGGAAACCAACGGCGTGCGATCGGTCGACATCGCGCAGCGCCTTGGCGTCTCCAAGGCATCGGTCAATGAAGCGGTTTCGGCGCTCAAGGCATCCGAGCTTGTCGAGCAATCGCACTATGGCAAGGTAATCCTGACCGATCGCGGCCGCGAGGTTGGCACGGCTATCTGGTACCGTCATCGCCTCATCCGCACGTTTTTGGTTCAGGAGCTCGGTGTCGAATTTGAGCGAGCCGATTCCGAGGCCTGCATGATGGAGCATGCGCTATCCGAGGACACGATGAACCGCTGGCTCGCCTATCTCGAAAAGCAAGGAATCAGCGTCGAGGAATAGCGGGATATATATGGATACGAGTTATTACAATCGCTTTGGTGCCGAGGAACTTACGCGCCGCTTGTCGAGCGAGACCTTGTTGGCGCAGGGCCCCATGGGCAGTGTTCTGTTGAGTGAGTACGACGCCGCAGACATTCCACCGGCGTTTTGGAATCTGGCAGAGCCGCAGGCCGTTTCTCGTATCCATCGCTTGTATGTCGCCGCCGGTGCGCAGGTGCTCATTACCAACACCTTTCAGGCATCAAGCTATGCCCTCAAGCACGACCAGATTGCGCCGTCCGTGGCGGAGGTCAATCGCGGGGCCGTCGACGATGCTTGCCAGGCGCACCCTCAGCTGCTGCTGGGCTCGATGGGCCCGATCGGTATTGAGTGGTTTGCCGAGGACTCTGCCGAGTTTCGTGAGATCCGAGGCATTGCGCGCGAACAGGCGCACGCCTTGCTCAATGCTGGTGTTGATGGTCTGCTGATCGAGACGGTGACGTCTATCCGTAATTTGCAGCCCATGCTTGCCGGCGCTCGAGATGCCGCTGACGGCATGCCTGTCCTGGTGAGTTTTGTCGTTGATGACAAAGGCGACCTGTTGGGCGATGGCCTCAACATCGAGGCAGCCGTTTTGTACGCCGAAAAACACGGCGCAAACTCGGTTGGTGTTAATTGCTGTTCGCTTGCGGCCGCGAACGCGGCGGTGCCTAGGATGGTTGCATCGGCGACTACTCCCGTCACGGTGCGCCCCAACGTGGGCGATCCGGTCCAGACTCAGGATGGCCCCGTATGGCACGAGAACCCCGAAGCTTTCGCGCGCGCATGCATCGAATGGAGACATGCCGGTGCCGCAATGGTGGGCAGTTGCTGTGGAACCACGGCAATCACTACGGCAGCGATGGCCGAGGCGCTCGATATATAAAGGGCAAAACCGCTCCATACGGGACGGTTTTTTTATTGCTTGCATGTCCTCGGCAGCATTTGCCCAAATGGTGAATGCTGGTGCCGGCAGGTTGCCGAGTGCATGTTGCGGGTATACCCCATGCGTAACATGATCCAAACACTGTGAGGTGTCTGCGCGTGTGCGCGATAATTCATTTTGGAACTGACGGTTGGCGTGCTCGCGTCGATGAGGACTTCACTGCCGATAACGTTGCCCGTATCGCCGATGCCGTCGGCGAGTTGTGGCAAAAGACCAATCCGGGCAAAACGGTATATATAGGGTTCGACACCCGGCCCCTGGCGCGCGAGTTCGCTGAGCTTGCGGCGGGCGTGCTAGCAGCGCACGGGCTAGACGCCGTGCTCGCTTCGCGACCTGTTCCGACCCCTGCCCTTACGTGGGCGGCGGCTTATGACGGTGAGGCGTGCGGCGCGCTCATGGTGACGGGGTCCCATCATCCGCAGGGTTATCTGTGTCTCAAGATTCGCATGGGTGACGGCTCGACCGCCAACCAGGATGTCATCGAAGAGCTCGAAGAGACCATGGCTCCCGAGCCAATGGGGATCGAGGGGCAATATCGCACCGCGGATATCATTCCTGACTATATGCAAGCGGTGGCATCGTTTGTCGATGCCGAAGCCATCCGCGCCGCGCACTTGCGCGTGGTTGTCGACCCCATGGGCGGCGCAGCCCAGGGCTATCTAGCCGACTTGCTGCGCGAGCTTGGCGTTGAGGTGCACGAGATTCACGCCGGGCAGGCGTCTGATCAAGAAGATATCTGCCCCGACCCCGTTGAGCCTTGGGTGGACACTTGCGAGCGCATGGTTATCGAGGACGGAGCTTGCGCTGGCCTGGTGACCGACGGCGACGCCGACCGTATCGGCGCGGTTGACGAGCGCGGCAGATATATACATCCGCATCAGATCATGGCGCTCGTTTTAGGCGACTTGGTTCAATTTCGTAATTTGGAGGGGCGCGTCGTCGTCAATCTTTCATGCTCGACGCTCGTGCGTCGCATTGCCGAGGCGCTTGGCTGCCGCGTGACCGTCAAACCAGTCGGTTTCAAATATATAGCGGCGGAGATGAAGAAGGGCGGCGTCCTCATGGGCGGCGAAGAAGCCGGTGGTATCGGCATCGCCGCGCATATGCCCGAGCGCGATGGAATCCTCGCCTGTCTGATTCTGTGTGAGCTTATGGCAAAGACGGACGCGCCTTTGGGCGTTCTGGTCGACCAACTCGAGGACAGTTTTGGTAAGACGAGTTACGGTCGACGCGATTTGCGCCTTGAGGCCGAAGATGCCGAAACGTTACGAACCCTGCTGCCGGGCGTAAACCCCAAGTCGATTTGTGGCAAGGTGCCGCAAAACGTTAGTCATATGGACGGCTTGCGTCTGTCATTCGAGGATGATACGTGGCTGCTGGTCCGTCCTAGCGGGACCGAACCAGTGGTGCGCGTCTACGCCGAGGGGTTCTCGGTGGAAGAACGTGATGAGTTGCTCGATGCTGGCTGTGCTTTAGCTAGGGGGACGTATCCGCTTTAACCATGAGACTGCCTCATATAAAGAGATGCTCGGCGAGCGGTAGTTAACGGCTGGCAAACGTTAGTCGGATCCAAAATTGTGTAGGAAATGTGTACGCCCAGATTCCCGCCCACGGCGCCCCTCCGGTCTGGCAATATATCTCCTTGCCGCGCGGC
>DXMC01000006.1:0-66892 GCA_019414365.1 Collinsella sp.
TCCAGCCATAAAAAAGCCTCCCATTTCTTGTGTCCAAGAAATGGGAGGCAGTTCAAATGGGCTGTGGGGTTTTTCTTTTAGCTATAAAAGATTCTTAGACGCAAAAGCGGCCCTGCGCCTCTCCCTCGAGAGACGCAGGGCCGCTTCGTAAGCGCACTCAACGCAGCGGGCTCGATTAACGGCGTGCTGCCTTCACAAGCTCGGCGACCTTGGCGACAACCTCATCGATTGCCACATCCTCGCGCTCGCCCGTAGCACGGTCCTTAAGCTCAACGGTACCGTTCTTAAGACCGCGCTTGCCCAGAATCACCTGATATGGGAAACCCATAAGGTCGTTGTCGGCAAACTTAAAGCCGGGACGCTCATCACGGTCATCGACGACAACCTCGATATCCTCGGCGCACAGACCCTCGACGATCTGCCCGCAGACGGAAGCGCACTCCTCCTTCTTGGGATCGAGCGGAATCACCGCGACCTCGTACGGGGCAACGGAGACCGGCCAGACGATACCGTGCTCGTCGTTGTGCTGCTCCACAACGGCAGCGAGCGAGCGAGACACGCCAACGCCGTAGCAGCCCATGATGAGCGGCTTCTCCTTGCCGTCCTCGTCCATAAAGGTGGCACCCATGGCCTCGGAGTACTTGGTGCCCAGCTGGAATACCTGAGAGACCTCGATACCGCGGGCAGCGGAGAGCGGCTTGCCGCAGTGCGGGCAGGGATCGCCGGCAACGACGGTAACCAGGTCGGCCCACTCGTCGACGGTAAAGTCGCGCTCAGGGCAGGCACCGATAAGGTGATAATCGACCTCGTTGGCACCGCAGGCCCACTGCTTGGACTCGCGCAGGCTCTCGTCGCAGACCAGACGGATGCCCTCGGGCAGGTTAACCGGTCCGATAAAGCCCTTGTGCAGACCGTAGGTCTGGAGCTCCTCATCGGTCATCATGCGATAGCCCTTGCCAAAGACGTGCTCGGCCTTGCAGTCGTTGAGCTCATGATCGCCCGGAACGATGGCCACAACGGGCTTACCCTCGGCATCGATCAGCGCCAGGGACTTGCGCGTGCCGTTCTCGGGGAACCCAAAGAACTTGGCAACGGCCTCGATGGTGCCCATGCCCGGAGTCTCGACCTTGGTAAGCGTACCGTCGCCGGGACCCTCGGTCACGACAACCTTAGTGCTTGCCGCCTCGTCGTCGGCAGCAAAGCCGCAATCGTCGCAGTAGACCAGCGAAGCCTCGCCGGCCTCGGCCAGCGCCATATACTCGACGGAGGTGTCACCGCCGATCTCGCCGGAATCGGCGACGACGGGCAGGGCCTTGATGTAGCAGCGCTCGCAGATATTGGCGTAGGCCTGCTTCATCTTGTCATACTCCTCCTGCAGGCTCTCCTGCGTGGCAGAGAAGCTGTAGGCGTCCTTCATGATGAACTCGCGACCGCGCATCAGGCCAAAGCGGGGACGGAACTCGTCGCGGAACTTATCCTGGATGTGATAGAGATTCACCGGCAGCTGCTTGTAGGAACGCAGTTCATTGCGCACCAAGGCGGTCACGGTCTCCTCGTGCGTGGGGCCGAGCACGAACTCGCGGCCGTGGCGGTCATCAAAGCGCACGAGCTCCTTACCATAGGCATCGATACGGCCGGACTCACGCCACAGCTCGGCATCGACCATGATGGGCATCATGAGCTCCTGGGCACCGGCAGCGTCCATCTCGTCGCGCACGATGTTCTCGATTTTGCGAATCGAGCGCCACGCGAGCGGCAGATAGGAATAGAGACCGGCGGCCTCCTTGCGAATCATGCCGGCACGCAGCAGCAGGCGATGGCTCGCAAGCTCGGCATCGGCCGGATCCTCTTTGAGCGTCGGAGCATACAGCTTAGACATATACATTGCTCGAGTCATTTATTTCTCCTCAATTAGCTTGTCGACCTCGGCCATAAGCGCGTCGACAATTTGGTCATCAGCTACTTTACCAATGATCTGGCCGTGCGAAAAGAGCAGGCCCTGACCTCGTCCGCAGGCAACGCCCAAGTCGGCGTCAGAAGCCTCGCCGGGGCCATTGACCGCGCATCCCATAACGGCGATCGAAAGCGGCGCGGAGTAGTTCTTAAGCCGCTCGGTGACCTCCTCGGCGATAGGAATGAGGTTGACCTGGCAGCGAGCGCACGTGGGGCACGAGACGATCTCGGGGCCACGGCGGCGAAGGCCAAGCGACTGCAGAATACCCCAGGCGACCGGCGGTTCCTCGACCGGATCGGCCGTAAGCGAGACGCGCATGGTGTCGCCAATGCCCTCGGAAAGCAGAATACCCAGGCCCACAGAGCTCTTAATGGTGCCCTGGAGCTTGGTTCCGGCCTCCGTAACGCCCAAATGAAGCGGAACATGGGGGATTTCGCGCGACAGGGCGCGATAGGTGTCGAGCGTCGTGGACACGCTATGGGCCTTGGCGGAAAGCACGATATTGGTAAAACCGCGATCCTCAAAATGCTTGACGAAACGCTCACTCGACATCACGAGCTTTTCGGGCTGCGTAAGGTCATCGCGCTCGGCGATATCCTGCTCAAGCGAGCCCGCGTTCACGCCAATGCGAATCGCGCACCCAGCGGCGCCCGCGGCATCGATCACAGCATCGACCTTGGCCCAATCACCGATGTTGCCGGGATTGATGCGGAGCTTGGCGGCACCGGCCTTAACGGCGCCAATGGCGAGCTTATGGTTAAAGTGGATATCGGCAACGATCGGCACCGGAGACTCCGCACAAATCGTACGAAAGCCCTCGAGCGCAGCCTCGGTGGGCACACTCACGCGCACAACATCGCAACCCGCCTGAGCGAGTGCATGAACTTGTGCAAGCGTTGCCTGGGCGTCGGCGGTATCGGTACAGGTCATGGACTGAACCACCACCGGAGCGCCGCCGCCTATCTGCACGTCGCCCACAAACACAGGGCGCGTCATCTCGCGCGGCAAAGGATGGGACAAAGACAATCCAAACACTCCCCTACAAAATAAATCGAAGGACGTCGGAACGAAGCATATAGACAAACAGCAGCGCAAAGAGCGCGATGCCGACATAGCTCACGATCGTCTGCACCTTCAGCGGCAACTCGTGACCGGCGACCTTTTGGATGATCTCGATAACCAGCTTTCCCCCGTCGAGCGGCGGAATGGGCAGCAGGTTCATAAAGCCCAGCGAAAACGAGATGAGCGCGGCAAACGTCAAGAACGTCGCAGGGCCGGCTGCCGCCGCCTGAGAAGACATGACGCTGATGCCCACAATCGAGCTGGACTGATCGAGTATCTCCATCGTATGCTGCGGCTGCAGCAGGCGCATCACGCCCTCAGCAGTCTGCTGTACATAGGAGAACGACAGGCGCGCCGAGGTGATAGGGTCCAAATGGACCACCTGCGTAGAAGCATAAACACCCAAACGCTCGTCCTCCTTGAGCGCGACCGCGGTAGAAAGATTCTTACCGTCGTGCTGATACTCAATGGCGATATCGTCCTTGCCGGCGGCCGCTCCGATCGCATCGTACACGTCCCTCCAGGAAGAGCACGACACGCCATCGACACTAAGAATTGTGTCGCCGGCCTCGATGCCCGCCTTGGCGGCTATCGAGCCTTCTTCGACCTGACCGATCACATTGCTATCGACCGGCACCGATACGCCGGCGATAGAGTAGATGCTCATAAGCAGCAAAAAGCCCGTCAGGATATTGACGAGAATGCCCGCGAGCAGCATAAAGGCACGCTTGAGAAAACCCTGGCCCAGATAGGTATGCGAACGCTCCTGCTCGAAGAACTCCGAAGCAGTGACCGGCAGCTCCCACACATCGCCCTCGGCAGTCGCATGCTCTCGATCGAACTTGCGGCCGTCAAAGGTGGTATATCCTGCAGCATCGCGCGGCAGCGTCTGGTACCTAACCGGATAATAGCTGGGTGAAGGCTTCTCCCCTTCCTCGTACCAAGGCGCAATGGAACCCCAGCCCAAAAGCAAGGCACAAGCCTCGAGAACATCCTCCTCGGGCAGTTCCAGCTCGACGGAAAGGTCTGCAACCGAAACGCGACCATGACGATAGATCGCCGCAAGCACACGGTCGGCGCACGAGACATCGGTCGGGTCCATACCGCAGATAGCGGCATAGCCACCCAGCAGCAGCGGCGTCACGCCAAACTTGGTACCGATGCGACGCGACGTACGATGAATGTCAAAGCGGCACGGTAGGCCTAAGAAAAACTCGGTGACGCGCACGCCGCACGCACGGGCCGCCAAAAAGTGGCCGCCCTCATGCAGAAACACGAGGACGGATAGCATCAAAAGGCCCCAAAAGACTGAGGAGAGAACGCTCAGAACAGTATCCATAAAACGAAAAGCAATCCTTACGATTAAGAGCGGGTTGCAGCGAGCACCTCGGCGGCCTTGGCACGAGCCCACGTATCGATATCGCGAAGCTGCTCAAAGGATGCGACCGCCTGCGTATCGTGTGCATCCATGCACGACTCGACGATACGGTCGATATCGGTAAAGGTACAGGCATCGTGCAGGAAGGCATCGACGGCAACTTCGTTGGCGGCATTCAGCACGCACGGCATGGTGCCGCCCGTTCTGCCGGCACGCTCGGCCAGCGCCAGGCAGCGGAATGTGTCCATATCGGCAGCATCAAACGTAAGCTGCCCGAGCTCGCGGAAATCGATTCGAGGCGCTGGGGTATCCCACCGCTCGGGATACGAGAACGCGAACTGGATGGGAATGCGCATGTCGGACGCACCAAGATGTGCCATCACAGAGCCGTCCGCATACTCGACCATCGAGTGGATCTTTGACTGGCGCTGAACGACCACGTTGATAAAGTCGAGATCGCACCCGAACAGGTGCATCGCCTCGATACGCTCCAAGCCCTTATTCATGAGGGTCGCAGAGTCGATGGTGATCTTAGCACCCATGGCCCACGTGGGGTGTGCCAGCGCATCGGAGCGTGTCACGCAATTGAGCTCGTCGCGCGTACGGCCAAAGAACGGACCACCCGAGCAAGTGAGCCAAATGCAGTGAGCCTCGCGCGGATTCTCCCCCAGATAGCACTGGTAGATGGCGGAGTGCTCGGAGTCGACTGGAATAAGCTGACCGGGCTGCGCCAACGGCATCAGCAGGTCACCGCCGACAACGAGGGACTCCTTGTTAGCAAGTGCAAGACGCCTGTTCGATGTCAGGGCCGCATGGCTTGCTTCGAGCCCGGCAGCGCCCACGATGGCCACGAGCACGCAGTCGACATCATCGCGGCATGCGAGCTCGCACACGGCCCGTGCGCCAACGCCGAGCTCCGTGCCCTCGGGCAGCTCCTGCAGCACAGCGTCCGTACCGTGGGTGGTGTCGGCCACGGCAACGGCCGGAACCGAAAACTCACGGGCAAGCGCAACAAGCTCAGCGGTACTGGAATTAACGGAAAGCGCCGTCACCTGCAGACGGTCGGCATGCTGACGGCAAACATCGAGCGCCTGGGTGCCAATAGAGCCCGTACAGCCCAAAATTGCAACCCGCAGACGGCCATCGGGGGCGTACGTCGTCTGAAAGGCCATTACAGCACGCCTCCGATCATCAAAAGCAGCTGCGCGGTAATGCAGCCAAAGATAAGCGAGTCGCTACGATCGAGCATGCCGCCATGGCCCGGAATAAGGTTGCCAGAATCCTTGACGCCCACGCCACGCTTGATGCGTGACTCGATGAGGTCACCGATAACGCCCAGGATGGACACAACCACGCCGCAAAGCAGCGCATAGGGCAAGCTCAGCTTATAGAAATGCGTCGCCCACAAAATAAGCCAGATAAGAACCGAGCCCAAGATGCCGCCGACAAAGCCCTCCCAGCTCTTTTTGGGAGAGATCTTGGGGACCATCTTGTGCTTGCCGATACGGCTGCCCACGATGTAGGCAAACGAATCGGAGACCCAGAGAGACGCGCAAACACCCACCGAAAGCAGGGCGCCGGCAAAACCGGGCACGGCATCGCGCAGCAGCACGATGGCCGACAGCATAAAACCGGTGTAGATGGGACCCATGAGTGTCACAGCCACATCGGATATGCGGGTACGCGACGAACAGACATACCAAATGCCCACCGCAAGCATCAATGCAAAAAGCAGCGCATTCAACAGCAGCGAGTCGCCCAGCGCCGAGAGCGGAAAGAGCACGGCGGCAGCGATACCCAGGCGCTCGTTGGCCACCTTGCCATCGAGCTTCGTCATGCGGAAATACTCAAAGCAGCACAGGCCGCTCATGACGGAGACGAAGATGGCGGTGGGAACGATACCCAAAACCAGGCAGAGAATAAATACGACGGCGTAGACGATACCTGCGGCGGCACGGGTAATAAAGCCGGCAAGCCACGAAGTCGCGGCCGCGCCGCTCTTGGCGGTAGGCGCCTTGGGAGCAGACGCCTTGGGACGATCGGACACGATTAAGCCTCCTCGGTCTTGCTCAGTCCACCAAACCTACGGTCGCGGCCCTGATAGGCCAAAATGGCGTTGACAAGACCCCAACGATCAAAGTCGGGCCAATAGGTATCGGTGACATAAAACTCGGAATAGGCAACCTGCCACAGCAGATAGTTCGAAAGGCGAAGCTCGCCGGAGGTTCGAATCACAAGCTCAGGATCGGGTAGCCCAGCGGTGTACAGGTGCGAAGCAACCATATCATCGTCGATAGCGGCCGGAACGATCTTTCCGGCAGCGGCATCGAGCGCGATCTGACGGACGGCACGGGTGATCTCGGCACGGGCTCCGTAGTTGACGGCAAGTGCCAGCGTCATGCCGGTATGGTCGGCACACTCGGCAAGACCTCGCTCAAAGACATCGCGGGTCTTCTTGGGCAGTGCGGATATATCGCCCAAAAAGACAACGCGCACGTTTTCGCGCTTAAGCAGCGGCAGCTCATCGATAAACGTCTTAGCAAACAGATGCATTAAAACGTTGACCTCATGCTGAGGACGATTCCAGTTTTCGGTGGAAAACGCATAGGCCGAAAGGACGTCGACGCCCAAACGCACGCATGCGGTAATAATCTCGCGCAGGGAGACGATACCGGCCTTGTGTCCCTCGGTGCGGGCAAGACCGCGCGCCGTGGCCCAGCGACCGTTACCGTCCATGATGCACGAAATATGATGCGGAATCTTATTGAGGTCAAGGTCGGAAAAACCGACGCCCGCAGGGGCGTCGGCAAAGTACTCGACCAGTTTGTTCTCGTCGTATTGCACCTTAGATCTCCATGACCTCGGCTTCTTTTTCCTTCAGAAGCTCCTCGACCTTGGCAACATACTCATCGGTATGCTTCTGGACCTTGGCCTGCTCGCGACGGACATCGTCCTCGGTGAGCTCTTCGTCGCGCTCGAGCTTGTTGTTAAAGTCGCGACGGATGTTGCGAATGGAGACCTTGGCCTGCTCGGCATACTCGCGGCACTCCTTGACGAGCTCGCGACGACGCTCCTCGGTGGGAGCCGGGAACGGCAGGCGCACGACGGTACCGTCAGAGTTGGGAGTAATGCCCAGATCGGAAGCGCTGATAGCCTTCACGATTGCGTTGACGAGCGCCTTGTCCCAGGGCTCGATAAGCAGCATGTGAGCCTCGGGGGTTTTAACGGCGGCAACCTGGGTAACCGGCGTGGGAACACCGTAGTAATCGACCGAAATGTCGGACAGAATGTTAGCGTTGGCGCGGCCCGTGCGAACCTTGGAGAAGTTGTGCTTGAGGGACTCGAGCGACTTGTCCATGTGGGCGGTGATATTCTCTGCCATGCTTAATCCTCCTGATAGACGAGCGTGCCGACGGGCTCACCCGAAAGCGCGCGTTTGACGGTGTCCTCGCCATCGATGTTGAGGACCAAAATCGGCATACGGTTATCCTGGCACAGCGCCGTGGCCGTGGAATCCATAACCTGCAGACCGCGGACGAGAACCTCGTGATAGGTAATCTTGTCAAAACGGACGGCATCGGAACACTTGACAGGATCCTTGTCGTAGATGCCGTCAACCTTGGTGGCCTTAATCAGAATCTCGGCACCGATCTCGCAGGCACGAAGAGCCGCGGCGGTGTCGGTCGTAAAGTACGGATTGCCCGAACCGGCGGCAAAAATAACGACATTACCCTTGGAAAGGTGGTTGATGGCGCGACGGCGAATATAGGGCTCGCAGATCTCATTCATCTGGATAGCGCTCATCACGCGGCAGGGAACATCGTTGTGCTCAAAGGCATCCTGCAGGGCAAGCGCGTTCATAACGGTTGCCAGCATGCCCATGTAGTCGGCCTGGGCGCGCTCCATGCCACCGGCAGCGCCGGCCATGCCGCGGAAAATGTTGCCGCCGCCGACAACAACGCCGACCTCATGGCCAACGGCGAGCAGCTCCTTGACCTGCTTGGCAAGATGGTCGGTAATCTTGGGGTCGATGCCATATTGGCCGTCGCCCATCAGTGCTTCGCCGGAAAGCTTCAGAAGCACGCGTTTATATCGGATGTCGGACAAAGCGATCCTCCTTTAATTAGACTCTCAATATGATAGCAAAGGCTCTGATAAGAGCCATGAAAAAGCAGGCTGTGAGTAAAACCCACAGCCTGCTCATTACCAGCTACAAGAGCTTATTTACTCGCCACGGACCAGACGGTCGAAGGCAACGACGGTAATGCTATCGCCGAGCTCCTTGGAGACCTGCTCAGCGTACTTCTTGATGGTGAGGGAGCTGTCCTTGATGAACTCCTGCTCGGTGAGCACGGACTGCTTGTAGAACTTCTCCAGACGGCCAACAGCCATCTTCTCCTGGATAGCCTCGGGCTTGCCGGACTCGGCAGCCTGAGCCATGTAGATCTCCTTCTCGTGCTCGACGGTCTCGGCCGGAACCTGATCGCGGGTAGCGCAAATCGGGGCGACGGCGGCAACCTGAAGGGCAACGTCGTGAGCGAAGGTCTTGAAGGACTCGGCCTGAGCGGTCTCGGCCTTCTCGAAGGCGAGCTCGACGAGGACGCCGATCTTACCACCCATGTGGATGTAAGAAGCGAGAGCGCCGTTCTCGGCCTTGCGAGCGGAGAAACGAGCGATCTTCATGTTCTCGCCCATGATGTGAATCATCTCGGTGAGCTCGGAGGAAACGGTCTCCTCGCCCATCGGCTTCTCGAGCAGAGCATCGACATCGGCCGGCTCGGTGGTAGCGACAACCTCGGCGACCTTGGAAGCAAAGCCGGTGAACTTGGCGTTGGAGCCGACGAAGTCGGTCTCGCAGGAAAGCTCGAGCAGAGCGCCGGACTTGCCGTCCTCGGAGACGAACGCGGCGACAGCGCCCTCGTTGGTCTCACGACCAGCCTTCTTGGCAGCCTTGGCGAGGCCGTTCTTGCGCAGAACGTCAACAGCGACGTCCATGTCGCCGTCAGCCTCGACGAGAGCCTTCTTGCACTCCATCATCGGGGAGTCGGTCATCTCGCGGAGCTGCTTGACCATAGCGGCAGTAATCTGGGCCATTGTGGTTCCTTTCAAAGAGATGAAAAAGACTTAAATAGGACTGATTTACTCGGCCTTGGGCTCGGCGGCCATCTCGGCCTCGGAGACCTGCTCCTTACCGGAGCCAGCGAGGCAGGCGTCGGCCATGAGCTCGCACATAAGGGTGACAGCGGAGATGGCGTCATCGTTGCAGGGGATGCCGTACTCGACCTCGTCGGGATCGGAGTTGGTGTCGATCAAAGCGACGACGGGGATGTTCAGGCGCTGGGCCTCCTTGATGGCGTTCTCCTCGCGCTTGGTGTCGATGACGAAGAGAGCCTGGGGCAGACCCTTCATGTCGCGGGCGCCACCGAGGTTGGTCTGGAGCTTAGCGAGCTCCTTGCCGAGCACTGCCTGCTCCTTCTTGGGCAGCACTGCCATGCGGCCGTCCTCGACCATGGCCTCGAGCTCCTCCATGCGGTTGATGCGGGAGCGGATGGTGACGAAGTTGGTCAGCATGCCGCCGAGCCAACGCTGGTTGATGTAAGGCATGTTGGCGCGCTCAGCGGCGTTCTTAACGGCCTCCTGAGCCTGCTTCTTGGTGCCGACGAACAGCACGTTGCCGCCCTTGGCGACGTTCTTGACGAAGGTGTAGGCCTGATCGGCGTCAAGGATGGTCTGCTTGAGGTCGAGGATGTAGATGCCGTTGCGCTCACCGAAGATGAACGGCTTCATCTTGGGGTTCCAGCGACGGGTCTGGTGACCGAAGTGGCAGCCGGCCTCGAGCAGGGTGCGGATATTAATCTTGGTAGCCATATTAAACCTCCTGTGGTTTGCCTCCGCGCGGGGTCATCCTCCAAAACCAACCCGGACATGTGCTACCAAAGCCCGGGCACCACGGTATGAAGTAGCCGCGCGTGCGTGATAAAAACCTGTTGCCGTGAAGCAACCCGATGAATGATAGCAGGATTGCCTCTTCCTGCCAACCCGCAATCAAAACCACACACCTCGGTGCGGCGCGGGAGGCCCTTCTCCTACTCGCCGCGGGGGTGTGCCTGACTCACGGCACGCTTGAGTCGGTCGGGCGTGAGGTGCGTATAGATCTGCGTCGTGGACAAGCTCGCATGCCCCAGCAGCTCCTGAACCGAGCGCAGATCCGCGCCGCCCTCGAGCAGGTCGGTCGCAAAGGTGTGGCGCATCGCATGCGGGGCGATGTCGGCAGGAATGCCGGCAAGTGCCGCAAGCATGTGGAAACGCCTCCTCAGCATGGCGGCACTCATGCGGTTTCCGCGCGCCGAGATAAACAGCGGATGCACGCCGTTCGCACTATCGACACGCTTTGCCTGCACAAGGAGATGTGGCCTCCCCTCCTCAATATAGCGGCGAGTCGCCTCGAGAGCGCGCCGATAGAGGGGCACGATACGCTCCTTGCTCCCCTTGCCCCAAAGTCGCAGCGTTCGCTCTGACCAAGCAATGGACTCCACGTTGAGCGCCGCGAGCTCCGAGATTCGCGCGCCGGAGGCATAGAGCAGCTCGAGCATCGCTGCATCACGCAGCCCCGAAGGCGTCGAGGTGTCGGGGGCCTCGAGCAACGCCTCGACTTGCCGGGTCGTCAGCACACCGGGAAGATCGCGCGGCAGTTTGGGCGAGGATATCGCCGAGACCGCATCGCCCTCAACGATTCCCTCGGCAGCCATCCACCGATAGAGCGAGCGAATGGCAGACAGATGCGCCGCAAGGGTCCGAGCCGCCACCTGGCCACGCGACAGCTCGGCCAAATAGGAGCGAACGGTCCGTACGTCGGCGACGCGAGCGTCGATGCCCTCACGGTCGCACCACGCGGCGAAGTGCTCGAGCCGCGAGGCGTAGGCGGTTACCGTATTGGGAGCGAGCCCTTCGACGCGTGCAATGTAGGCGATGAACGAGTCGACGGCATCGTACAGGTCAAAGGCTATGACCTCTCGCCTCCAAACAGATCGGAGCGCGATTCCAGATAAGCATCCAGGGCCTTAAGGGCGCGATCCGCGTAGGCCTGGTAACGATCGCGCTTGCTGCGACGCTTACCGTCCTCGAGCGGCGGCACGAGCCCAAAGTTGACGTGCATGGGCTGATAGCCCACCGTAGCCGGATCGGTCGCATAGCCCACGAGTGCGCCTAGGGCGCCCACGCGCGGCAGCTCAACAGGCTCCGCCTCGATTGCCTCGGCATAGGTGTTGAGCGCGGCGAGCAGACCCGTCGCCACGGCCTCCATATACCCCTCGGTACCGGTAATCTGGCCGGCAAGACGCACGCTCGTGCCGGGCACGGCAAAGGTGCCATCGAGCACGTGCGGCGCATCGACAAAGGTGTTGCGGTGCATGACGCCGTAGCGGAAGAACTCGGCGTTCTCCAGGCCGGGAACCATATGGAAGACGCGCTTCTGTTCGCCGAAGGTCAGGTTGGTCTGGAAGCCAACCAGGTTATAGGCGGTCTTCTCCTTGTTCTCGGCGCGCAGCTGAATTGCCGCCCAGGGACGGCGACCGGTGCGCGGGTCGGTGAGCCCGACGGGCTTCATGGCGCCAAAGCGGATGGCATCCTTGCCCGTGCGCGCAACCTCCTCGGCAGGCTGGCAGGCCTGGAACAGGTCACCGCCCTCAAAATCCTTGAGCACCACGCGATCGGCCGTGGTGAGTGCCTCGATAAAGGCCTCGTACTCTTCCTTGTTGAGCGGGGCATTGAGATAGTCGCCACTCCCCTGCTCCTCGTAGCGCGACTGCGAGAACAGCACGTCCATATCGAGCGTCGAGGCATCGACGATCGGGGCGGCCGCGTCAAAGAACGCCAGGGCGTCACCACCGACAAGCTTCATGACCTCCCCGCTCAATGCCGGCGAGCACAAGGGGCCCGCGGCGATAACCACATGACCCTCGGGGATCTGGGTGACCTCACCGTGGACGACCTCGATATTGGGGCGGGCGGCAACCTCGGCCTCGACGAGCTCGGAAAACTTGACGCGGTCGACCGCCAGGGCGCCGCCAGCGGGAACGGCCGCACGATGAGCGCAGTCGAGCAGCACCGAGCCCATGCGCTCGAGCTCGGCCTTCAGCAGGCCGGCGGCGGAATCGGGACGGGTCGACTTAAACGAATTGGAGCAGACGAGCTCCGCCAAGTGATCGGTATGGTGGGCAGGAGAGCTCACCTGCGGGCGCATCTCGCACAGCTTTACGGCGAACCCGCGATCTGCCAGCTGAATCGCGCATTCCGATCCCGCCAGACCGCCACCGATAACCGTCACCTGATCAAACAGCATCTGCAAACACCTTTCTAATTGACACGTTTTCCATTGTGACCGAAGGGCGTCTGGGCGTGAAGGGCAAACTTGGAGGGCGCATACCTTCCATCCATCATGCGCTCGATGAGGCCCTCGAGCTCGAGCGAGCCCAGGAGCTTGAGCACGCCGACGGCATCGAGGGAGACGAGTGTGGCGATGTCTTCAACCTTGAGCGGCGAGGCGATGAGGGCATGCATCACAGTCTGCTGTGTGGCATCCAGGTCGGCGATGCCGGGCGCATCGGGACGCGAATAGCGCAGGGTACCGTAGATTCGAGAGATGGCCATCTCGATGGACTCCTCGTCAATAATGCAGCAGGCCCCGTTGGCAATGAGATAGTTGGTCCCGCGCGACTCGGGCGACAAAATGGAGCCCGGTACCGCAAGCAGTTCGCGCCCCAGGTCCATGGCGGCCTCGGCGGTAGAAAACGTTCCGGATGGCATGCCGGCCTCCGATACAAAGAGCGCCTGCGACAGCGCAGCGATCACGCGGTTGCGGCGCGGGAAGGCAAACTTGCGCGGCCCCATGCCCCACGGCGAGATGGACACGACCGCGCCGCCCGTATCGAGCGTACGGGCGATAAGCCCCGCGCTCGAGCGCGGGTAGACCACGTCGGCGCCCGTACCCAAAACTAAGACGTGCCTGCCCCCGGCGTTGACCGCGGCCCAACCCGAGGCCTGGTCGCAGCCGACCGCACCGCCCGAGACCACCGTCACCCCCGCTTCCACGGCAACCTTGGCTGCAAGCTCCGCGACGGCAAGACCGTAGGGAGACGCCTTGCGCGCACCGATAATCGAGAGCGCCGGCGTCGAGAGCACCTCCGGGTCGCCACGGACGAACAACGTCTGCGGCACATCGGAAAGTTCCAGAACAGTAGCGGGAAACAGCCCATCACCGGGATGCAGTTCATAGCGGACCTCACCCATCACTGGTCCCTCCTTCCCTGATACATCGCGGCCTCGAGCACATGATCTTGCGTCACCCGCTCGCTTTCGGCGACATCGGCGATCGTGCGCGCGATGCGCACCAGGCGCACGATGCCGCGCCCCGTGAGATGCGTGCGCTTCGACAGGCCGAGCACGCACGTTTCCGCCGCCTGATCGAGCGCAAAGGTCGACACAACACCATCGATAGAGCGGGACTCATCGTCCTCGGCCTCAGCGTCCGCATCGTCCATATGAGTCTCGCGCCAGGCACGAAAAGCCCGACCGCGGACAACGTAGTCGCGCAGCTCGGCCGACGACATGCCCTCGGCGCCCTCGATAATCACCTGCGGATCGGGGCGGGACACGTCGATCATCAGGTCGATGCGGTCGGCCAAGGGACCACGCAGCTTGGACCGATAGCGCTCGACCATCGATGCCGAGCAACGACACGGAACCTCGCGATCGCCCAAAAAACCGCAGGGGCAGGGATTGCTCGCCGCAAGCAGCTGAAAGCGCGAGGGAAACGTAAAGGCGCCATCGACGCGCACGATTCTGACATAGCCGCGCTCGATAGGCTGACGAAGCGTCTGCAGCACACCGGTGGGAAACTCGGCAAGCTCGTCCAAAAAGAGCACGCCGCCATGGGCAAGGCTGATCTCGCCCGGATGCACCGGGCGCCCTCCGCCAATAAGGCCCGCAGTCGAAATGCTGTGATGGGGACTACGAAACGGCCGATGCCCCGCAAGCAGGCCATCGATGTTCTCACCCAAGACCGAATGGATACACAATGCCTCCTGCTGATCCTCGACGGAAAGCTCGGGCAAGATACCCGTCATGCGGCGCGCAAGCATGGTCTTGCCCGATCCCGGAGACCCAATCATAAGCAAGCCCAGCTCCCCTGCCGCCGCAAGCGCCATGCCACGCTTGGCGACCTCCTGCCCCAACACGTCGGCATAATCGAGCTCGGGCTCAAAAGAGGCCTCGACGCACTCGGAATCCAAATAATGCCGAGCTGCCTCGCCCATACCGCGGGCAAGCTGCGACAGATGATCGATAAAACCGCAGTCGACGCCCGCAAGCGGAACATGCTGGTCGGACCTACCGGCGATAAAAGACAGCCC
This sequence comes from Collinsella sp., assembly GCA_019414365.1. Taxonomy (GTDB): domain Bacteria; phylum Actinomycetota; class Coriobacteriia; order Coriobacteriales; family Coriobacteriaceae; genus Collinsella. Next base: position 14,804 of record DXMC01000006.1, read on the forward strand.
CATATCGCGAGCCAGTAGCTGGAACGCCACCTCGCCCTTGACGGGAAGCACCGTGCCATCCAAGCCGAGCTCGCCGGCAATGAGGCAGCGGTCGAGATTGTCGCGGGGAATCTGCCCATCGGCCGCAAGCACCGCAATGGCTATCGGCAGGTCAAAGCCGCTACCGGTCTTTCGGATATCGCCCGGCGCCAGATTGACCGTAATGCCCGAGCGCGGGATCTCGAATCCGGCAGAGCGCATCGCGCAGCGAATGCGCCCACGCGACTCCATGACCTCCATACTCGGGATGCCGAGCATTTGTATGCCCGGAATGCCGCCCGCAAGCGAAACCTCGACCGTGACGGGAATCGCCTCGACGCCGCGGATACAGGCTGCGTGAACGGCAAAAGTTTCGAACGCCATCACGACACCTGCCAATCGAACGCATTGTACTGGTGCTCGATCTCGGCGATATGCCCGCCGCGAATGGTGACGCCCACGGCATCGAAGCGGATTGCCTTGAGCGGATAGTGCTCCATGAGATAACAACTCGCGATGCGACGATAGCGCCGCTGCTTTTGGGCGTTCACCGCTTCCTCGGGAAACACCCGCGTATCGCAATCCAGCGCAACACGCCTGGTCTTGACCTCGGCCATCACCACCACATCGTCGAGCTCGTCGAGCAGCACCAGGTCGGCCTCGCCCTCCGAGCATCGATAGCCTTGTTCCAGCAATGCATAGCCGCGCTCGTTAAAGTAATCGATTGCGATAAGCTCGCCCAGCATACCGAGCTCGCGAGGACTGAGCCCCTTGATAAACTCAGGCGTGATCAACCCGCAATCGAGCTCCCCCTCTTCCCAACGTTCCTTGAGCTGCTGCGTCTTGCTCATTTTGGCTGCGGCACACATGGGATCTCCTTTCCCACTCCCTGCATTGCCTCGATAATGAGGGCAGGTTTCATGCGGGTAAGTACCGGAAGCAAACCGAAAACCAACCAAATGCCGACAAATGAGGGGCCGCGCGCAACAATAGCGTTGCACACGGCCCCTACCAGCAGGTTTATAGAACCCTTAAGGTCCCTGTCTCCACAATTGGCCTAAAAAAGGCGCTCAGTCTGCAGAAAGTTTCCGCAAAAGCTCACACGATGCAGCGGAGAAAGACCATGTTTGCGAATGGCCTCGATGTGCTCGGGACTCGCATAGCCTTTCGATTCGGCCAAATGGTACTCGGGATACTCGGCATCGTACTCGACCATCATCTCGTCACGCGTGACCTTTGCCATGATGGATGCCGCGGCGATACAGGCGATCTTGGCATCGCCCTTGACCACGTCGCGCTCATGGGGCACGGCGCCCAGGGGGTTACCGTCCATAAGCACGCAATCGGGCTCAAGCCCCGTATCTGCCACCGCACCCGCGACAGCGGCTCGAATGGCGCGGGCCATGCCCATCTCATCGATATCCGCAGGAGCGATATGGCAAAAGCCGATAGCAGTCGCCACCTCGGCAATCTTCACCGAGAGCAGCTCGCGGCGCGCCGGCGTGAGCTTTTTGGAATCGTTGATGCCCCAGATGCGCGGCTCCATCGGAAGACACACGGCACACACGGTCAAGGGACCCGCTACCGAGCCACGGCCCACCTCGTCGACGCCCACGACCACGCCATCACCGCCGAGCTCATGCATAAGCTCGTACATGCCGTTGACGCGCTCGCGTTCGGAAAGTTCCTTGGCATGGCGCTTAAGGGCGCGTTCGCAAGCCTTGATCACCTGCTGGCGCGGATCCTCGCGATAATGCTCCACGAGGGCGGGAATCTCCTCGAACGTGGCGCTCGCCAGCTCGCCGGCAACCTGCGATGCCGAAACCGAGCTCGTCATATTGGCCATACCAGGCCCTCCTTGCATGCAAATCAGATAAAAAGAAGGGCCACCCGAAGGTGACCCTTGTGTCCAAACGAGTGGACAGACGCTGCGATCTTCTTAGCGCTTCTCGGGGATGCGAGCAGCCTTGCCCACCTTGTCGCGGAGGTAGTACAGCTTGGCGCGACGGACGCGACCATGACGAACGACCTCGAGCTTGGCGATCTTGGGGCTGTGAAGCGGGAAGGTGCGCTCAACACCGACACCGAAGGAAATCTTGCGGACGGTGAAGGTCTCGCGGGCACCGGCGCCGGCCATGCGGATGACGTCGCCCTGGAAGACCTGGATGCGCTCACGGTCGCCTTCCTTAATGCGGTAGTGAACCTTGACGTTGTCGGCGACGCGAACCTGAGGAATGTCCTCGCGGATCTGCTGACGCTCGATTGCGCGGATGTAATCCATGTGCAATTCCTTACTCTTCTAGAGGTGCCGTACCACCTTGGCCGGCACGTAGTTGAACAAACGTATTCGAGTATACACGCGCGGGTTTCTGCTGCAAGAACAATTTTTTACGCAGACAAAAAGACAAAACCCGCACATGATAACCGCCCGCCTCACGAATGAGACGGGCGGCGTGAAGGGGGCTACGCTAGGCGCCCAAACCCAAAACGTTAGGCGGAACGCTTGGCCTCGAGCTTGGCCTGGGCGGCCGCCAGGCGCGCGAGGGGTACACGATAGGGCGAGCAGGACACGTAGTCCACGTCGGCCACGTTAAACAGGCCCTTGATGGACTTGGGGTCGCCGCCGTGCTCGCCGCACACGCCAAAGTGCATGTCGGGGTTGGTGGCCCGACCCTTCTCGACGGCCATGCGCACCAGCTCCAGTACCGCCGAGTCGATGGTCTCGAAGGGGTTGTCCTTCAAGATCTTCTTGTGCATGTACAGCGGGATGAACTTGGCCTCGGCATCGTCTCGAGAGAAGCCGAAGGTCGTCTGCGTGAGGTCGTTGGTGCCAAAGCAGAAGAAGTCGGCATGATGGGCGATCTCGTCGGCGACCATGCAGGCGCGTGGCAGCTCGAGCATCGTGCCCACGGGAATATTGAGCTCGACGCCCTCCTCGGCGGAAACCTTGGCGATCACGCGCTCGATGACCTCGCGGGTCTGGACATGCTCCGCCGTGATGGAGACGAGCGGAACCATGATCTCGGGACGCGGGTCGACACCCTGCTTGATAAGGCGAGCGGCAGCCGTGGCGACGGCGCGAACCTGCATGAGCGGCAGATCGCTAAAGACAACGGACAGGCGCACACCGCGCAGGCCGAGCATCGGGTTGGACTCGACCATGCCGTCGATACGACGCAGGCGGGCACGCAGGACGGCAAGCTCTTCCTCGCTGGCGCCGGCGGCTTCCTTCTTGGTGATGGCGACCTCGAGCTCGCGAGGATTATCCAGGAACTCATGAAGCGGCGGATCGAGCAGGCGAACAACTACGTCGCGACCGGACATGGTCTTGAACATTGCCAGGAAGTCCTCGGTCTGAACCTTGAGCAGGTCGGACAGGGCCTGCTGCTTCACGGCCTCATCATCGGACAGGATAAAGCTCTGGATGATGTTCTTACGATCGCCCAGGAACATGTGCTCGGTGCGGCACAGGCCAATAGCCTCGGCACCAAACTCGAGGGCGAGCTCGGCATCCTCGGGATTGTCGGCGTTGACGCGCACATGGTTGGCGTGGCCACAGGTCTCGTCCAGACGGATCTCGTCGGCCCAGGACAGGATGGTGTCCAGGTCGCCGGTGAGCTCGGCGGAGACCAAATCGACAGCGCCATCGACGACGATGCCCTGGGTGCCGTCGATGGAGATGACATCGCCTTCGTACAGCACACGATCGCTACCCTCGATGCGCACAACCTTCTCGGCGGCGTCGATGTGGAAGCGCTCAACGCCGCAGACGCAGGGCGTACCCATACCGCGAGCGATAACGGCGGCATGGCTCGTCTTGCCACCGTGGCTGGTCAGGATACCCTCGGCAGCGACCATGCCCTTCAGGTCATCGGGGTTGGTCTCCCAGCGAACCAAAATGACCTTGTGGCCCTCGTTGGCGCGCGCGACGGCATCGTCGCTCGAGAACACGACCTCGCCCACGGCGGCACCAGGGCTGGCGTTAAGGCCGCAAGCCAGAGCCTCGTACTTCTTGGAGGCATCGAACTGTGGATGCAGGAGCTGGTCGAGCTGCGCGGGGTCGATGCGGCTCACGGCCTCCTCACGGGTGATAAGGCCTTCCTCGACCATCTCGATAGCGATGCGCAGAGCGGCGGTTGCGGTACGCTTGCCCACGCGGGTCTGGAGCATCCAGAGCTTGCCCTGCTCGATGGTGAACTCGATGTCGCACATGTCGCGGTAGTGATCCTCAAGCGTCAGGAAGACACGCTCAAGCTCCTCACCTGCGGACTCGAGGCCCGGGGTGGTCTTGAGGTCGGCGATGGGCTCGGTGTTGCGGATGCCGGCGACGACGTCCTCGCCCTGGGCGTTGACCAGAAAGTCGCCGTAGAACTCCTTGGTGCCGTCGGCCGGGTTGCGCGTAAAAGCGACGCCGGTCGCAGAGGTCTCCCCCTTGTTGCCAAAGGCCATAGCCTGCACGTTGACGGCGGTGCCGAGCTCGTCAGAAATGCCATGCTGCTTGCGGTAGATGCAGGCGCGCTCGTTCATCCAACTACCAAAGACGGCCTGGATGGCAAGGCGCAGCTGAAGCTCCGGATCGTGCGGGAAGACGGGCTTGCCGTCCGCGACCTCGAGCTCGGGGTACACGGCGGCCTCGACGTTGTCGGAGAAAATGCCCTTGAAAGTCTCGACGAGCTCCTGCAGGTCCTCAGCCGAAAGCTCGGAATCAACGCGAACGCCGGCGACCAGGCGGGCCTGGGTCAGGGCATTCTCGAACAGGTCGGCGTCGACGCCCATGACGACGTTGGAGAACATCTGGATAAAGCGACGATAGCTGTCCCAGGCAAAGCGCGGGTTCTGCGTCTGGGCGATAAGGCCCTGGACGGAATCGTCGTTGAGGCCCAGGTTGAGGACCGTGTCCATCATGCCGGGCATGGAGAACGGAGCACCCGAGCGCACCGAGACGAGCAGCGGATCACGGGCGTCGCCGAGCTTCTTGCCGCAGCGGGCCTCGAGGTCGGCCTCGGCGGCAACGATCTCGTCGAGCGCGCCCACGGGCCACACGTTGCCGGCGCCAGAGTACTCGACGCAGGTCTGGCAGGTAATGGTAAAGCCACCGGGAACCGGCAGGCCGATGCGGCTCATCTCGGCAAGGTTTGCGCCTTTGCCGCCAAGCACGAAGTTCATGGACTTGTCGCCCTCGGTGACACAAGTGCCCTGGGCATCGGTTCCAAAACGGTAAACCCTCTTGCAATCGCTCACGATACTTCCCCTTCCATGCGCTCTCGCGCGCGACCGTGGTGACGAATCGACCCACCGGATGCGGGCCGTGAGGGAACTATACGGCGGGATTTGAACGGGCTTGAGCAGAGGATACGAGGTTTGGTAAACGTGCTAAAACTAGCGGTAAACGGTAGGTAAAGGTGGTTACCTTATGGAGATACCACTACAAGAAACTCGCAGGTCAAATGCAAGTTATTTGCTAAATCGCTTTATCAGTATCAGGTTTTTTAAGCTAATCCAATAAGCTAGCTTTGTTGGGTGCGGCGGGCGGCACGGCGGGCTCTTGCCTCTTGAATTTCTTCGAGGTGGGCAATGATCTCGGAGGCACTCTCCTCGATCGCCTTGCCGTCGGTGCGCACCACAAAGCAACCCAGACGTTTCATGAGGGCACGAGCCTCCTCGAGCTCGCCGCGCACGCTCTCGGGCTCGGCATAGGAGCCGGCGACGGCGCGGGCATAGTCGTCGCCCAGGCGGCTATCGCGAATCTCGGCAATCACATCGACGGTCGAAATCAGACCGAACAACCGCATCGGATCGACCTCGTAAATCGACTTGGGCGGCTCTATGCCCTGGGCCAACGGAACGTTGGCGACCTTGTAGCCCTGATAGGCCAAATACATCGACAGCGGCGTCTTGGACGTGCGGGATACACCCAGCAGCACGATATCTGCCCCCGAAAGGTCGTCGCAGCCGCGCCCATCATCGTGCTCAACGAAATACTCCATGGCCTCGATGCGATGGAAATAGCGGTCATCGGTCTTGTGAATCACACCCGCAACGCCCTTGGGAGGCACGCCAATAAGCGACGACAGCACGGCAAGCGTCGGGCCGATCAGGTCGACCGAGCGAATGTGCAGCATGCCCAGATAATCGAGCACGCGGGCGCGAAGCGCTGGGTCGACGATAGTGTGGAACACGGCAATATCGCGATGATCCGCATCGACGCGCGGACCCACAAACGACTTTACCTGCTCCACCGAGTTCACCTTGGGCAGGCGCAAGAGATGAAAAGCCCCTTCATCAAATTGCCCGGACGCCGCAAGCACCACCTCACAAGCGGTATCTCCAAGCGAGTCGGAGATAACGATAACGGTGGGACGAGCGGTGACCGGGCAATCCATGCGGGGCTCCTTTTGCGCTTATGCGCAGGCTAGCTTACTTTTTGCGGGCAAGCTCACCGATGTTGGCGATGCCGGAGAAAACGGCCTCGAAGCGGTTAAGCAGCTTAAGGCGATTATCGCGGAGCTGCTCGTCCTTGTCCATGACCATAACCTCGTCGAAGAAACGGTCGATGGGCGCGCGCAGGGCGGCGAGGGCGGCAAACGCGGAAGGATAATCCTCAGCGGCGAGAGCGGCATCGACGGCGGTCTGAGCGGCCTCGGAGGCGTCGGCAAGCGCAAGCTCGACCTCGCCCATCAGGGCGCGATCGTACTCCGCGCCCAGCTCGGGCTTGGAGATGTGCGCCGCGCGGGCGTAGGCGGTTGCAAGGTTGTCGAAGGTCTCGGCGTCGTTCTTGCGGGCCTCATCGAGGGCGGCGCAGCGGGCGAAGAAGACCGACGGGGCAATGATGTGCACCGCGGAAACGGCGGCAACGGTGTCGGCCGGGATCTTCTCGTCGCGGGCCATGCTCACCAAACGGCCGTGGAAGAAGTCGCGAACCTGCTGGGCGACCTCGGCGGCGTCGAACTCAATGCCCTGCTCGCTATAGAGCTCGAGCGCAAAGTCGATGAGCGACGTGGGGTCGATCGGCAGACGGTCGCGCAGGATATTGATGATGCCGATGGCGGCACGACGCAGCGCGTACGGGTCGGAAGAGCCGGTCGGGGGCTCGCCGATGGCAAAGATGCCGGCAATGGTATCGAGCTTGTCGGCGCAAGCCACGATGCAGCCAGCGGTGCCCTCGGGTAGCTCGTCGCCGGCAAAGCGGGGACGATAGTGATCGCGAATAGCGTGAGCGACCTCGTCGTTCTCCCCCATCGCGCTGGCGTAGTAACCGCCCATCACACCCTGCTGGCTCGTGAACTCGACAACAGCGTTGGACACCAGGTCGGCCTTGCACAGGTGAGCGGCGCGGCCGGCATCGGCGGCCAGGTGGGCACCCAGGTGAGCCTCACGGGCAATAGCGAGCGCAAGCTGCTCAATACGCTCGGACTTGGCGAGCACACTGCCGAGCTTCTCCTGGAAGGCGACCTTGGCCAGACGCTCGCGGAACTCGTCGAGGGAGATCTTCAGATCCTCCTCGTAGAAGAACTTGGCGTCGTCCAGGCGGGCGCGCACGACACGCTCGTTGCCGTCGATCACGCGCTCGGCATTCTCGGGCTTACTGTTGGAGACGACCACGAACTCACGCGTGAGCTTGCCCTCGCCGTCATAGATCGGGAAGTAGCGCTGGTTGGTGAGCATGGACTCGCAGATGATCTCGTGCGGGACCTTGAGGAACTCCTCGTCGAAGGTACCGACAAGCACCGTCGGCCACTCGCAGAGGTTGATGACCTCCTCAAAGACCTTCTTGGGCGTATCGACATGGCAGCCGGGACGGGCAGCCTCGACCTCGGCGATACCGGCAAGGATGGCCTCACGACGGCGCTCGGCAGAGAGCACGCCGGCGTCCTCGAGCACCTGCTCGTAGACGGCGGGGCTGGCGACCACATGGTCACCGGGGCCAAGTACGCGATGACCACGCGTGGTGTTGCCACTCGTCACGTCGGCAAACGACACAGGCACAACGTCCTCACCCAAAAGGCAGCAGATCCAACGGACCGGACGAACAAACGTAGCGTGCTCGTGGCCCCAGCGCTGGCTGCGGTAGTTGGGCCACTGCAAGCCGGCGATGGTCTTCTCGCACAGAGCGGTCAGAATCGGCGTAGCCGGTGCAGAGGGAATGTTCTTCTCGGCGAACACATACTCGCGACCGTCGGTGTCCTCGCGACGGACCAGGTCCTCGGCAGACACACCGCACTTGCGGGCGAAGCCCTGAGCGGCCTTGGTGGCGTTGCCGTCGGCATCAAAGGCAATGTTTACCGCGGGACCGCGTTTGACCTCATGGACCTCATCGGTCGCGGTGGCGACGTTGGCCACGAGCGCAGCCAGACGACGCGGGCTCGAGATCACACGGACCTCGCCATGGGCCAGACCGGCCTCGTCGAGGCCCTTGGCAATCATGGTGCCAAGCTGCTTGACGGCATTGTTCAGCGGTGCAGAGGGCATTTCCTCCGTACCGATCTCAAACAGGAAATCCTTAGCGTCTGCCATGGCTTACGCCACCTCGCCTTCCTGGTCGGCATTCTCGTTGATTCCGGCGACCTCGGCCATATAGGCCTCGCAGCACGCCTTGGCGACGGCGCGGACGCGCAAGATGTAGTTAGCACGCTCGACCGCGGACAGCGCACCGCGAGCATCGAGCAGGTTGAAGGCATGGCTGCACTTCATGACGCAGTCGTATGCGGGCAGCGGCAGCTTGCGCTCCAGGCAGGAATGGCACTCGGCCTCGTAGTCGTCAAACTTCTGACGCATCATCTCGACGTTGGCGACCTCAAAGTTATAGGCACTGAACTCGCGCTCGTTCTCCAGGAACACGTCGCCATAGGTCATGGGCGTGCCGTCGGGCAGGTAGCTCCACACCAAGTCGTAGACGGAGTTGACGCCCTGCGCATACATGGCAATGCGCTCCAGGCCATAGGTGATCTCGACGGGCACAGGGTCGACCTCGATGCCGCCTACCTGCTGGAAGTACGTAAACTGCGTGACCTCCATGCCGTTGAGCCAGACCTCCCAGCCAAGGCCCCAGGCGCCGAGCGTCGGGCTCTCCCAGTCGTCCTCGACAAAGCGGACGTCATGGTCGTTGGGGTCCAGGCCGATAGCGGCAAGAGACCCCAGGTAGAGCTCCTGGGCGTTGACCGGTGAGGGCTTGATGAGCACCTGGAACTGATAGTAGTGCTGCATGCGGTTGGGGTTCTCGCCGTAGCGGCCGTCGGCGGGACGGCGGCAAGGCTGCGCATAGCAGGTGCGCCACTCGGCGGGACCGAGCGAGCGCAGCGTGGTCGCGGTATGGAAGGTACCGGCGCCGACCTCGGAGTCATAGGGCTGCATAATGACGCAGCCCTGCTCGCCCCAGTACTGCTGGAGGCGCAGGATGATGTCTTGGAAGGAAAGCAATGAAGCGTTCATGCCTCTAATATCCCCTCGTCGAAACGATTACACGGTTAGGTACTGTACTATAGCGGTTTTTAGTCGATAGTGCCGATGCGGTTGAGCGGCCAGTAGCGCACAAGCGCCACGGCGATCAAATCAGAGCGATCAACGGGACCAAAGTAGCGCGAGTCGGCAGAGTTTTCGCGGTTGTCGCCCATCACCCACACGCACCCGTCGGGGACGGTGTAGGGATAGCTTACCTGAGCGCCGGGAGCTTGGACCGAAAGCGGCCAGCTCATGCCGGTCGTATAGCCCTCGTCGAGCGCTTGGCCGTCAACGACCACCTTGCCGTCCTGAAGGTCGACCGTCTGGCCGGCCGTGGCAATAACACGCTTGACGAGAACATCGTGCTCGGAGGTGCCATCGGGGTTATGGAACACCACGATATCGCCTTGGTTGACGGGCTGACCGAGCTCGAGGCTCACCTTTTGCGCCAGGATCTGGTCGCCGATCTCGATCGTGGACTCCATGGAGCCGGTGGGCACCACAAAGGGCTCGACCACAAACGAGCGAATCAGGAAGGTAGCGACGAGTGCGATCGCGACGACCAAGATCCACTCAAACGCACCCTTTAGCACGGAATGCTGCGAAGGAACCATTCTCACTCCTCGCTCTGCGAATACGACGCGTCCAGGATCTCTTGCGCGTATGCGCGCTCCTCGGGCGTAAGCCGCGCCGTCTCGATCAGGTCGGGACGCCAGCGGCAGGTGCGCTCGATGGCATTCTTACGGCGCCAGGCGTCAACCTTCGCATGGTCGCCGCTCACGAGCACCGGCGGCACACCCTCGCCGTTGAACTCGGCGGGACGGGTGTACTGCGCGTACTCGAGCAGGCCACCGTCCTCGGCAGTCGAGAACGACTCATCGACGTTGCTCATCTCGTCACCAAGGGCGCCGGGAATCAGGCGTACGACGGCATCGGCAACGACCATAGCGGGAAGTTCGCCGCCCGTGAGCACATAGTCGCCGATCGACAGGCGCTCGTCGGCATACGCATATGCACGTTCGTCGACGCCCTCGTAGCGGCTGCATACAAACAGCAGACGCTCGCTTTTGAGCAGGCGCTCGGCCACATGCTGCGTAAAGGGCTCGCCGCAGGGGGTAAAGAACACCACGGTGGGCTTGGGACCCTCGGAGCTGATGGCCTCGATGGCCTCGGCGATAGGCTCGACCTTCATGAGCATGCCCTGCCCGCCGCCGTACGGCTCGTCATCGACGGTACGATGACGGTCGTGCGTCCAGTCACGCAGGTTGTAGGCCTTAAAATCAAAAAGGCCGGCCTTGCGGGCGCGGCCCAAGATCGATGTGGACATGACGGGCTCAAACATCTCGGGAAAGACCGAAAGGGTCTCGATCAGCATGTTGTCCTCCCTACTTGTCCATATCGATCAAACCGTCCATAACGTGGACGGAAATTGTCCCCTGATCGGGAAGATCGAGCACAACCTGCTCGATCACGGGAATCAGCACCTCGCCGTACCGATCGCCCTCGACAACCCAAACATCGTTGGCGGGCGTCGACATGATCTCGACGATCGTGCCGAGCAAGCCAAAGCGCTCGTCAACCACCTCGCGACCCATCAGGTCGGTATAGGCGGCGTCGAGCGAATCGAGCTCAAAGTCGTCACGATTTGCCAGCACGTAGCATCCGGTGATGCCCTCGGCGGCCGTCAAGTCGTCAATGCCCTCAAACGAGACCAGATCGCCATCGCCCGTATCGGTGACGGATGTGACCGTGCAAAAACGGTCACGCTTGAGCGCCGGCGGCGTCAAGGCAACGCGCATACCCGGCGTCAATACAGAAGGAAGCCCCCGCAGCGGTTGCGCGAGGACCTCCCCCTTCCTTCCATGCGGCTTAACCACACGGGCGATGTTTTTGTACTGGGACCTCAAGGTCCTAGCCCAGAACCTCTACCTCGACGGAAGTGTCGAGGCGGGCGGCCAGTGCACGGGCGAGCGTGCGAATGGCCTTGATGGTACGGCCACGACGGCCGATGACCTTAGCGACGTCATCCTCGGCAACCGAAACCTCAATCGTGGAGGAGTCGTCACCATCGATGACCTCAAGGCTCACGGAATCCGGGTCGTCGACGATCTGAACAACGAGATATTCGACGAGATCGGCGATGCGATCTGAGAGCATTGCCTCACCCTCGAGCTGTGCAGCGTCAACCTCAGGCACGATTTACTCCTCGGCGCCCTCAGCGGCCTCAGCGGCAGCCTTAGCGGCCTCGGCCTCTTTGGCGAGCTGCTTCTTGGACTTCTTGACGACGGTCTCGGTCTTCTCGCCCTCGTTGGCGGCCTTGACCAGAGCGGCGACAGCGTCGGTGAGCTGGGCGCCCTTGGACTGCCAGTCGGCGATCTTCTCAAGGTCGAGATTGATGGTCTTGGGGGCGGTCATCGGGTTGTAGCGGCCAACCTCCTCGATGATACGACCGTCACGCGGGGCGCGGGAATCGGCGACGACGACACGGTAGTACGGACGCTTCTTAGCGCCGTGACGAGCAAGGCGAATCTTGACTGCCAAAGGAAACTCCTCCAACCAAGCAGCTTTAGGCTGCAACTACAAACAAACAGTTGAACATAATACGCCATCGACGCGGGCAGGTGAAGTCCGTGAGACCAACTTCTTCGGTGTAGTCGAAGGCAAATCCATATCTTAGACAAGAATTCGCGATTTGCAAGCACATCCACGCACCCCACATGAGCTGCGCGGTATACTCATGCCATGAAAAGACGCGAACATACATACGGTTATGAGGATGCAGTGGGCGTCACGCCACCGCCCTGGACGGGACCGGCGGTGGGCCTGATGGATCTCGATGCGTTTTTTGCGAGCGTGGAGATGCTCGACCATCCCGAGTGGCGTGGTAAGCCGCTTATCGTGGGCGGTGACGCCGATTCTCGTGGCGTTGTATCGACCTGCTCATACGAGGCGCGTCGTTTTGGCGTGCATTCTGCCATGGCATCGGCCGAGGCACGGCGTCTGTGTCCGCAAGCCATTTGGACGCATGGACATTTTGATCGCTACCACGAGGTCAGCGCTCAGGTCATGGCGATTCTCGCCGACGAGACCCCGCGCGTTGAGCGCGTATCCATCGACGAGGCCTTTATCGACATCACGCCAGGTCGCTTTGCACCCGAGGACCCGCTGCTGGTTGCACGGCGCATCAGTGATCGTGTGGCGGCGCTGGGGGTGACCTGCTCCATTGGCGTGGGCTGTAACAAGACGGTCGCAAAGATCGCAAGCGAGCGGGACAAGCCATTTGGGCTGACCATCGTGCGCCCTGGAACCGAGCAGCGCTTTTTGGCAGCGCTGCCGGTATCTGCCATGAGCGGCATCGGGCGCTCGGCAGAAGAGCGACTGCGCCGCATGCGCATCTACACGCTCGGCGAGCTATCCCGCGCACCGAAATCCACCTTGGCCTCTATTTTTGGCATCAACGGCGAACGCATGCGCCAGCGTGCGCTGGGACTCGAACTCACCGAAGTCACGAGCCTCGATGAAGAGCGCGAGGTCAAGTCGGTCAGCAATGAACGCACCTTTGCGAAAGATTTAACTGAGCGTGGGGACATCGAAGCGGCGATTGCGCTATTGGGAGAGTCAGTGGGACGCCGGCTGCGCCGTCAGGGACTAACGGGCGCCACGGTGACGCTCAAACTCAAGTATTCGTATGGAAGCGGTCGCTCGGCACAGCGCCGGCTGCCCCATCCGACCGACGATGAGAACATCTTCGTGGCAGTGGCGCTCGAACTGCTCGACAACATCTGGCAGGAAGGGATGCATGTGCGCCTGGCGGGCGTCGGCATGAGCGACTTCGACCATCAGGGCGGTATCCAGACCGACCTGTTCTGCGAAATCGACGACCGCGGAGCCCAATCCAGCGACCGTCGCGACCTCTCGGTCGCCATCGACGCCGTCCGAGACAAGTTCGGCGACACCGCTCTCTCCTTCGGCCGCCAATCCCGCTTCAACGATTAGTCCCTATGGCAAAAAGAAAACCGGGCAGCTGCAAGTAGTGCAACTGCCCGGCATACGGCAGAGGGTAGCTAAAAAAGCCCCGTCCCAAATGAGCTACTAGAGGAGGTCGAGGGGAAGCTGGGGGGCGTCGCCCCAGAGCTTTTCGAGGCGGTAGAACTCGCGCGCCTCGGGAGTGAAGACGTGGACGACAACCGAACCGTAGTCCATGAGCATCCAGGTCTTCTGCTCGCGGCCCTCGATGGAAAACGGGTGCTCGCCGCAAGCCTCGGCGACCTTCTCCTCAATCTCGTCGACAATCGAATCGACCTGGCGGTTGTTGGTGCCGGTAGCGAGAACAAAGTAGTCGCACACATCAGAAAGCTCAGTCAGGTCGAGCACCTGAACGTCCTCGCCTTTCTTGTCGTAGGCGGCCTGCGCGGCGGCGCGGGCGACATCCTCGGCGGCGACACCGCTCGCGGACAGCGAGGCGGCAGTGCGGTCGGACGTGGCAGCGAAACTCTTGTGCTCCACACCTTCAAGAATCTGCTCGTCGGTCATGGTCTCGTCGGCCATGGAATACCTCTTTCTAGACAGCCCGAGCTAGCGCAGCTGGGCGTAATGGTTGTAAATCGTAATAGCCGTGGGATAAAGATAACGCCCGGTCTGGATCACATAGACCAGACCCTGCGCAAAACAGGAGAAGAACAACTCGTCGAGCGAGGACTTCCCCACCATCTTGCGCAGCGCATGGGCATAATCGCCGTGGCGGTTGGGTTCGATGGCATCGGCCACAAAGACCACCATATCGAGCGGCGTCATGTCGCAAGCGCCCACGGTGTGACGGTCGACAGCCTGAAAGACCGCCGGCGACAGCTCGGGAAAAAGCTGCGGAAGCTCATAGGCGGCAACCGGGCCATGCAAAAGCGGCGTCGCGGCAGACGGAGAGCCGGCAATCTTAATGCCATAATGCAGAGCGCGCGTGACCAGCTCGTCGTCGGAGAGCACCTTATCCCAGTCATGGATCAGGCCGGCGGCAGCGGCATCAAAGCGGTCGACACCGTACACCTCGGCTAGGTGCAGCGCAGTCTCGGCAACCCCGAGCGAATGCACGTAACGCTTACGCTTATCCTTCATGCGCACATCGAGCAACTCGTGGATACGCGTCAAGAGCGCGCGTTCGTCGCCCTCAAACTGATCTTCTACCGACAACGTTCTCCCCCATCAATCAAAATCGTCTTGCCCAAGATCGGCATACAGGCCGCGTTTACGGATATAGCCGAGCACGGACTCGCTCGTAAGATAGCGCACGCTCATGCCGCGAGCAACCCGCTTGCGAATGTTGGTCGAGCTAATCGCCAGCGCCGGAATCTGGATATACCGCACGTCAAACGGCAGGCCCGACTCTTTGATTCGCGCGCGAGCAGTATCGATATCAAAGCCCGGTCGCGTCGCCGCAATAAAGGTTGCCAGTTCGGCAATCTCATCTGCATTGTGCCAGGTCACAATATCGATAATCGCATCGGCACCCGTAATAAAGTAAAGCTTCACCTGTGTCGGGTAAAACTCGCGAAGGGCACGCAGCGTATCGGCTGTGTAGGTGACACCGGCACGATCGATCTCGAAGCGGCTTGCCAAAAAGGCCGGGTTCGCGGCGGTCGCGAGGACCGTCATGGCATAACGGTCCTCAGCAGGCGTCACCGGTTTGTCGAGCTTGAAGGCAGGAGAGCCGGCCGGCATAAAGAGCACGGCATCCAAGTCAAGGGACTCACGCGCCTGCTCGGCAGTAACCAAGTGCCCGTAATGAATCGGGTCAAAGGTGCCGCCCATAATGCCAAGCCGAAACTCGTGCCCATCCTTGATGGGAAGTTCAGGCAATCCGATTCCACCGCGCAGCGACATGACTTACTCGCCCTCCGGGGTCTCAACGTCTTCCGCAGCAGCAGCGTCATCGGTGCCGTCAATGGCATCCACCGCGTCGACAGCCTCCAAGCTATCATCGGCGACGTCAACGAGCTCGACGGCGACGTCCTCGCTACCGTCCTCGAGCTCGTCCTCGTAATCCGAGAAGTCCTCGGCGCCCTCAAAGTCAAAGGCGCGCTGGCAAATGCGAACCTCGTCGCCGGCACGGCAGCCGGCCTTTTCGAGCGCATCGTCAACACCCATGCGGGAAAACTTATGCTGCAGGTAGATGACGGCTTCCTCGTTTTCCCAGTCGGTCTGGATAACCATGCGCTCGATGGCGCGGCCGACCACGCGGAAGGCGCCGGGCTCTTCCTGGACGATACGGAACCGCTTCTCGCGCTGGAGGCGGCGACGCTCCCACTCATCATCGCGAAGATCGACCGGCTCGTCAGAGACCGCCAGCTCGGCGCGAAGCTTAGCCACCTGCTCGCCCACGGCAAGCATCAGCGTGTTGAGACCGGCACCCGTCACAGCGGACACGGCAAAGAACATATGGCCATCGTCGAGCGCCGCACGCTTAAGGTCGGCAATCTTGTCGGCCGTGCCCGGCGCATCGCACTTGTTGGCGACGACGATCTGCGGGCGCTCCGAAAGCTCGGCACCATACTGCTCGAGCTCACGGTTAATAATGCGATAGTCCTCGACTGGATCGCGATCCTCAAATCCGCCCGTCATGTCAACGACATGCATGATCAAGGCCGTACGCTCAATGTGGCGCAGGAACTGATGGCCCAGGCCACGCCCCTCGCTCGCGCCCTCGATAAGACCCGGGACATCGGCGACGACATAGGAGTACTCGCCGGCTCGCACCATACCCAGATTAGGCACAAGCGTGGTGAAGGGGTAGTCGGCGATCTTGGGACGGGCAGCGCTCATGCGCGCGATGAGCGAGGACTTGCCCACCGAGGGAAAGCCCACAAGTGCGGCATCGGCCATAAGCTTCATCTCGAGCTCAATCCAGTGTTCCTCAGCAGGCTCGCCGAGCTGGGCAAAGGCCGGAGCGCGACGCACTGACGTCACAAAGTGGGTGTTGCCCAGACCGCCGGCACCACCGGGCGCCACGACAACGCGCTCACCGTCGTGCACCAGGTCGGCAATCTCGAACATCGGGGTCTGCGTCTCGGGGTCGAGCTCGCGAACTACGGTGCCCATGGGGACCTTGAGAATCAGGTCCTCGCCGCTCTTACCATTGCGACGAGCGCCCTGGCCATGCGTTCCGCGCTCAGCACGAAAGTGATGCTTAAAGCGGTAATCGATCAGCGAGGAAAGCTGAGCGTCGGCCTGAATGACGACGTTGCCGCCACGACCGCCGTCGCCGCCATCGGGGCCGCCCTTGGGAACAAATGCCTCGCGCCTAAACGACATGCATCCGGCTCCGCCGTCGCCGCCGCAAACGTTAATGCGGCTGATATCGGTGAACTGTGACAACAGAATCGCCTCCTACAAAAAAGAGGGAGACCCTTGAATCCTAAAACTCAAGTGCCTCCCACATATGTGCTCTATGAAGGGTGAATTACGCGTTCGCGAGCGGGCGTACGCTGACCCTGTGCTTGATACCCTTGTGGAACTCAACGGTACCGTCGACCAGCGCGAACAGCGTGTCGTCCTTGCCACGGCCAACGTTCTCACCCGGGTGGATGTGCGTGCCGTGCTGACGGACGAGAATCGTGCCCGTGGTTACCGTCTGGCCGGCATAGCGCTTCGTGCCAAGGCGCTGACCGCGGGAGTCACGGCCATTACGGGAGGAACCGAGTCCTTTTTTGTGTGCCATTGTGTATACCTACTCTTTCGTTACGAGTGTAATCTACTCGGCGACGGGAGCCTCGGCAACAGCCTCAGCCTCTGCCTTGACAGCCTTCTTGGCGCGGGAGGTAGCCTGAACCTTCACGATCTTCAGCTTGGTGAGCTGCTGACGGTGACCCTTCAGACGACGATAGCGCTTACGCTTGTGGAACTTGAAGACCAGCTGCTTCTCGCCCTTGAACTGCTCAACGATCTGAGCGGTAACCTTGGCCTTGGCCAGCTTGTCGGGATCGGTGACGATCTTCTTACCATCGTTGAGGAAGATAACCGGCAGGGTGATCTTATCGCCCTCATTGCCCTCGATCTTCTCGACGGTGATGACATCGTCGGTGGCGACCTTGTACTGCTTGCCGCCCGTGTTAACGATTGCGTACATGTTTACTTGCCCTTCATGCATCAGTTAGTGCAACAGCCGAATATAGTAGCAGGCGATAATACCCCCGTCAACGAGTATGTGGAGCAAATCCACAAGTTCGCACAGGTATGGGGCTGACGAGTCGGCCCTCGTCGTCCTCGCATGCTTGATTCTGACGCTCGACATCGTAGGAGCAGATGGTCACGAGGTCTTGCATACCGGTGGAAACGATAGGTGCATCGACGCCCGGGGTCAAGCCCTGCAACAAAACATCAGCGGCAGAAAGCAAAATTTCCGGACGCATGGACCCCTCGTTGTCGGCATGGGTGTCGAGCATGAGCACCAGATGGTCCGGGCGCTCCCCTGCCGTGAGCTCATAGCCCACCAGTGTGTGGTCAAGGTCTAGGCGCTTGCCCTTCTTACCGCGTGCGTAGTCGATGCCATGGCCCGCGCGCAGCGTATCGATAGCGCGACGCACCTCGTCGGCATCCACCGGTGCCTCAGGATCGAGATGCAGATCGATACGATAGGACAGACGCGTGAGTTGCGCCGTCAGCGCCGGCGTGCGCACGTCGATGTAGGCGGCCTCGATGGGGGCCAGATCGGCCGGAGAGGCAGCAGCCAGGCGCCCAAACGCCTCGTCGAGTGCAACGAACTCGGTCATAAACAGGTCATACCACTCGCAGGTCGACGACGTTCCCACCGGCAACGCCGACGAAAAGCCCACGCGCATGTGCGGGGAGAAACCCTGCGTCACGGCGTAGGGCAGCCCCGCGCGACGCACGATGCGCTCAATGGTATGAATCACTTCGAGATGGCCCAGGTACTTAAGACGGTCGCGCTTGCCATAGCGAACGCGAAGCCTAAAGAGCGTGGAGTTGTCGGTCAAGCGCTCACTCATGCGCGATCACCCACCAATACGTTCTTGGCATGGAGCGTGGGGCAGATTCCACAGCCGGTGCACGACGTGCGGGTGCAGTCGGGCGTCGTGACACCCTCCAGCGAGCGGCGGTACTCGCGCTCGAGAAAGCCGCGCGAGCAGCCGGGGCTCACGTGCTCCCAGGGCAGGCGCCAGTCCAGTTCGTAGGGCAGGTGCACGAGCTCGTTGAGGTCGATGGCGTTTTTGGCCGCCGCCTCTTTCCAGTTATCGAGCGAAAAATGCTCCACCCAGGCGTCAAAACGCGAGCCCGCACGCCAGGCGTCGATGATGACCGGCGTCATGTCACGGCCGGCGCGAGACAGCGCGGCCTCAACGAGCGAGGTCTCGGCATCGTGGTAGTGCACGCGTACGGCGCGGTTGCGCACGCTCGTGATGAGCAGCTTTTGGCGACGCTTGACGTCATCGTAATCGAGCTGCGGGCACCATTGGAACGGCGTGGCGGCCTTGGGGATAAACACCGACACCGAGATGGACACCGAGATGGAGCCGCGACGCGCCTTGGGAACCACGGAGCGGCCGAGCTCGAGCACATGGTCGGCCAGGTTGGCGATGGCCACGATATCCTCGTCGCGCTCGCCGGGAAGGCCCATCATAAAGTAGAGCTTCATGCGGTTCCAACCAGCCTCGAAGGCCGCCTTGGCCGCACGGTCCAAGTCCTCCTCGGTCACGTTCTTGTTGATGATGTCGCGCATGCGCTGACTGCCGGCTTCGGGGGCAAACGTCAGGCCGCCCTTCTTTTCGCCGGCGACCGACTCGGCCATATCCACGCCAAACGAATCCAGGCGCTGCGAGGGAATGGACACGCGAATGCCCGTATCTTCCAGACGGCGGTTAAGGCGACCGAGCACATCGCGGATGCAGGAGTGATCGGTGGTCGAAAGCGAGGTAAGCGACACCTCGTCATAGCCGGTCTTTTCCAGGCCCTGGATCACCGAGGACACAATCTGGTCGGCCGAGCGCTCGCGCACCGGGCGATAGGTCATGCCGGCCTGGCAAAAACGGCAGCCGCGGGCACAACCGCGCAGAATCTCGATCGACAGGCGGTCGTGAACGAGCTGCGCGTAGGGCACGCACGACTGCGACAACGGATTGGTAGCGCCAAAGTCCTCAACGACGCGCTTGTAGACCACCGGTGGGACGTCCTTGCCTTCGCGCGGCACGGTGTAGCCATGCGGCGAGCAGGGCTCGTCATGGCGCACCTCGTAGAGCGACGGCACATAGGTGCCACCGACCGTCGCGAGCTGCTCGACAATCTGAGCGCGCGAGACGCCCTCGTCGCGCAAGCGGCGATGCAGCTGGCAAACCTCGAGCAGCGACTCCTCGCCCTCGCCAATGAGGATGGCATCGAAGAAGGCTGCATACGGCTCGGGGTTATAGACCGAGGGACCACCGGCAATGATGATGGGGTCGTCCTCGGTGCGGTCGGCCGCCAGCAGCGGAATGCCGGCTAGATCGAGGGCCTCGAGAAAGTTTGTCACGGCCATCTCATGCGGCACGTGCATGCCGACGATATCGAACGAGGCCACGGGTGCTGCGCCCTCGAGCGACAGCAGCGGGATACCAGCCTCGCGCATGGCATCGCCCATATCGGGCCACGGCACATAGCCGCGCTCGCAGGAAATGCCCTCGGCCTGATTGAGGATGTTGTACAGGATGGCAATACCCTGGTTGGGCAGGCCAACCTCGTACACATCCGGGTAAATCATGCAGCAACGATAGTCGGCATCGGCCTTGGAGAGCGTGCCCCACTCATGGTCGATATAGCGACTCGGCTTCTCGACCTTTGCGAGCAGGGGCTCAATCAAATGAAAACAGTCTTGGTACACAGCGCGCAAAAGAAACCCCTAAGCAGCGAGATCGGATGCGTCCTCAAAGGGACCCATGGGACGAGTAGCGCCGGCAACCGTGGTCACCAGGTCGCGAACGCGCGAGAACGTGGCGGCAGCCACCTCGTTGGCACGGCTGTAATCGATGTCGCGCTCATACAGCGAAACGAGCGCACGGCCCATACCATAGGTGCCCGCGGCGGCGGTCAGCGCCTTGACGACAAACCCGATATGCGGCGTCTGCTTTACCAGGGCGCGGGTGACGGCGCGGAGCACCAAGCCGCCGGCAAGCACGCCCGCGACCTCGTAGCCGCGCTCGGGCTTAATACCGCGTCCAAAGATGGCCGCGAGCTCAAAGAGCATGCCCACCTGCGCCAGCGCCATAACGGGATAATCGGCCCCCGGCAAAAACACCAGCGCACCCGTCGCCATATTGGTAAGCGCGCACGAGGTGATGATGCGGTTGGCGGCGGCGATACGCATAAAGGCAAAGTTCGCCGCAAAGGCTGTCTCCTTGTCCGTGCGGTCGAGAATCCAGCGAGCGAGCGTCTCGAGCAGATACGTCTTATCGGTAGCCGCCACCGCGCCGAGCATGGGCGTGGACTCCTGGATAAAAGGCACCTCGACAGCGGACTCGGCCAGCACGCACACGGGGGCGCCGGCAATCACAAGCTCCTGTACAGCGCTCTCCAGACGGTCGGATCCGCACGAAAGGACCAGCACCACGTCGGTATCGGTCTTGGGGACGATACGGTCCTCACCCAGGCGCTCAACGCGCACAATGCCAGACGTCGTCTGCGGCACGAAGGCATCGCGCACCGTCTCGACCAAAAAACGCGAGGCAGACGAATCGAGGTAGACGGACACGCGAACCGGCGTGTCGGAATCCTTCTTGGTGGTCGCGCCCATCTTAAAGACGCGGGTCAGCTTGTCCACGGGAATCTTCATAGCAAACCCCTCCAGCGGTTACGCGGCGCCCGAACGATGCCGCCATATGGATTGTACGATACCCACCGTCAGCAACTGGATCATCATCGAGGACGAACCGAAGCTAATGAACGGCAGCGGAATACCGGTAATCGGCATCATGCCGATGCACATGCCGATGTTCTCGAAGGTCTGGAATGCCCACATGCCGACGATACCCACGCATGACAAGCGTAGGAACAGAGACTCACACTTAAAGGCGACGCGAATCGTCGAGAACATGAGCAGCACGTACAGGCACAGCAGCAAAAAGGAGCCGCAGAAGCCAAAGGTCTCGGACAAAAAGGCAAAGACGAAGTCGGTGTGGAACTCGGGCAGAAAGCCACCGGCAGACTGCGTCGCATGGCCCAGACCTTTACCGAAAAAGCCACCCGATCCAACCGCGATGAGCGATTGCTGCAAGTTGTAGGCATCGTCCGAATCGGCATTATCGGGGTCGATAAAGACGGTCAGTCGGTTCATCTGGTACTGCTTGATCAAAACGTCATGGCCCAAAAGAGAATCGAGCACCGAATCGAGCGCCAGGATGAGCGCCACCAAACCCACGAGCAGAGCCAAGGTCGACAGCACCCATTCGCGGCGCGCACCGCTCATGCAGATCACAACGGCACCCGACACCAACACGACCAAGCCCGAACCCAGGTCGCCCATAGCGACGACGGCCAAAAACGGAACGGAAAGCATGCCGCAGAGCTTAATGTAGTCGCGGGCGGTATCGATGCGGCCGTTGTACTGCGAACCAAGCGTGGCGATAAAGAAGATCGTGATGAGCTTGGCGAGCTCGACCGGCTGGAAGGTAAGACCGATACCGGGAATCTTGATCCAGCCCGTCATGCCCAGACCGCCCGTATAGGACAGCCCCGGAATCTTGGGCGAGAAAATCACAATGAGGTCGATGACGAGCAGCGCCGTCGAGAAGTTAGAGATGCCGCGCAGATCGGTACGCCAGACGAGCACCGCAAGCACCGCACCGATGCCGATGCCCAACAGGTGGCGCGAAAATGAGGCGTCGGCCTTAAACTGCGATGCCGACCAAATGATGATGGCACCATAGGCAACGAGTGCCAAGGTTGCCAGCAGCACGCCGATGTGCACCTTCTGGCGAAACGTGCCGCGCGAGGCCGAAAGCTGCTTGTTGACACGGTCCAGGCTGCTGCGGGAACCGGTTTTAGTTGAGCGGAACAGGTCCGCCGGCGAAAAATCCATCGCAACCTCCTATCGAACCGAAGAATCGCCCGTGGCAGAAGATGTGTCGGGCTCGTCATAAATGGCACCGAGGACATCGCGCACGACGTGCAGCGCGGTATCGGAGCCACCACCGCCCTGTTCCAAGACAGTGACAATCACGTACTTGGGCTCATCGGCCGGCGCGTAGGCGCAAAACCACGCGTAATCGTCCTCGCCGCTCTTCTCGCCCGTGCCGGACTTGCCGTAGACCGTGGGGGTCAAGGAGTTAAAGTGTGCGGCGGTCGAAGTCGACGCCGAGTAAATCACATCGTGCATGCCGTTGCGGACCAGCGCAAGATCAGCATCGTTGTTAATTTGAGCCTCAAGGCGCTTCTTTTTGCCCTTGCCGTTGTACTTGTAGGCATCGCCGTCGCCATCACGCGAGACAGCAGACAAGAACACATGCGGCACATACTGTTTGCCGCCGTTGGCAAGGCCCATGTAGGCACACGCCATCTGCAGCGGCGTCACCAAAATGTCGCCCTGGCCGATAGC
This sequence comes from Collinsella sp., assembly GCA_019414365.1. Taxonomy (GTDB): domain Bacteria; phylum Actinomycetota; class Coriobacteriia; order Coriobacteriales; family Coriobacteriaceae; genus Collinsella. The sequence goes on from DXMC01000006.1 coordinate 37,830, forward strand.
GATGTTAGTCATATCGCCGGCATTCCACTTGCGGTCCTCGGCCGAGGCGTCGGTAAAGTAGGACTCTTTCCACTTGGCGTCAGGAATGCGACCGGTGCCCTCACTTGGCAGATCGATGCCGCAGGTCTTGCCCAGGCCCCAACGGCGAAAGACCTCTTGCAGACCCTCGGGATGCTGGTCGTTGTAGAAAAACGCCTTACCCATATCGTAAAACACGGGGTCGCACGAGTTGGCGATACCGGATTGCAGCGTCATAGTGCCGTGACCGGAATGCAGCCAGCAGTACTTACCCCATGACTTGCCCAGGCCCGTCCAATAGCCCGTGCAGTTCGTGGTCTGGCCTGAGGTATAGGTTCCAAACTCAAGACCGGCCAGAGCCGAGAGCGGCTTGATGGTCGAAGCCGACATATACTGGCCGCTAATGGCGCGGTTGAGCAGCGGATGCGAACCCTTGTCGTCGTTGAGCTCGGTCCACACGTCGTTGGAAACGCCGCCGATGAACACCGACGGATCAAACTTGGGCTCGCTCGCCATACCCAGAATCTCACCATTGTTGGGATCGAGGCACACCACGGCGCCGTTGCCGGCATCGCTATGACCCGTGGTCTTGGCAAGCTCAATGGCATTCGCCAGAGCCGTCTCGCAGGCCTGTTGAATCTTAAGATCGAGCGTAAGCTTAATGTCAGAACCGGCCTTGGCGGGAACGGCGCCGGCTTGACCGGTCACGTTACCCGAGGCGTCAACTTTCACGGTCTGCTCACCACGAATGCCCTGCAGCAGATTTTCGTAGTAAATCTCTACGCCCGCCTGGCCCACAATATCGCCCGATTGATACGAGATCTGGCCAGCCGCGCTATCGCTGCCGTCCGACGACTTCCTGTTCTGCGCCTCGAGCTGCTCGGAGGTAATGGTGCCGGTATAGCCCAAGATATGGCAGGCGGTCTCGCCATACGGGTATTGGCGCTCGGTGCGCTCGGCGATCTTCACGCCGGGAAACTCACCGGCGTGCTCCTGAATGTAGGCGACAGTGGAGCGGCGCACGTCAGTCGCGATCGTATGCAGGCTCTGCGCGCCTTCGAAATTGTCCTGGATGTTGCGCAGCACCGCGATATACGGCATGCCGAGCACGTTGGCAAGATGACGCACCAGTACCTTGTCGTCGGCAAGGTCGCGATAGGCGACGACGGCGAGCGAGGGGCGGTTTTGCACCAGCGCGACGCCGTTGCGGTCCAAGATGCGGCCACGAACGGCAGGCGTGGTAACGGTACGGGTCTGATTGCTCTTGGCCTGCTTGTCGTAGTAGTCCGACGAGACCATCTGCATGCCCCACAGCTTAACGGCAAGCGCGGCAAACATCGCACCCACGCCCGCGGTGAGGATGGAAAAGCGGCCCTTGAAGGCCGTAGCGGCCGTATTGCCCTCGCCCTCGGTGGCGCGCGGGGCCGTTCCGTGCTGCGTGTCGTAGGTAAAGCGGGAGTCGCCGCGGCGCATGATGACCAGCGCGACCACAATGGCCACGACCAGCACGATACCGGCGACAACAACCGTCAACTGGGAAGACATCTACAGACCTCCCCTATTTGAGCTTACGGGTCTTGGGCTTAAAGCGCATACCCGTCTGACGCCCACCGCGCGCGGAGAACCCATAGCCAGACTGTGGCGCGACGCCGGACATCAAAAACGGAACGGCGACCAGACCGGTCAGAATCGAGGACGGCAGGGCGTGTCCAAAGATCGCCACGACAAAACTCGATTCCAGTCCCATAAATAGCAAGATAATGCTGTAGATCACGTTAATGGCAAGCGCAAAGGCGCCCACCGTGATGCCGCGAGCGCTCGGGGTGCCGCCCGTCTGACCGGCGGCACTGTGTGTCAGGGCAAAGCTGCCCACTGTCAGCAACAGCGACATCACGCCCACCGGCACGGCTGCCGACAGGTCGTAGAACAGGCCACTGCAAAAACCGCAGATGACGGCCCGCGTGGGATCGCCCGAAAACACACTCAGGCACACCAGGATAATCATAAAGTTGACGCGACCGCCCGCGATGGAGATCTGCGGCGCCAAGCCCGCCTGCAGCAGGACGCAGACAATGGCGGCAATCGCAAAAGTGCGGGAGCCAGTCCCCTGTTCGTGTAGATCCATGGACATGCCTCCCTATTCGCTCGAACCCGAGTCAGTCGTGTCGGACGCATCGGAGCTTTCATCCGAGCTTTCGTCTTTGGACTTGGTGGCCGCATCGCGCGAGGTGCCCTGCGGCGTACTGTTGGCGCTGCTCACATCCTCGTCCGAAGCCGACTGCTCATCGGTCAGCGACGTAATGACCAGCACTTCCTCGTTGTTTTCGGCCGTTGTCTGGGCGCGCACGACGATGGTGTAGTACACATCGTTGGCAGACTTCTCCACCGACGAGACCGTACCGAGCGGCAGGCCCTTGGGGAATACGCCGCCGATGCCCGAGGTCACGATGATGTCGCCCACCTTCACGTCGGAATCGACACTCACGTGCTCCAGGCGCAGGGTACCGTCGGGCTGCCCCTGCAGCATACCCTGAGCGCGCGTATCCTGCACCATGGCGGACACGCCCGAGTTCTCATCACTAATCAGGCGGACGGTGGAGGTCTTGGCCGAAACCTCAATAATCTGACCGATGACACCGGCAGAACTCGTCACGGGCATGTTGATGGTAAGACCGTCGGCAGAGCCTTTGTCGATGGTAACGGTCGAGGTCCAGGCATCGCCCGACGCGCCGACAATGCGAGCCGCGGTGGACTTGAGGTTGTAGGTCGACTGCAGACCGACCAGGCTCTCGAGTCGCTCGGCGGTCTTTTGAGCCTCGGAGAGCTCAGCAACCTTTGACGTCAGGACCTCGTTTTGCTTCTTAAGCTCGTCGAGGGTGTCTTGCGAAGCCGTAAGGTTTGAGAACACGTTTCCGATTGCGTTAAAGGGCGCGGCCACAGCCGAGCCCACAAAACGCACCGGCGAGGTAATCGTCGTCACGCCCGAACGCACGGCATGAATCGGCCCCGCCTCGCCCTCGCGAATGTAAAACGTGAGCAGCAGCACCGAAATTACGCTGAAAACAATCAACGGGCGCATACCCGTTGATTGTCGCTTGGTATTCAGATTTGAAGAGAAACCCGAAGATCGTGCCAAATGGAATCCACCTTTTGGAAATTAAGCATTGGTCTGGACGAAGCCACCGTCAAACGCGTTGGCCTCGAGCACGCGGGCGCAGCCGTTGACGACGTTGTCGAGCGCCGTAGGGCTGACGTTGACCGAAACGCCGGTCTCGTCGCGCAGACGCACGTCGAGACCGCGCAGCAGCGCGCCGCCACCAGTCAGCAAAATGCCGTAGTACATAAGATCCGAGGCAAGATCGGGCGGCGTGGCGTCGAGGGCGTCCTTGACGGCCTTGGCCATCTCGTCGAGCGGCTTGTTGAGCGCGCGACGAATCTCCTCACTCTCGATGCGCACGGTCTTGGGCAGGCCCGTGATCACGTCGCGGCCGTTGACCTCGACGTCGAGCTCGTCCTTGAGCGGCACGGCAGAACCGACCTTGATCTTGATGTCCTCGGCCGTGCGCTCGCCGATAGCCAGGTTATAGGCATCGCGAACGTGGGTAAGGATGGCCTGATCAAACTCGTCACCGGCAATGCGGATGGACTGCGACACGACGATACCGCCCATGGCGATAACGGCGACCTCGGTGGTACCGCCACCGATATCGATGACCATGGAGCCAGTGGGCTCCTCGACAGGCAAGTCGGCGCCGATGGCAGCGGCCATGGGCTCCTCGATCAGGTATGCCTGGCGGGCACCGGCCTGGATCGTAGCCTCAAAAACGGCGCGCTTCTCGACCGACGTGACACCGGAGGGGACGCAGACGACAACGCGCGGACGCGGGGTCCACGGATAGCGCTTCTCGGACGCCTTGTCGATAAAATAGCGAAGCATGGCCTCGGTAACGTCAAAGTCGGCGATAACGCCGTCCTTAAGGGGACGCACAGCCACAATGTTGCCGGGCGTACGGCCGAGCATGCGCTTTGCCTCGATACCGACAGCCAGGATGCGCTCATCGTTCTTGTCGATGGCGACAACGGAGGGCTCGCGAATGACGATGCCCTTGCCGCGCACGGAGACAAGCGTGTTGGCGGTGCCGAGGTCGATGGCAAGATCGCCCGCATAGCTACCGAAGAACATATCCATCAAAGAAAACAACGCAACTCCTGATGTGTTGGATGATTGCTGGAAAACTACTAGCCCATCATACTAGCGCAAGCCCGGCACCTCACTTGCGGTGAAGCACCGGGCAGCGCCAAATCTCATAAGGTCACTACTGGTTGTCAGCGGCCGAGAGATCGATGTCGAGCGAGGAGACGGCCCAACCGATATGGTTGTCGGAGCGCACGAACTTGACGGTGTACTCTTGCTCGCCGCCCTTGGACAGCGACGCCTTGACCTTGGCGGTGGTCTCGGTCATAGACTGGTCCATGCCCTCGATGGAGACGGTGGCGCCCTGCGGGATCGAGGAAACGATCATCGCCTTGGCGTCCTCGGACAGGCTGGAGGCCAGACAGGACTCAGCCTTGGCGGTATCGCCGTCACCGGCAGCCTGGAACAGGTCGGTGACAACAGACTCCTGCGAGGGAAAGCCCAGGCCGCGCGTGTAGGCGAAGCCAAGACCGCCTGCGGCAATGACGATCAGCAGAAGCAACACCAAGAAAACCTTGAGGCCCGTGTGGCGATGGCGACGACGGACCTTGGCCTCCTTGCGGTCCTGCTGAACCATCTCGGACTCGGACAGGGTGAAGAAGCCGGTGTCCGAGGGGTCGGGCATAAATTGACCGGTAGCACCCGTGGGGTCGAGCGGGTCGACGGCGGGAGCATCCATCGCGGGAGCCGGCGCCGTGGCCATGGCCGTCTGGGCCGAAAGCGCGGCGAGGGAATCGTGCACGCGGGCAAGCTCGTCGGCCTGCTCGGGCGTGAGCTGGTAGATGCCATCGGCGGTGGCGGCGTTAAAGGCATCGAGCGCGTCAGAGGGGCGACCGGCGGCAGAGAGCGCCTCGCCCATACCGGCGTTAAGCGCACGTGTGTCGTCGCGCGGACCGGCAAAGTCAATGGCCGTGCGGTAGGTCTCTACGGCGTCTGCCGGACGGCCGAGCTTAATGAAGCAGCGGCCAAGATCGCCGAGGGCGGCGGCGGGAGCCGGGTTGGCGCCATCGATGGCAGCCTGACGGAAGGCGGTGCCGGCATTGGCATAATCGCCCGACTGGAACAGGGCGTTGCCCAGACCCAGATAGGCCTTAAACGGCGTGGCATAGGATGCATCCTGCGTTGCAGCGGAGAAAGCCTGGGCTGCGGTCACATAGTCACCCACGGCAGCAAGCGCCTTGCCGCGGTTGGTAAGCAGCGCGCCGCGCTTGCCATAGGTACCGTCGTTAAGGGCGGCGGCGTAGGCCTCGGCGGCCTCGGCATACATGCCCAAGTGCATCAAGGCGTTGCCGCGCAGATGGTCGGCCTCGCCCATAATCTCACCGGGGGTCTTTGCCGCACCGAGCATCTGGGCGGCAGCGGAATAATCACCCGCGCGATAAGCGGCGCGGCCCTGTTGGATCAGCTGGCTATTCAAGGAAGTCCCCTTTACTCGTGAACGATCTCGACATGGACGATCTCGTCACCGGCACGCAGCTGCGAGATGACGTCGAGGCCCTCGACCGTGGTGCCAAAGACGGTATAGCCGGAGTCGAGGTTGTGCTGGGCACCCAGGCAGAAGTAGAACTGCGAACCTGCGGAATCGGGATCCATGGAACGTGCCATGGCAAGCGCGCCGTCGACGTGGCTGTTACGCGGGTTGGTAGCGAACTCGCCCTTGATGCAGTAGCCGGGGCCACCGGTACCGGGCATGCCGTCGGGGCCCTCAAGGCCGGCGGCGACATCGGCGCCGGACATATCGCGGGTATTGGGGTCGCCGCCCTGGATCACAAAACCGGGCACATAGCGATGGAACTTAAGGCCGTCGTAAAAACCCATCGTGGAAAGCTCGCAGAAGTTCGCCACGTGGATGGGGGCGCCCTCGCCGTCAAACTTGACCTTGATGGTGCCCTTCGACGTCTCGATCACCGCGCACTCATCGCCGGCAAGCTGATACTCGGGCGTGTAGAGCTCTTTCTTAAAACCAAACATGTGGTTCCTTCCTCGTGCGTTTAAAGCATATTTGGTCAAATTGTAGCAATAAGCACGGGCTTCCATCAATTGCGCACGCAGGTTATGCCGCCGGAGGGCAACAAATTACGAACGTTGCTGCGGTCTCCATGCGCTCACGTTGGCGTCGTACTGGTTAAGCGCGCTGTTGCCGCCTTGTGCGATGGGCGCCAGGATCTCGCTCTGACGGGCGCTCAGCGACTCGCCGTCGGGAATGGACAGCGAGATATCCCAGCTCTGGCAGATCACGTCGACACGCTCGTACATCCACTGGGCAAGCTGCTTTAGATGATCGATGTCCTCCGCATAGACGGTGTCGTCCTGAACCTTGAGGTTATTGAGCTCATCCTGGGTCTTTTTAATCTGATCGCGCAGGGCATAAGCGCTCTGCGACAGCTCCTGGCGGGTGGAGAGCGGCGTACGCAGATAGCCGTTATTAAACGAATCGATGACCTCGCCGATCTGATCATCGTCGCTGTACGACACGATGGTCTGGTACAGGCCGTCGAGCCTGGCGTAGAGCTGGTCGTCGGTTAAGACGGTCTCCTCCTGAACGACCTCGGACGCATCCTCTTGCTTGGACTCTTTCTCGGTGGCCTCGCCCTTTTGGCGCGACGGGAAGGTGGTCTTGGCGGCCTGGCCAAACTGGTCGTAGAAGCCGGGCATGACGCCCATAGGATCGGCAGTCACAAACCAATACGCACCACCGCACACGGCGGCGAGCACCGCGATGACGATAAGCGGTTTGGGGATATGGCGCTTGTGCTTGTGATAGGCATCCTCGTCGGGATGGACCTTGCGCTTGGCCTTTTGCTTTTTGGGCTGGACATCATCGCGCAGGGACACCGGTGTGGGGATATCGACCTTGGGGATGCCAAAATCCTTGTCGAAGGCCGGCAGCACGCAGGTCTCGTTGGGATCGGCGGCATCCGAGAGCACCGCGGCGGCAGAGGCCGGCGCATGGGGCACCTCAGTATCGATCTGCTCCTGCGTCAAGCGCGGGAAGCCGGCCGTGCGGCCTGCCGCCAAATCGGATGCGGCCGCGTCTTTGGAAAGGATGCCCGGGGCGGGGCGCCCGCACTTGGGACAGGTGCGATCATGCGGGGACAGGCGTGCGCCACAACCATCGCAGAATACGAACTCGGTATGCTCGGGACCGTCGCCCGGACCAACGTATGCGTTGCAATAGGGGCAGAACGAGGCGCCGTCCTCTATGGTCTTAAGGCAATGCGGGCAGATCACGGCTTCCTCTTTTCGGAGCAATTCATACAGTCGAGGTTAGAGCATAACATCGCCACGCCCCCACAGGAGCAAGGCACCAATTCAACATCGCCAGGGTAGTCTTTGTGGAGGGATGATTTTTCTGGGACGGGGATTAGAAAATCATCCCCCGGGCGGCTGAAGCTAGGCTTTATTTGCGGGCTTTTTCTTCTTGCTGGGCATCGAGACCTTGATGCCTTGGGCCGATTTGGTCACACGCGAGCGAGTGACGCCCGTGCCCTTCTTTTTCTTGGGCTGGGCCTTTTCCACACCCTCGAGCGCGCGAACCTCGGCCTCGCGAGCGGTGCGCTCCTCACGGCGCTGCGCCATATCGGCGGCGACGCGCTTGGCAAAACGCTGGGCAGTTGAACCCGTCGAGCTCACCTTGCCGCCACCGCGACCCAGACGGACGCGAACGCCACGGCCAAAGCCGGTGGCAGCATGGCGACGACGCGGCTCGAGCGAATCCATCATCGTGGCGAGCTTAAAGAACGCCGTGCAGGTAAAGACGACGATCGCCAGTAAGATAACGGCCTCGCCCATCGACAGGTTGGCGATGGACAGCAGCTCCGGGAATCCGATAACACCCGCCAGGATGCCGACGACAACAAATACAAAGAGCACCACGCGCAAGGGTGTGAGCGGCTGCGAGATGCGCCAGATCAGGCTCACGCTCGCCGCGCACGACGTAAGCAGGCACATGGTCGAAAGCGTGAGCTGATTAAAGCCGAACACGCGCGCCACAAAGATATCGAGCGCCGCAGCCATAATGACCGCCAGCGACGCCGGCAGCGCACGTTTGAGCACGTTGGTCAAGAATGACCCCTTCACGCGGGCGTTGTTGGGCTCCAAACCCAGCACAAAGCCCGGCGCGCCGATGCAGAAGAAGTTGATGAGTGTCATCTGAATCGGCTCAAAGGGATACGGCGGAAACGCGATGCACAGAGCCGCCAAGCCCATCGAGAACAGCGTCTTGGTCAGAAACAGCGCCGCAGAGCGCTGCAAGTTGTTGATGGAGCGACGGCCCTCGGCCACCACGGCGGGCATCGAGGCAAAATCATTGTCGACCAGCACGATCTCGGCCACGTTGCGCGCGGCATCGGAGCCGGCGGCCATGGCCACGGAGCAGTCTGCCTCCTTGAGCGCCAGCACGTCGTTGACGCCGTCGCCCGTCATGGCAACGGTATGGTCGCGACGCTTGAGCGCCTGCACGAGCTCGCGCTTCTGTTGCGGGGTCACGCGGCCAAAGACGTGATAGCGGTCCACCGCCGCATCAATCTTGGACGGCGTATCGAGCGTCGTGGCGTCGACGTAGGCATCGGCCCCCGGAACGCCCACCACGCGCGCGATCGACGACACCGTGCGCGGGTCGTCGCCGCTGATCACGTTGAGGGTCACGCCCTGCTCGTTAAAGTAGCCGATGGTCTCGGCGGCCGAAGTGCGAATCTCATCGCGAATGGTCACAAAGCCCACGGGCTCGGCCTCGCCCGCCATATCGCCGTCGGGCGTAAAGCCGTCCACACGGGCCACCACAAGCACGCGGCAGGTGTCGGCAAGCTCGGCCACACGGTTCTCGACCTGCGCAAAGGCGCGCGCCGAAAGCACAAATTGCGCTGCGCCCATCACATAGGAGCCCTGCGCAAACGAGGCGCCGCTCCACTTTTTAGACGACGAGAACGGAATGACCGCCAGCGGCTCGGACACCTCGACCGGGCGGTCGGCGTAGTAGTTGAGCAGCGCCTGACAGGTCTCGTTGGCGTCTGCCGAGGTGGCACGCGCTACGTTGGCAAGCGCAAAATCGAGGACCGTGGTCTCGACGGGGACAGCTGCCTCGTCCGAGTCCGCGCCAAAGCCAACGCCCTCAACAGGCAGCGGGTAGGTACCCTCGACCTCCATACGGCCCGAGGTAATGGTGCCCGTCTTGTCCAGGCACAGCACGTCGACGCGCGCGAGCGTCTCGATACAGTAGAGCTGCTGCGCGAGTACCTTGCGGCGCGCCAGGCGCACCGTGGCGATGGCAAGCACCGACGAAGTCAGCAGCACCAGGCCCTGCGGAATCATGCCCAAAAGAGCGCCCACCGTAGACAGCAGCGCCGACGAAGGCACGCGACCGGCAAGCAGCTCGGAAAAACACCACGAAAGCGCGCTATCGCCCGGCGTACCGGCGGCATCCCACAGCTCGCTCACACTCGAGGCAAAGAGCGCCAGGCCGAGCGGAATCATAATGAGGCTCGCAAAGCGCACGATGGCGTTGAGCGCGTTCATGATCTCGGAATTGACCTTTTTGACGTACTTGGCCTCGTTGTTGATCTTGGCCACGTAGTTGTCGGCGCCAACATGGATCACGCGGGCGCGCAGCAGGCCCGAGTCGATAAAGCTGCCGCTCATGAGCTCGGAGCCGGGCTGCTTTTTGATGAGATCGCTCTCGCCCGTCAGCAGGCTCTCGTTCACGAGTGCCTCACCCGAAACCACCACGGCGTCGGCGGGAATCTGGTCGCCGCGCCCCAGGCGAATGATATCGTCGAGCACGATCTGGTCCAGGTCGAGCTCTACCTCGGCGCCGTCGCGCACCGCGATGGCCTTCTTAGAGGTGAGCAGCGTAAGCTTATCGACCATCCGCTTGGAGCGCATGGACTGGATGACGCCAATTGCCGTGTTCAAGAACACCACGAACAGGAACGTCAGGTTCTTAAACGAACCGGTCAGCAACACCAAAATCGCCAAGACCACGTTGATCAAGTTAAACAGCGTGCAGAGGTTCTCGATGATGAGCTCGCGGACCGACTTGGTCTTGAGTTCCATGTTGCGGTTGATCTTACCGGCGGCGATGCGCTCCTCGACCTCGGCGGTCGAGAGTCCGTGCTCGATATCCGTTGCTGCCATACCTTGTCCCATCACGTCGCGTCGGTATAAGAAAACCGCCCGGACCATGCGAGGTTCGGACGGTCTTACGTTCGAGGGTGCCCCATGTTGGATTCGAACCAACGGCCTTCTGCTCCGGAGGCAGACGCTCTAATCCCCTGAGCTAATAGGGCGAACGGTTGGCATTATACCCAAGTGCGCCACGGGCTAACAAAAGAATAGAAAAAGCTTTGCAATTACGTGGGAGACACGGCGCAGAGGCTCACCTTAGAACGCAAAAGTGAAACAATTAGTATAAACTCTCATGCACATATATAACGGCTCGCGATGCGGGCCGTTTTTGCAAGAGCTATCCATCGAGGTGAGAGGCACACCATGATTGCGATTTTAAAGCAGAGCGCCAGCGACGAGGCCGTCGGCCATATCGTCAGCTGGATTGAGAAGAAGGGTCTCAAGACCGACGTCTCGCGCGGCGAGAACGAGACCATCATCGGCCTGGTGGGCGATACGACCAAGATCGACCCGTTCTTGCTCGAGTCCATGGATGTCGTCGAGCGCGTGCAGCGCGTCTCCGAGCCCTTTAAGCGTGCCAACCGCAAGTTCCACCCTGAGGACTCCGTCATCGACTGCGGCCACGGCGTCAAGATCGGCGGCGACCAGTTCCAGGTCATCGCCGGACCCTGCTCCGTCGAGGGCGAAAACCTCATTCGCATCGCACGCCGCGTAAAGGCCGCCGGCGCCACGATGCTGCGCGGTGGCGCCTACAAGCCCCGCACCTCCCCTTACGCCTACCAGGGCATGGGTCCCGCCGGCCTGGACCTGCTATGCGAGGCATCCGCCGAGCTCGACATGCCGATCGTCACCGAGATCATGGACCCGCGCGACGTGCAGGTCTTCTTGGATAAGAAGATCGACGTCATGCAGATCGGCGCCCGCAACGCGCAGAACTTCCCCCTGCTCAAGGAGGTCGGCAAGACCAAGACCCCGGTCCTGCTCAAGCGCGGCATGTCCGGCACCGTCGACGAGTTGCTCATGGCTGCCGAGTACATCATGAGCGAGGGCAACGACAACGTCATCCTGTGCGAGCGCGGCATTCGCACCTTCGAGACCCGCACCCGCAACACCTTCGACCTCAACGCCGTGCCGGTGCTGCACCACCTATCGCACCTGCCCGTCGTCGCCGACCCCAGCCACGCCACCGGCTACACCCGCTATGTCGAGCCCATGGCGCTCGCCGCGACTGCCTGCGGCGCCAACGGTCTGGAGATCGAGGTCCACGACGACCCGAGCCACGCTTGGTCCGACGGTGCTCAGGCCCTCACCCCCGACCAGTTCGACGACACCATGCGCCGCATCCGCGCCATCCGCGAGGTCGTCTGCCAAGAGACCGTTCAGGAGTAACCCATGGGTACGGTGAGAAACGCACGCGTCAACCAGGGTGGACCCAAGTGCGCCGGCATCGTGGGCCTGGGCCTCATCGGCGGCAGCTTTGCCCGCGGCTATGCGCAGGCGGGCGTTCGCGTGCTTGCCTGGGACCCCGACGATGACGTGATGACGGCCGCCAGCATGGGTACCGTCGCCGGCGAGCTCAACGACGAGACGCTCGGCGAGTGCGACATCATCGTCCTTGCCTGCTATCCTAAAGGATGCATCGAGTGGCTCGAGGCCCACGCTCAGGCGCTCGCCGACGCCACCGACACCGATGCCATCATGGGCCCCGTGGTGATCGACACCGTGGGTGTGAAGGGCATCGTGTGTGAGCGGGCCTTTGAGCTCGCACGAGAGCACGGCTTTTACTTTGTGGGCGCACACCCCATGGCGGGCACCCAGTTCTCGGGCTACGCCCATTCCAGCGCCGACCTGTTCCAGGGCGCACCGCTCGTGCTCGTTCCGCCTGCGGTAGACGATGCTCTTAAGCTGGAGCTCTTGGGCCAGGTTCGCGAGATGGTGCGTCCCTTGGGGTTTGGCAAGTTCAGCGTGACCACCGCCACCGAGCACGACCGCGTGATCGCCTTTACGAGCCAGCTCGCGCACGTGGTGTCCAACGCCTACGTAAAGAGCCCCACCGCCCAGGTCCACCACGGCTTCTCTGCCGGTAGCTACCGCGACCTCACGCGCGTGGCCCACCTCAACCCGCAGATGTGGTCCGAGCTCATGATTGACGACGCCGACGCTCTCGCCTTCGAGATCGACCATCTGATCGATTCGCTCGGCGCCTACAGCCGTGCGCTCAAGAACCGCGACCAGCGTTATCTTGAGAATCTCCTTGCCGAGGGCGATCGCATCAAGCGCGCACTCGACGACGAGAGCGCCCACTAGACCACCTATCACGCCAGGTCGAAAGGACCATAGCTTATGGCGATTACCATCGATATCGACACCGCACGCCCCTACCAGGTACACGTGGGCACGTTTTTGCTGGAGCAGGCAGGGCCACTCGTTCGCGCCACCGCCGGAGGCACCCGCGCCGTCATCGTGACGGACACCAACGTGGGCCCGCTCTACCAGATGCCCGTTAAGCAGAGCCTGGAGGCGTCAGGCTATGAGGTAAGCATTTGCACCTTCGAGGCCGGCGAGGTACACAAGCGCGCCGAGACCTACGTTGCCATTCTTGAGTTTGTAGCCGAGCACGAGCTTTCGCGCTCCGACGTGATCGTGGCACTCGGCGGCGGCGTCGTGGGCGACGTGGCTGGCTTTGTGGCCGCCACCTACATGCGCGGCTGCAAGTTTGTGCAGATCCCCACGAGTCTGCTCGCTATGGTGGACTCGTCGGTGGGCGGCAAGACGGCCATCGACCTGGCTGCCGGCAAGAACCTAGCTGGCGCCTTTTGGCAGCCAAGTGTTGTCATCGCTGACGTGGGATGCCTTGCCACCCTCACGCCCGAGCAGTTCGCCGACGGCTGCGGCGAAGTCGTCAAGCACGCCGTGATCGCCGACCCCGAGCTCTTCGCCGAGCTGGAGAAGACCCCGCTCACGCTTGAGCTGCTGAACCGCGACGTGGCCCGCGTGGCGCTCATAATCGCCCGCAATATCGACATTAAGCGCGCCGTGGTCGTTGCCGACGAACGCGAGACCAACCAGCGCAAGCTCCTCAACTTTGGACACAGCGCCGGACATGCCGTCGAGGCCTGCGAGCACTTTGAGCTGGGACACGGCAACTGCGTGTCGATCGGCATGGGCATCATCACGCGTGCCGCAGCCCTGCACGGCATTTGCGATGCCGAGCTGCCCGGTCGCATCGAGGAGCTCTGCGCCCGTCATGGCCTCAAGACCCGCTGTGAGCTTTCGGCCGACGCCATCTTTGCCGAGGCGCTGCACGACAAAAAACGCGCCGGTGACACCATCGATCTGGTGATTCCGCACGGTATTGGCCGCTGCAGCATCGACCGCACGCCGCTTTCCACCTTCCATGATTTAATTGCCGAGGGCCTCGGCCAGAAGGGAGACGCATCCGTATGCTAGCCCGCATCACCCCCTCCCCGCTCAAGGGCACCGTTCCCGCCATCGCGTCCAAGTCGATGGCGCACCGCCTCATCATCTGTGCCGCACTCGCCAACGGCGAGACGCACGTCACTTGCAACACCACCTGCGCCGATATCGAGGCCACGGTGCGCTGCCTCACGGCCCTGGGTGCCCGCATCGAGACCGTCGAGGACGGGTTCCAAGTCCATCCCACCATGAAGAGTATTGAGTTTGGCCTGCTCAAGGCACTTGCGGGCGGCACGCTCGACTGCGGCGAGAGCGGCTCCACGCTCCGCTTTATGCTGCCCGTCGCCTGCGCGCTGGGGGCAGAGGCCACCTTTGTGGGCCAGGGCCGCCTGGGCGCACGCCCCCTCTCCCCGCTCTCCGACGAGATCATTGCCGCCGGCTGCGACCTGCAGGGTCTGGGCGGCTTCCCGCTCAAGACAAGCGGCCGCATGCGCCCGGGCACCTTTATCCTGCCGGGCAATGTGAGCTCGCAGTACATCTCCGGCTTGCTGCTGGCAGCCCCGCTTTTGGCCCAGCCCTCCTGCGTGCAGGTAACCGGCCTTATCGAGAGCCGCCCCTATATCAACCTGACCATCCAGGCCATGAAGGCCTTCGGCGTCGAGGTCAACGTCGAGCGTATCCCCGCCAAGGACGGCCAGCCCGAGATCACGAACTTCCGCCTGGACAGCGGCTCGTACCGCACTCCAGGCAACGTTGCTGTCGAGGGCGACTGGTCCAACGCCGCCTTTTGGCTGTGTGCCGGCGCCATCGGTACCGACCCCATCACCGTCGAGGGCGTGTCGCTCAGCTCTGCGCAAGGCGACCGCAACGTGCTTGCCGCGCTCTCGCGCTTTGGCGCCCGCATCGTGCGCTCCACCAACGCCGCCACCGTGCAGTCCGACAAGCTCGCCGGCTTTGAGATGAGCGCGCACGACATCCCCGACTTGGTGCCCGTTATCTCTGCCGTGGCATCGCTGGCGCAAGGCCGCACGTTCATCCGCGATTGCGCCCGCCTGCGCATCAAGGAATCTGACCGTCTAGCCACCACCACCCGCGAGCTCACCGCACTGGGTGCACAGGTGCGCATTGCCGGCGATGACCTCATCATCAAGGGTGTTGACGCCTTTACCGGCGGCGAGGTCGATTCGCACAACGACCACCGCATCGCCATGATGGCCGCCATCGCCGCGAGCCGCGCCACTGGCGAAGTTGTGATCCACGGCGCCGAGGCCGTCAACAAGTCCTATCCCGATTTCTTTGACCACTACCGCCTGTTGGGCGGCAAGGTCACGCTCGAGGAGGAATAGCATGTCCTCGACCTTTGGCAACGTCTTGCATCTGAGTATCTTTGGCCAGTCGCACTCCCCCGCTATCGGCTGCTCACTCGACGGCATTCCTGCCGGTATTGCCGTTGACCAGGAGCAGCTACAGGCCTTTTTGGACCGTCGTGCCCCCGGTCGCGACGAGACCGCAACCAAGCGCCACGAGGCCGACGCCGCGCATATCATTGCCGGTGTGGTCGACGGACACACCACTGGCGCACCCATCGCAGCAATTATCGAAAACACCAACACGCGCTCCAAGGACTATTCCGAGCTGCGCAGCAAGCCCCGCCCAGGGCACGCAGACTTTCCCGCGCGCGTGAAGTACCACAACATGCACGACGTCGCCGGCGGCGGACACTTCTCCGGCCGCCTGACGGCCCCCTTGTGCATCGCCGGCGGTATTGCGCTGCAGGCACTCGAGGCCCGTGGCATCAAGGTCATGGCGCACGTCGCGCAGATCGGCGGCATCTCCGACCTGCCCATGGACGACATGGTCTATCGCGAGGCCGACCGCAAGGCGATCCTCACGAACGATCTGCCCTGCATTGACGCCGCCGCAGCCGACCGCATGCGCGAGGAGATCCTAGCCGCGCGCGACGAGCTCGACAGTATCGGCGGCATCGTGGAGTGCGGCATCTACGGGCTTCCCGCGGGCATCGGCGACCCCATGTTCGACGGTATCGAGAACCGCATAGCGCAGATCGCGTTTGGCATTCCCGCCGTAAAGGGTGTGGAGTTTGGCATGGGCTTTGCCGTGGCCGCCATGCGCGGCAGCGAGAACAACGATCCGTATCGCGTTGATGCCGAGACCGGCGAGATTGCGGTCGAGTCCAATAACGCCGGCGGCATCCTGGGCGGCATTTCCACGGGCGCACCCGTCATGTGGCGGATGGCCGTAAAGCCGACGCCCTCCATCGGTCGCGAGCAACAGACCGTGGACATGGACGCCATGGAAAATGCCGAGCTCTCGGTCCACGGCCGCCACGATCCCTGCATCGTCCCGCGCGCCGTCCCCGTAGCCGAAGCAGCCGCCGCCCTCGCCATCTGGGACGCCCTCCTCGAGGACGCCGCCCAGCTCTAACCCGCCTCACCTGGGTTGCCTGTCAACTCAGCCGTTACGTGAAAGGGGCCTCCATGGACCTTGCCGATATTCGCCAGGCCATCGACGGCATCGATACCACGCTCCTCGATAGCTTTATCGAGCGCATGGACATTGCCACCGAAGTCGCCAAATCCAAGATCGAGATGGGCAAGGCCGTCTTTGACCCCGCCCGCGAGCGCTCCAAACTCAACAACCTCGCCAGCCGCGCACCCGAGCGCTACGAGGCCCAGACCATCACCCTGTTCCGCCTCCTCATGAGCATGAGCAAGGCCGAGCAGCAGCGCTACATCAACGAGCTCAAGGGCATAACGGTGTCGCAAAAAGCCCGTGCCACGGCCGCAGCCTTTGACACGCCCTTCCCCCAGACGGCTACCGTTGCCTGCCAGGGCGTTGAGGGCGCCTACAGCCAGATCGCCGCGTGTAAGCTCTTCGACGTGCCCGATATCGCCTTCTTTGAGACCTTCGAGGGCGTTATGCGCGCCATACGCGACGGCTTCTGCGAGTTTGGCGTGTTGCCCATCGAAAACTCAACTGCCGGATCGGTCAACGCCGTCTACGACCTGCTTGCACAGTTCGACTTCCATATCGTGCGCTCGCTGCGCCTCAAGATCGATCACAACTTACTCGTCAAACCCGGCACCAAGCTCGCCGACGTGCGCGAGGTCTACAGCCACGGCCAAGCCATTGCCCAGTGCGCCGGCTTTATCGAGGGCCACGGACTGCATGCCACCAAGTACCCCAACACCGCTATGTCGGCCGAGATGGTCGCCAACTCCGAGCGCACCGATGTCGCCGCCATCGCCTCGCGCAGCTGTGCCGAGCTGTATGGCCTGGAGGTGCTGGAGCCCAACATCCAGGACTCGGACAACAACTACACGCGCTTCGTCGTCATCAGTCGCGAACCGCGCGTCTATCCCGGTGCCAACCGTACCTCGCTCATGATCACCACGGCCAACGAGCCAGGCGCCCTCTATCGCGTGCTCGAGCGCTTCTACGCACTCAACATCAACCTCATCAAGCTCGAGAGCCGCCCCATCCCCGGCCGCGACTTTGAGTTTATGTTCTACTTTGATCTGGACTGCCCCTTTGGCAGCAAGGCCCTCGACGACCTGCTCGATTCCATCGACGACGTGTGCGAGAGCTTTACCTACTTTGGTAGCTACACGGAGGTGCTCTAGATGACCGATACCGCCGCAACCCGCCCCTACGGCGTGCTGGGCCGCGTGCTGGGCCACAGCTACACCCCGACCATCTACAAAGAGCTCGCTGGGCTCGAGTACGTGCGATTTGAGCGCGAGCCCGAGGACCTCGCGGCCTTTATGACCGGCAACGAGTGGGAAGGCACCAACGTGACCATCCCCTACAAACGCGCCGTCATGAACTACCTGGACGAGCTGAGCCCGCTCGCCGAGCGCATGGGCAACGTCAACACCATCACGCGCCTAGCCGACGGCCGCCTGCGCGGCGACAACACCGACTACTTCGGTTTTCAGTGCCTGGTCGAGGAGTTGGGGGTTGAGGTTACCGGCAAGAAGGCCCTCGTGCTCGGAGCCACCGGCGGCGCCGGCACCACGGCAAGTATGGTGCTGGGAGATCTAGGCGCCATCGTTGTGCCCGTGGGTCGCACGAGCGAGGTCAACTACGGCAACATCGCGCAGCAGTCCGACACCGCCTTACTCGTCAACTGCACGCCTGCCGGTATGTTCCCCCACTGCCCCGACGCGCCTTGCACGCTCGAAGGGCTCGATGCACTCGAAGGCGTCATCGACATTGTCTACAACCCCGCCCGCACGGGCCTGATGCTCGAGGCCGAGCGCCGCGGCATTCCCTGCATCGGCGGCCTGCTCATGCTTGTGGCACAAGCAGCACAAGCTGTCGAGCGTTACACCGGCCAAGCCACCCCACGCGAGCGTATCCTGGATGTGACGGAGCGGCTGTCCCACCGCGAGCAGAATATCGCGCTGATTGGCATGCCGGGTTCGGGCAAGACCCGTGTAGGCGAGCAGATCGCCCAGCTCACGGGCCACGAGCACATCGACCTCGATCGCGCCCTCGAGGAGCGCCTGGGGATGCCTTGCGCCGACTTTATCGTCGAGCGCGGCGAGGCGGCCTTCCGCGAGCAGGAGACGGCGGAGCTGGCCGACATCTCCAAGCGCAGCGGCCTGGTGCTCTCCACGGGCGGCGGCGTGGTCGCGCGAGACGAGAACTACCCGCTGCTGCACCAGAACAGCCAGATCGTGATGCTCAACCGCAAGCTCGACGAACTCGCCCATAAGGGACGCCCTATCACCGCCCGCGATGGCATCGATAAGCTCGCCGAGCAGCGCATGCCGCGCTACCGCGCCTGGGCCGACTACATCATCGACTCACGCGACTGCGCCGCCAACACCGCCCGCGCCGTCCTCGACACCCTCCCACCCGCTCTCTAACAAAAACCACCACAAAGGGGACAGGCACCTTTGTGGTGGTTTTTCATTCCTCCTCTCCAAGTCGACCAACTCCAAAGGAAGCAACCATGAAAGCACTCGTCATCAACGGCCCCAACCTCAACATGCTCGGTATTCGCGAGCCGGGCATCTACGGCAGCGACAACTACGACCGCCTGGTCCAGATCTGCCAGGAGGCGGGCGCTGCACAGGGTTTTGACGAAATCGAGGTGTTCCAGTCCAACCACGAGGGCAGCATCGTCGACAAGATCCAGGAGGCTTACGGCAAGGTCGACGGCATCGTCATCAACCCGGCGGCCTACACTCACACCAGCGTAGCCATCCTGGACGCGCTCAAAGCCGTCGCCATCCCCGCCGTTGAGGTCCACATCAGCGCCGTCGAGACGCGCGAGGACTTCCGCCAGGTAAGCTACGCCCGCCTGGCCTGCTTCGCCACCATCACCGGCGAGGGCCTGCAGGGCTACGCTCACGCGCTGGAGCTGGTGAGGGAGCGTCTGCTACACTAATCCCTGGGACGAACACATCAGGCATGTTTGCCCCAAATCTAAAGTAACTGTCCAATTGACATACAAAGGAGCATATCCATGTCCCAGTACGATTACCTCGTTGTCGGCGCCGGCCTTTCGGGCGCTGTCTTTGCCAATGCCGCCAAACGCGCCGGCAAGTCGGTCCTAGTCATCGATCGCCGCGACCACATTGCCGGCAACATCTACACCGAGAACGTTGAGGGCATCCAGGTCCACCGCTACGGCGCACATATCTTCCACACCTCTATGAAGGACGTCTGGGACTACGTCAACCGCTTCGCCGAGTTCAACAACTACGTCAACTCGCCGGTCGCCAACTTCCACGGCAACATGTACAACATGCCCTTCAACATGAACACCTTCGCCAAGATGTGGCCGGGCGTCGTCACGCCGGCGGACGCCAAGGCCAAGATCGCCGAGCAGGTGGCCGCCGAGAACATCGGCGAGCCGCAGAACCTCGAGGAGCAGGCGCTGTCGTTCGTCGGCCGCGACATCTTCGAGACGCTCGTGAAGGGCTACACCGAGAAGCAGTGGGGCCGCGACTGCAAGGACCTGCCCGCGAGCATCATCAAGCGCCTCCCCTGCCGTTTCACCTACGACAACAACTACTTCAACGACCGCTACCAGGGCATCCCCATGGGCGGCTACACCAGGATGGTCGCCAACATGCTCGAGGGCGTAGAGGTGCGCTGCGGCGTGGAGTACAAGGAGCTGATCGCCGCCGAGCCCGATATCGCCGCCAAGACGATCTACTGCGGCCCCATCGACGCGTTCTACGACTTTAAGCTGGGCACGCTCGAGTACCGCAGCCTGCGCTTTGAGACCGAGACGCTCGACGAGCAGGACCACCAAGGCGTTGCCGTGGTCAACTACACCGAGCGCGAGATCCCCTACACCCGCATCATCGAGCACAAGCACTTTGAGTTCGGCACGCAGGACAAGACCGTCATCACGCGCGAGTACCCGGCCGACTGGAAGCCCGGCGACGAGCCCTACTACCCCATCAACGACGCCAAGAACGAGGCCCTGTACAAGCAGTACGAGGAGCTGGCGGCGCAGGAGGGCGACGTGATCTTTGCCGGTCGCCTGGGCGGCTACAAGTACTACGACATGGACAAGGCCATCGCCGCCGCCTTCGAGCTCGTCCGCAACGAGCTTGGCGTGGAGCCCACGGTGGCGTAAGAGCCCAACAGCCAAAGGCTGATAGCCATTCCGGGATGTAATAAGTCCGATGCAGCATCGCTGCATCGGACTTATTGTTGAGGGAGCACTGCACGCGCACGCGTCCCAAAAAGCAAAGACCCGGCACAATAACCGGGTCTTCAAAAACTCTCTGGTGCTCCATGGCGGATTCGAACCGTCGACCTTGGGATTAGAAGTCCCCTGCTCTATCCAACTGAGCTAATGGAGCATAAAGCCGCGAGTACAAGTTCACACGGCCAATAAATTATAACCTACTTGAACTGGTCGTGGTATGCCTTGCAGACCTCATCCACGGGGCCATCCATACGCAGGTCGCCCTTCTCGATCCAAACAGCACGCTGGCAAATGCGCTCAACCTGCTCCATGGAGTGAGAAACGAACAAGACCGTGACGTCACCGCTCTCAATAAAATGCTGAATGCGGCGCTCGCACTTCTGCTGGAAAAAGACATCGCCAACAGAAAGCGTCTCATCGACGATGAGAATATCGGGCTCGGTAATCGTGGCGATAGCGAAGGCAATGCGCGCGACCATACCCGAAGAGAAGTTCTTCAGCGGCATGTCAACGAAGTCTTTGAGCTCAGCGAACTCGATGATCTCGTCAAAACTAGCGTCGATAAACTCCTTGGTATAACCAAGCAGCGCACCGTTAAGGTAGATATTCTCACGCGCGGTAAGCTCCGGGTCAAAGCCGGCACCGAGCTCAATCAATGGCGCGATATTGCCGTGGACCTTAACCTCGCCTTCACTGGGCTCCAAAACGCCAGCGATAATCTTGAGCATCGTAGACTTGCCGGAACCGTTGGTACCAACAAGGCCAACGACCTCACCGC
Source organism: Collinsella sp. (assembly GCA_019414365.1). Classification (GTDB taxonomy): domain Bacteria; phylum Actinomycetota; class Coriobacteriia; order Coriobacteriales; family Coriobacteriaceae; genus Collinsella. The sequence goes on from DXMC01000006.1 coordinate 59,058, forward strand.
GATGCACATCAAACGAAATGTGCTTAAGTGCACGAAACTCCTCAAAGAACAGCTCGTGCTTTGCGAGCTTAATAAAGTACTCCTTGAGGTTTGTAAGCGACTCAGACGCCATATTAAAAATCATGGTGACGTCTTTAACCTCAACAGCAAGAGGCTGCTTGCTGTAATCAATAGCAGATTCAGTCATAAACAGCACTCCTTAGATGTAGAGAATAAACTTGTGCTCAGTCTTATGAAACACGGTGTAGCCAATAGCAAGAGCAAGAACAGCCCAAACAACACACAGCCCAAAGGTAAACGCAGAAGGCACGGTATTAAACAGGAAGATATCACGCATAAACTGGAGGTAGTTGTACATGGGGTTCACAACCACAAGGACCTGGATCCAATGTGCCATTTGGCTGATAAAGTCTGTCGTCCAGAAAATCGGCGTCAAATACATCCAAGCAGTAATAACAACGCTCCACAGATGCATAACGTCACGGAAGAAGACTGCCAATGCTGACAGCATCATTCCCAAACCCATACAGAAGCACATGAGCAACAGCAGGCAAACCGGCAGAAGAATTAAATGCCAAGTAGGAGCCACGCGGAAAAAGAGCATAACAAGGGCGACGGCAACCAAAGAGAAGGAAAAGTTGACGAGCGAGAACAACACCTTCTGCACCGGGAACACCCAACGATGGACCTTAACCTTCTTGAGTAGCGAAGACGCCCAAATGATGGACATGAGCGCCTGGTTCGTCGATTCGGACATGACGGAGAACGTTACGTTACCGACAATCAGGTAAAGCGGATACAACTCGGGGGTAACAGAGCCATTACGGCCTTGCGCGAAGATTGTCGAAAACACAATCGACATAACAATCATCATCAGCAGCGGGTTAAGCACGGACCACGCCACACCCAGAACACTGCGACGATATTTAATCTTAAAATCTTTGGTGACAAGCTGCTTAAGAATGAACTTGTCCTTTTCAAAATCATTTTTAGCGTGAGAGGCCGGTTTAGCCACCGCTTTCTGACTCTCTACGTTGTCAGCCACGGACCATCTCCTTGTCTCGTAAAACATAACAGTGGAAAGTATAGCCCTCCCGCGCAGACGATTACCCACCGCAACAAATTTGGAGAACTAACCCATATCTAAGCAAAGGGACGAGCGATAGGTATACTTTCGACCAGCTGAGTCATTAAAGGAGGTCCTACATGGACTATTCGAATACCGCCGTCATAATCCCCTGTTACAACGAAGCGCTGACGATTGGCAAAGTTGTCGACGATTTCCATCGAGAGCTACCCGGTGCAATAGTCTACGTTTACGACAACAACTCGTCCGACGACACTACGCAAATCGCCAAGCACCACGGGGCTACGGTGCGCCACGAGCCCAGGCAGGGCAAAGGCAACGTGTGCCGCCAAATGTTCCGCGATGTCGATGCCGAATGCTACTTGATGGTCGACGGCGACGATACCTACCCCGCCGAAGCCGCCAAATCGCTCTGTGAGCCCATCCTTAACGGCGAAGCAGATATGACCGTTGGCGATCGCCTGTCAAACGGCACCTATGCCGAAGAGAACAAACGAGCCTTTCACGGCTTTGGCAACAACCTTGTTCGTGCGATGATCAAATGGATTTACGGCTACAGCTTTGACGACGTGATGACCGGCTACCGAGCCATGAGCAAACCCTTCGTCAAGACCTTCCCCGTTTTGAGTGAGGGCTTCCAGATCGAAACCGAGCTCTCAATCCACGCCGTCGATCACCGCTGGCGAATTCAAGACGTACCGGTGGAGTATCGTGATCGCCCTGCCGGCTCCGAGTCCAAGCTCAACACAATTAGCGACGGTATTAAAGTCATAGCAATGATTGGAACGCTCTTTAAAGACTATCGTCCGCTCAAGTTCTTTAGTCTTATCGCGATGATCTTTGCCATCATAGGGCTCGCCCTCGGTATACCAATCGTCGCAGAGTACATCCAGACCGGATTAGTCCCTCGCTTCCCCACCGCAATGCTCGCCGTCTCGTTCATGTTCTTATGCGGGCTAAGCCTGGCAACGGGGCTCATTCTCGACTCGGTTGCGAAGGTAGAACGAAAGCAATGGGAGCTACAAGCCTATAAAACCTATTCGAAATAAGAAGAGGTCCGGACTTAATCCGGACCTCATCTTATTTAAGACCCAAATACTGTTCCCAGAACTCTCGCGAAGTCATGTACGGCATGGCATCTTTCCACGCCCCCCTGACGCTCTTGCCTTCTTTACGATATCGCGTCATCAGTTCGTGCTCTCGGCGGCGAATACTCTTAAACCGCGCTCGGTCCATCGTGCGGACCGACCCCTTCTCGCGGGTCGGATCAAGAAAGACCAGCGTCTTGCAACGCGTCGAATTGCCTTCAAGCGTACAGCTGCCATTCTTAACTGCATAGCCGGGCTTACCGCGCAACAGTGCATCGGGAAGATAGTGCTTGTCGTAAGGAATAGATCTCCAGTACTTCATAAACTTCGAAGGATGGGATTCCAGATTAACATTAGCGAGCACTTGCTCCGTAACCCCGGCCTTGCGAAGAAGCTCTGGATCCATTTCGGAAACAGGAATCAGCTTTTCGTTTAACTTACCCTTGCCGATCATCGTCGCGGCGCCATCAAGCTTCTGGAGATACTCAGGGCCACGCAGATAATCCTCAAAGCCATCGAGAATAAACTCGGCAGCCTGATAGTCCATATCGCGCAAGTTCTGACGCACCCCTCGCTGAATACGAAGGACAAACATCTTCTCATCAGCACAATCATCGAGAGCAATCATGGCAAAGAAGTTCCGGAAGTACTGGTAACAATCTACCGAAGCGCGGAAACGGCCCTCAAAGCTTGCATGCCACACGCAAATACAATTCATGGTCATATAGACAGGCTTATTGCGTATGCCAAACTCAACGTCGTCGCAGCGGATAAAGAAAGGCATGGGAAGGCCGTTCTTTTCGATAGCTTTCACCGGAATACAGCTATACCACCAAGCTCCATAGGCCTGATCAACTTCAACATTTGTGCGTTCATTTTCGAGGATGTCAGCCAGCTTGCCGACATTCAGATCATCTTTTACGCGACGATAAGCACCGGTAGTCGCCACATACGAGACATCCTCAAACTGACGAGTAGGGTCCTCCATTGAGAGCATGGCGCCGTTAATAAAGGCATCCTTATATTTGCCCTTAGCGAGAGAGAGGAGATTATACGTACGAATCAAACTCTCGGGCATGATAGAGACATCGTCATCCATCAAGATGATATGGGTGAACTGATCAGGAATTTCAGTGGCCGCCATCATTCCGCGCGCAAAACCTCCCGAACCCCCCGTGTTGGGATTCGGGAGAACAGTGACTAGCTCATCGGAAAGTAATGCAGAATCGAGCGTCTGGCCATTGTCGACGACAAACATGTGGAAGTGGTCGCGAATCGGACCGTCCTCTTTGGAGATGCCTGCTTTAACGAGTTCAATATTCGGAAGAATGTACTGCTCATTCTTAAATGTAGTAGTAGAAAGAGCAAGATTGATCTGGTTAATTGAGTCCTCAGGAACATCAGTCAGATAAGAGGCGTTCAAGAGGTCTACGGAATAGCTCTCATCACTCTCAATCCTAAAACCGATCAAGTCGTAGCCGGTTGTATCGATATCGATATCGAGAACGCAAGGATCAACTTTATCGCCATCAAAAGGATAAGATTTAAGCTCGACGGGATTCAGTTCGCAAGATCTCACTCCATGAACGACAACCCGGCCCCTGCCAAATAAAGCCATATGCAAGACGACGCCGCCAACAGACGCATATTGATGCCATTTGCCAGCAGATAAGCCATTCACATACGTCAAAAAGTCAACGTTTCCATTGATATGAAGTGAATGAATGTCGTCATCATACGAAGCATCACCAGAGAGCACGCGATAGTAGAGTTCGGGAAAATCCTTTGCATGCTTTTCAACTTTAAGTACAACATTCGCAAGTTTAAACTGCATTTCAAATACCTTAATCAAAGCCGTTGTAACTACTAATTAAATTCGACGACAAACTTTGCCATCGCGGAGCGAACATCAGGATCAGACAAAACATCCTTTGCAAAATGATCATGCCCGCAGACGTCCATAGGCATGTAAGGCCATCCAGGATAACAGGCGTCAGCGACCTTTTCCGCTTTCGCAGGAACCGAAAAAGAGAAACCGCCAAACGGATGCTTTCTTACGGGAAGAATATCGTTGCGATCCCAAATTATTTTTCGCTTAGGGGCATCAAAAACGTTATCGATCGCGTATGCAAAATCGCCATGAGGCTCATCGGTCAACAAACCAAGTGCATAAGCCTTTTCGTTAAACGAATCGAATACGCTCTGGACAAGATCAATCTCCGCAGAAGAAACAACTGTTCTCTGAGCTTCCAAGTCAACATCCCCGCACTGCACGCTAAGACCACTGTCGGGATGAAACATCCAAGGATTATCTTTCCAAAAACTAAACTCATGTTCATTTTTGTCAAAGAAATCCATAAGCTCAATTCTGAGTTGCCTAAGTCGATCGTTCGCGCGCTTGGAATTCTCGGCCGCACGGTCGTAAATCGAAATGTCCACAAAACAAGGTATAAGCGAATTAGTTGAACAAAAGCGAACTTGACGGCACTTTACAAACCAGTCATATACAAGAGTGATTTGATATTCAGGGTCGTCTTTTAAAGCGGCAGTGAGCTTATCCACATCGGACCTAAGCATGCAGATATCAATATCGTCGTCCCAAGGAATAAAACCCGATCGAGACAAGGTGCCAACAAGAGAACCATAAGAAAGCCAGTATTGAATATTATTGGCAGCACAAATCGCGTCTAGCTTACTCATCAACGCCGCGTTTGCCTGCTGCATCAATCGAATATCACCCTCGGCGTCGGGCAATGCATCAAAGATTTTGCAACGGAGCTCAAAAGGGGTGAGATCGGGGTACGCACGTCGCGCTAACAATTCAAAGCGAAGCCTCATTTGTTCTGACAGACTTTGTTGGCGTTGCTTGAGCAATTCAATTTCTGGAAATAGCCGAGTATCGAATTTGTAATTGATATTCATATTGATACCGTTATCGGCCTGCTCAATACGGGCGAAAACCTCGTCAAAACGACGGTCCATATCCTCATGCATAGCATGCAACGATCGGGATGAGCCAGGGAGGATCTTTTTAATAGTAGAAAGCAAGGACATGGCTTAACCTTCGCAACAACAAACAATGAACGAAGCACAATTACTCATATGATACAAAAGAATGAGTGGGTCCCACCTTGAAACCCACTCACATGAAGACTACTCCGACGCCTCTTTCAAATACTGTTTCCAGAAATCGATCGAAGTAAAGACATCTCTATACGAAGCGTATTCGGTATAAATCTTATCTTTGTTTCGCTTGAATTCCTTCTCGGCTTTACGAAAACGACTCCAAACCTCTTTGAATCGCTTCTTATCCATATGTCTAATGGCACCCTTTTTATTAGGCATATCTACCACAATAAGCGTGTCAACATCCCTGATTTTACCTGCGGGATAAACCCATCCCGCAGCATCAATAACAGCAACCCTACCGTTACGTTTAGCGGAGTCGTTAACAAAACGGTGGCCATTAATGGTCAGATAATCCTTAAATGCCTGCAGCCTAGACCTGTCGCCCCCAAGGCTCAAATTGCCAAAAGTCAGTTGCGTCAAGTCGACACCCAATTCTTGTGCCTGAGGGATGAGCTGCTCGATGGGAATCAATTGTTCCCTTTCACGATTTGCCGCCATAAAACGGGATTCAGCGACAGGATGAGAAATCCACTCCGGACCTCTCAAAAAATCTTCAAGACCTTTTACGGCAAGAGCAGCTTCATCGTAATTAAATTTCTTCAAGTCGAGCTCAACTTCACGACGAATCTCATAAAGAAAATCAGAAAGAGGCGCAGCGCCAGTTGTCGCCTGACTGATTAGCGTATTTCGGCTTACCTGATAACGCTCCACGGCAGCACTATACTTAAACTTAAAGGAATTATGCCAAACGCAAATACCATTCATGGACATGAACTTGGGTTTGCAACGAAGCGCATACTCAGCATCATCAGAACGAACAAATAAGGGCAAGGGCAACCCCTCACGTTCAATCGTTGCGGTAGGTATAACGCAATACCACCAGCCAGCATACTGTTGGGCAGTGTCCTCATAAAGGCCAGTTGGGGCCTTATATATCTCGGTTTCAACGACATCATGAAGTGAGGTCATATAGCCTGCAGGCTTAAGGGGAGAAAAAGTTCCCTTAGCAGTAAAGAACCCTAAATCCTCGGTACGCAAATTGGGCTCTTCCAAGCTCATCATGGCACCCGATAAAAAGGCCTCAGCATATTCTTCTTTGAGAAGAGAGAGCAGGTTGAAAGTGCGGATAAAACTCTCGGGAAGAACCTCGACATCATCGTCCATCAGGAGAACATGAGTCGCTTTAGGATTCTGCTCAAGTGACTCAATCATCCCCCGAGCAAAACCACCAGACCCGCCGACATTAGGATTTGGATGAACAGTAACACGCGATGAATCCAGGTTTGCACTATTCAGCGAACGGCCATTATCAATAATGTGTACGTGGAAATGATCAGCAATCTCTTCATCAGAATCAATAATGTTCTTTTGTAAAAGAGATACGTTACGGACAATATAGTCTTCTTTTTTAAACGTAGTAGTTGCAAGCGCTAGCTCAACTGGATGAATATCCAGTTCTTCACAATCGCAATAATAATACGCATTCCGAATATTAACAGGGCCTTCAGTACTGATATTAAAAGCGTGCAGAATCTCTCCCTCACAAAGGGAGAGTTCGATTTCAGCCGTACTCCATTCATCGGATCGTTGCAAACTAACCGCAGAGCCATCAATTGTAGAAGGAATCCAAGAATAATTATTTGCATACGTCTGCTGAAGCGTTAAGGCGGAGCCGCAATACTCGATATGAAGATAAAACGCCTTTGCAGTAGTGTATTTTCGCCACTTATAAATGGATAGCGCATTAAAATATGTTGTGAAATCAACATTGGTCGATTTCATGATTTCAATAGCGCCATTCGAAGTTGGAATAACAAGACCCTCCGTTGCCCTATAGCAAAGCAATGGATACTGCAACATCGCATCAGATCCGTTAAAAATCAAATTTGCAAGTTTAAAATGCATTGAAAACCATCCAAAAAATTCCTGGTGCAACTTGGCAAAATGGCATAAATGCCCATGGCATTGTTTGCATTCTCACTGATTTTAAGAATGCAAACAATGTACTAAAGGCATCTAATCAAAATGAAGTTTTAGCTCTTCCTCCCAGTCGGGCATGTGGAAGCCGACCGACTCGAGCCTGGAAAGGTCGAGCGCGGAGTGGACCGGGCGCGGGGCGATGGGGCCGACGGCGCCGGCGTAGTAGTCGGCAGTGCTGACCGGCACGACCTTCTCCCCGTTGCCGTTGGCTGCCTCGAAGACGGCGCGGGCGATGTCCGCCCAGGACTTGACCGCACCGGAGCCGGTGCAGTTATAGGTGCCGTAGGGGGCGTGCGTCCCCAGCACGTGGAAGATGGCGGCGGCCATGTCGCGCGTGAAGGTCAGGCGGCCCAGCTGGTCGTCGACGACCGTGACCTGCGTGAGTTTGTCGTCGGGGTCGGCGACGCGGTCGGACAGGCCCTTCATGGTCTTCACGAAGTTGTGCCCCTCGCCGATGACCCAGGAGCTGCGCATGATGTAGTGGCGCGGGCACCCCGCCACGGCGATGTCGCCGGCGGCCTTGGTCTGGCCGTAGACGGAGAGCGGGCTGA
>DXMC01000060.1:0-4696 GCA_019414365.1 Collinsella sp.
TCGTGACCGACCGCCTGGCTCGCTACTACGAGACGGTCACCAAGCACAACCTCAACTACCGTCGTTACTATCACCAGTTCGACTACTAATCGGTGACAAATAAGCTACTGATCAAGAAGCACCCTGCCCGGGCGCATGCGTCCGGGCATTTTTATGCCGAAGTTCGCAAGAAAGGGGAATCGAATGAGGCAGTTTATCGTTGCATCCCATGCTCATTTTGCGTCCGGAATCGTCGAGAGCATTGGGCTGCTCTCGGGCGAGCGCGAGAACGTTCATGCGCTGTCTATGTATGTCGACGGAAACGAGGACCTGGTCAAGGAGGCTGCGGCGGTTCTTGACGGGTTTGCGTCGGACGACGAGGTCGTCGTTTGCACCGACCTGTTCGGCGGCAGCGTCAACAACGAGTTCACCAAGATCGTCCAGACGCGTCCCAACACGCACCTGGTGACCAATATGAACCTGCCGCTCCTTATTCAGCTGCTGTTCGTGCCCGATTCCACCCCGATCGATGGGGCCATTCGTCAGATCGTCGAGGCGGACGACACCAGGGTCAAGTATGTCAACGACCTGCTGGGGCAGGCCGAACTCGATGAGTTTTAATCGTTAGGAGCACATCATGATTTAGATGATTCGCGTGGACTATCGACTGCTTCACGGCCAGGTTGCCGTTAGCTGGACCTCGGCTCTGGGTGCCGACTGCATCCTGTTAGTGAGCGACACGGTCCTCAACGACAAGCTTCGTCTGCAGGCCCTGTCCCTTGCAAAGCCGGAGGGCTGCAAGGTCGTTGTCAAAAACACCGAGGACGCCGTCAAGGCGCTTCAGAGCGGTGTGACCGACAAGTACAAGCTCTTCGTGGTTTGCGAGACGATCCAGCAGGCCGGTGCCGTCGCCAAGGCGATGGGCGTCAAGAAGATCAACCTCGGCAATGTGGCCTTTAGCGAGGATGCCCGCCAGGTCTCGACGAGCGTATTCCTTACGCCCGAGAACGAGGCCTACGTGAAGGAGCTGCTCGGCGAGGGCTATGAGCTGTTCATTCAGATGATTCCGGCGGATGCGAAGACTGACGCCGCAAAGGTCATCGGTTAGGGGCTGTCATGGTTATCAAGACGATCCTGATTTTCCTGATCGCCCTTTTGGGCTATTCCGAGTGGCTGACCGGTACGAGTTACCTTCAGCGCCCCATTGTGCTCGGACCGTTGGTCGGCCTTGTCATGGGCGATGTGGTGACCGGCACCATTATGGGCGCCACGATGGAGCTTGCCATGGTCGGTGCCATCTCGGTCGGTGCTTATGTCCCGCCCGATACGATTTCCGGAACCATTCTGGGCGTGTCGCTTGCCATGCAGGCCGGCGCGGATGCTTCGGCGGCCCTGACCCTGGGCATTCCCATCGCAACGATCGTCCTGGCGCTCAATACGGCCCTGGGCCAGCCGGTCATGCTGCTGCTGGTGCACCGTATCGACAAAAACGTCGAGGACGGAGACACCAAGGCCATCACGCGCAACATGCTCATCGCCGGTTACGCGCAGAGCTGGTGCGGCCTGCTGATCATTCCCCTGGCATTCTTCTTTGGCGCCGATGCCGTCGCCAGCCTGCTCAACATCATCCCCGATTTCGTTCAGACCGGCATGGATGTCGCCGCCGCCTTCTTGCCCGCACTCGGCTTCGCGATGCTGGCGCAGATGATTATGAACAAAACAGTGGCTCCGTTCTTCTTCGCTGGCTTCTTCCTCGTCGCCTACTTTGGCATTAGCACGACGGGCGTGGCGATCTTTGCCGCGATTATCGTCGTCGCGATGACGGTTTTGGGCGAGAAGAAAAAGGCGGAGCAGCCCGCAGTGGCAACCGAGGATCCTGCGATTGGGAGTGGGTTCGATGAGTTTTAAGTTTGAGTCTTCCTACGACGGGCTTATTTCCCGCGCAGACCTTAAGAAGCTGTTCTGGCGCTCGATTCCCTATGAGCATACCTGGAACTACGAGCGTATGGGCCATATCGGCTTCATGTGGGCCCTCATGCCGATCCTGCGTAAGCTCTATCCACAGGATGCGGACTTTAAGGCCGCCCTTAAGCGCCATATGGAGCTCTATAACATCACGCCGTACATCTCGACGCTCCCCATGTCCATTGCTGCCGCAATGGAAGAAGTCAACGCCACCGAAGATAACTTTGACACGAGCGCGATCTCTAATGTCAAGCTTGCTTTGATGGGACCGCTGTCCGGCGTGGGCGATGCCTTCTACTGGGGTACGCTGCGAGTTTTGGCAACGGGTGTCGGCACGTCGCTGGCGCTGCAGGGCTCTATTCTTGGCCCGATTTTGTTCCTGCTCGTGTTCAATGTTCCTCACTACATCATCCGCTACCTGCTGACGTTTGTGGGATATCGCTTTGGCTCGGATATGATCAGCAAGGTCCAGGAATCGGGCATTATGGACACGATCGTCAAGATGGCCTCCATCATGGGCGCCATGGTGATCGGCGCTATGACCATGGAGATGGTCACCGTGGACATCCCGCTTATGGTCGGCGCGGGCGATGGCGCCCAGACGCTGGCCGAGCTGCTCAACGGAATCTTCCCGGGCTTTGTTACGTTGGGGCTATTTGGAATCGTCTATCTCATGCTCAAGAAGAAGATGAATCCGCTGCTCATCATGCTCGTGATCCTGCTCGTGAGTATCGCCGGCGCATTTTTTGGAGTGCTTGGTGTTCAGTAGAGTATCCGTCACAATCAAAACAATGTAAGAGGGGGCGTCGCGCACACTGTGCTGCGGCGCCCTTTTGCCGAAAGGTGGACAAGATGGAGTATCCGCAACTTGCCGTCATGAATATCAGCCATCGTTATTTTGACCTTGAGGAATTCTTTTCTTCGGCAGCAGCCTCGGGCTACACGTGTTGCGAGCTTTGGACCGGGGCGATGCACCTGTATGTCGATTGCCATGGATACGATTCGCTCGAACAGGTGCGGGAGCTGTCACAGCGGTATGGGGTTCGGATTGTGGGGCTTTGTCCCGAACAGAACAACCCCAAGCCGTGGAATATCGCGGCGCGCGGGAATGAGGCGCGTGCCCGCACGCTCGCGTACTTTAAGAACGTTGTAGATATCGCGGCGGAACTTGGAGCCGAGCAGGTCATGGTCTCGAGCGGCTGGGCATTTTTGAACGAGCCGATCGAGGACGCGTGGGGTCGCAGCGCCTCGATGCTGCGTGCGATTGCCGAGCATGCGGGAGAGCGCGGCGTGCGACTGGTGCTCGAGGCCCTACAACCGGTTGAGTCGATGATCGTGAACTCGGCGGCCGATACGAAGTGCATGATCGAGGCAGTTGATCATCCGGCACTTAAGGCGTGTCTGGATTTGGGCGCTATGGCGGTGGCAGGGGATACCATCGACGATTATTTCGATCTGCTTGGCGATGATGTCGCCCACGTGCATTTTGTCGATGTTGCGGCAGATGGCACGACGCATCTTGCTTGGGGTGACGGCGACCGCGATATGCGCGCCGACCTGGATAGGCTGGTGGCGCGCGGCTATCGCGGAGTTGTTTCGGCCGAGACCTATGACTGGCGCTATTTTGCCGACCCCGCAGCTGCCGATGCGCAGGTAATGGCAGAGTATCGTCGTGCGATTGACGTCTAGGTGGGGTTGGGTTGCGACAATCCGCTCCTATGTTTCCAAATGAATACGGTGTGAGCCGAGGAGGACGATTTTCCCCGCAAACACTCTAGTATGCTAAAGTACCCAGAAGACCGGCGGAGCTATGCCGGTCTTCTGTTCTATATGAAACACAGCATGAGGAGGCTCACCAGATGACGGCCACACCGTGGGGATTCCGGGACATATTGCCCGAGGAGGCTCAGGCGCGCGAGGAGATTGCGCTGACGGTGAAAGGCTGCTTTAGGGAGCATCATTACCTGCCGGTCGAGACGCCGCTGCTCGAGGACAAGGGCTCGCTCGAGGAGGGCTGCCGCATTGCGGACACGCCGTTTAAGCTCTTTGACGACGACGGTCGCCTGCTGGTGGTCCGTCCCGACAACACGCTGCCGATCGTGCGCCTGGTTTCGACTCGCATGCGTGCGGCCGATCTGCCGCTGCGCCTGCGCTACGAGGCGCCGGTGGTTCGCGAGTGCCAGCGCAATGCTGGCGGCTCGCGTCAGTTTACGCAACTGGGTTTTGAGCTCATCGGTGCGGGCGACACCGCGGGCGATGTCGAGATCGTTTCGCTGGTGGCGGAGGCCGTGCACGAGCTGGCACTTCCCGATGCGCGCATTATTGCAGGTAGCGTGCGTCCGTTTAAGGAATTGCTCGCGGTATGCGAGGATCGTGAGCTGGCTGCCGAGGCACTGCGCTGCGTGCACGCCAACGACTTTGTGGGCCTCGATGCCCGCGTGGCGGCAAGTGCCGAGTCCGAGGCCGTCAAGGCCGCCATTAGCGAGCTGCCGCGCCTGCACGGTGGCCCCGAAGTGCTCGACCGCGTGGACGCGCTGCTGGCGGCGGCCGGTATCGTTGCGCCGCTTACGCGCGAGCTGCGCGCTCTGGTCGAGGGCCTGGCTCCCGAGGATGCTCAGGTGCTGTCGTTCGACTTCTCCATCATGAACTCGTTTGATTACTACACGGGCCTGGTCTTTAAGGCCTATGCCGGCGGCCTGCCCGATCCTGTTGGTTCGGGTGGACGCTACGACTCCATCTTTACCGGCGCGTT
>DXMC01000061.1:0-4113 GCA_019414365.1 Collinsella sp.
TTCACGTCACCTTGCTCGCGTGTACGGGTTTTCGCTGACTTATGCTCAACAAGGGCGGTTGGGCGCTCACTGGGGACAGACTTAAATGAGTGCCCAATGAGTGGGTGGAAGATTGCGGGTTCTTTACGGGAATGTAGTGTGGGCTGCGGAAACGTGGTTCTTTCCGTACAATAGTTCAACTCGTGTAAACGCAGGGAAGGGACATTCATGGCAGACATGATCGAGATCAAGCATCTCAACAAGTACTTTGGCGACCTGCATGTGCTCAAAGATATCAACCTCACCGTCAAGCGCGGCGAGAAGCTCGTAATGATCGGGCCTTCCGGCTCGGGTAAGTCGACGCTCATCCGCTGTGTCGATTATCTTGAGGAGCCCACGTCGGGCGAGGTTATCATCGACGGTACGCCGCTCACTAAGAAGAATCACCTGGAAATGGCTCGCAAATATAGCTCCATGGTGTTTCAGCAGTTCAACCTGTATCCCAACATGACGGTGCTGGGCAATCTGACGCTCGCGCCCATCAAGCTGCAAAAGAAGAGCAAGGAGGAGGCGACCGAGATCGCCGTCGCCGCGCTCAAGCGCGTCGGCATGGCGCATAAGGCCGGCGAGTATCCGCAGAACCTCTCGGGCGGTCAGCAGCAGCGCATCGCCATCGCCCGTGCCCTGTGCACCAAGCAGCCCATCATCCTGTTTGACGAGCCGACCTCGGCGCTCGACCCCGAGATGGTCCAGGAGGTTCTGGACGTTATGATTGAGCTCGCGCAGGAGGACATCACCATGATCTGCGTGACGCACGAGATGGGCTTTGCGCGCCAGGTGGCCGACCGCGTCATCTTTATGGAGGACGGCCGCATCCTGGAGGAGGGCACGCCCGAGCACTTCTTCGATAACCCCGAGAACCCGCGCTGCCGCGAGTTCCTGTCCAAGATTCTGCACTAGGCGCGGTGATGGACATGACGGATATGACGAGGGCGGCCGTGTCGCGCCGTCACTTTTTGCAGCTGGCGGGCGCCGGCATGCTCGCGCTGACGGGGACCGCGCTCACCGGTTGCGGCAACTCCACCAGCGGCGAGGGTTCCGACAAGGGATCCAAGCTTGCGGCCATCAAGTCGCGCGGCCATCTGAATGCCGGCGTCAAGAAAGATGTTCCCGGCTACGGCTATTACGACACCGCCAAAGGCCGCTTTGAGGGCATGGAAGTCGATTTGTGCTACCAGATCGCCGCCGCTGTCTTTGGCGTGAGCTACAAGGAAGCCCGTGCCCAGGAGCTTGTCGAGTTTACCGACGTAACGCCCAAGACACGCGGCCCGCTGATCGATAACGGCCAACTCGACGTGGTCGCAGCGACCTACACCATCACCGACGAGCGCAAGAAGAGCTGGGATTTCTCGACGCCGTACCGCACCGACTACGTGGGACTCATGGTCAAGAAGCGTTCGGGCTTTACCTCGATTGAGGACCTGGACGGCAAGGTCATCGGCGTGAGCCAGGGTGCCACCACGCAGGGCCTGATCGAGCAGATGATCAAGGACAACGGCTTTAGCTGCAAGCCCGAGTTTAGGGCCTTTAGCGGCTACCCCATCATCAAGAGCTCGCTCGACGCCGGCAATATCGACGTCTTTGCCATGGACCGCTCCACGCTGGCCGGTTACATGAACGAGACCGTTGAGCTGTTGCAGCCCGAGGTCAAGTTTGGCGAGCAGGGCTACGGCGTGGCGACCAAGAAGGGCTGCGACCTTTCGGCCGTGGTCGATCAGGTGATTTGCGATCGTCTGGCCGACGGCTGGCTCGACCAAGAGGTCAAGACCTGGGGTCTTGTATAGGCGCATCGTCCAAGGAAGGAATCAAATGCTCGAAGGATTATTTGACGCCGACCGTTGGTCGACGACATTTCAAAACATGGGGCCCTTCTGGGAGGGCTTTGGCGTGACGCTACAGGTGGTCGTTGCCGGTCTGCTGCTGTCGCTGGTGCTGGGCACGCTGCTGGGTGTGTTCTCTACCACCCGTTCGCGCGTGCTGCGCGCCATAAGCCGCGTATACGTGGAGTTTTACCAGAACACCCCGTTGCCCGTGCAGGTGCTCTTTATGTACATGGCTGGTCCGCAGTTTTTGCAGGCCATAACCGGTGCCGACCAGCCGGTGCGCATCGCGCCGTTCGTGCTGGGCTTCTTGGGCGTGGGCCTGTATCACGCGGCCTACATCTCGGAGGTCATCCGCACCGGTATCGAGGCGGTTCCGCGCGGTCAGATGGAGGCGGCGCAGAGCCAGGGCTTCACCCGTGCGCAGGCGTACTGGTACATCGTGCTGCCCCAGACATTCAAGATCATTCTGCCGCCGCTGTGCAACCAGGCACTCAACCTAGTCAAGAACACGTCGGTGCTGGCGCTTGTGGCCGGCGGCGACCTTATGTACCGTTCCGACAACTTTGTGAGTCTGTACGGTTACCTGCAGGGATACATCGTCTGCTGCCTTATGTACTTCATCATCTGCTTTCCGCTCGCCATGCTGGTGCAGTGGCTCGAGCGCCGCTCCAAGGAGCGTCCGCGCGGCGTGAGCCTCGCCGAGCTGGGGCTCGACAACGTAGAGGAGGCCTAGCGCATGGAAATCTTCAACGCGACCAACCTGCTCTACATTTGGGGCGGCTTTGTTAAGACGATCGAGATCTCGGCGCTGTCGATCTTTTTCTCGCTCATCTTTGGCACGGTGCTGGCGCTTGTTAAAAGCTATGCGCCCCGCCCGTTCCGTATTTTGGTGAGTGCCTATATCGAGCTGTTCCGTTGCACGCCGAACCTGCTGTGGATCCTGTTTATCTACTTTACGGTGCAGGGCTTGGACATTGTGATTTCGACCATCGCCTTTACGCTGTTTACCAGCGCTGTTATGGCCGAGATTGTGCGCGGCGGCCTCAACTCGATTCCGCGCGGCCAGTTTGAGGCAGCGCAGAGCCAAGGCTTCGGCTTTTTTGCCACCATGCGCTACATCATTCTGCCGCAGACGTTTAAGACGATCATTCCGGCGCTGTTTAGCCAATGCACGACCGTCATTAAGGACAGCTCGTATCTTTCGGGCATTAACGTGGCCGAGCTCATGTACACGGCAAACGTCGTGATGGCCCACGCGATTGATCTGTCGCAGGTACTTATGCTCTACGGCCTGGTGTTTGCGATGTACTTTATGCTCAACTTTGGTATCTCGTTGTTGGTGAGGGCATATCAACGCCGCATCGTGGCCGCATAGTCCTGCTTCCCCAAGCACGGCACCTTGCCCCTCAATCGTCGCTTGCGTACATTTAGTACGCGGCGCTCCTCTTTCGGGGCAATCTGCCGCACTTGGGAAACCAGGACGGTCGTAAGTGACAAAATGGGAATCAGGAATTGCCTTTTCTCATTTGTTAGAAAGGAATCG
Source organism: Collinsella sp. (assembly GCA_019414365.1). GTDB lineage: Bacteria > Actinomycetota > Coriobacteriia > Coriobacteriales > Coriobacteriaceae > Collinsella. The sequence goes on from DXMC01000061.1 coordinate 3,406, forward strand.
CGATGAGCGATCTGGAGAACAAGAAGAGTCCTGTGGTCATTACCATCGCGCGCGACTTTGGTGCCGAGGGCCACGAGATCGGACGCATCCTCGCCAACGAGTTGGGGATTCCTCTGTACGACAACGAGCTGCTGGTGCGCGCGTCGCTGCGTGCGGGCGAGTCGCTCGATAAGATGGCCGCCTACGACGAGCGTCTGGCTGTGGAGAACATGGCGTTTCTGCCCGACCGCTACGACGCGCGCTCGTACTCGGACAAGTTGTTCCAAAAGATGAGCCAGGTGATTTTGGACTTGGGCGAGACCGAGAGTTGCATTATCGAAGGCCGCCTGTCCGATTATCTGCTTCACAACAACCCCAACCACATTGCCGTGTTGGTGACCGCACCCTTTGAGGACCGCGTCGAGATCGTGCGCAAGAAGCGCGGCCTTAACAAAAAGAAGGGCGCCAAGCTGGTCAAGCAGCAGCAGAAGGCGCGCGAGGCGTTCTACAAGCGCTACAGCGCCGGAAAGTGGAAGATGACGAGCGGCAAGGACATCGTCGTCAACCGCGCCAAGTTGGGCCGCGAGGGCTGTAAAGACGTCATCGCCGCAGCCTACCGCTATAAAGTGGCGCAGCTCGAAGGCTAGCCGACCAAAACCACCACAAAGGGGACAGTGAACTGCGCCCCGAAACTTGGACTGAATAAATAGCGACTACGCCGCAAGGGCC
>DXMC01000062.1:0-2374 GCA_019414365.1 Collinsella sp.
ACTATCTACACCGGATGCTTTAGCGCTCGCACGGGCAATTATTACTACGCGATGTATGGGGATCCGTCGATTCGCTACGTGAGCCTGATGGATGCCGAGGGCGCGAGCCCCGATAGGCTCGTGGTTCCCGAGCCGCGCCGTTCGTAGCTCACTGGTCCGTTGCGACATAAAACGGCCTCGCACCTCTTATGAGATGCGAGGCCGTTGTCGTCAATGGCTGGTGGCGTGTTAGAAGTTGGCGTCGTTGAACTGGGTGCTCTCGAGTCCGTCGAGTTGCTGTTCGGGCGTATCTGCGACGCTCTCGAGCAGCTCAGTGGGATCGACGTTCATATTCTTACCGGCTTCGTTGCCGTTGACCAGGTCGTCCGAGAAGATGTCGACTTCCATTTCTTCGGCCTCTTCGATCTGAACCTCGAGCGGCACTTGGGTGCGCACGAGCTTAACGGCCGGGCGCATGCGGGCAAACAGCGGCACGTACTCGATGATGATGGCCGAGTTCTCGAGACCGTACCAGCGTGCCGGGCTTCCGCAGGCGCGGCGGACGGCGTACTTGATGGCCATCACGCGGTGGTCATTGCGGTTGATGTCCGTTTCGGGGGCGAGCATCTTGCGCAGCATACAAAAACGGAAGTCGCCCACGTTGCCGCGCGTCTCGTAGATAGAGTAGGTGTGATGCTGCGGCGGCAACTCACCCGATGCCATCAGGTCGCCAACGATCTGGCGTAGGTAGGCGTTGACGCGCTGATTGACCTTAAAGCCCAGGTCCAAGCGCACGCGGAATAGGAAGTCTGTGCCAAAGGTCTCGACGGAATACTCGTGCGTATAGGGCTCGTCGGTAACGTGCACGTTGATGAACCAGTATGCCTTGGCGCGCTTGGGATGCTTATCCAAGATGGAATAGAGCACGTCGCGGTCGAGCGTGAGCGGGTCGGGGCTGTTGGTGAGGAACACCAGATTGTCGGCGAGCACGGGGTAGGTCTCGTCGTTGCGCAGGCGGTTGAGCTGGTCAATGTACTTGGAGACGGGCAGCAGGATCGTCTGCGTGCGCTCGATGGCGGTGCCGCGGCGCCACACGTACATAAGGCCAAACAGCAGCGAGGCCAAGAAGATCATTACGTAGCCGCCGTCAAAGAACATGGTGAGGCACGAGGCGAAGAAGCACAGCTCAATGGCACCGAAGAGCAGGGCGAAGACGCAGGCGCCCAGCTTGTGCTTGAGGATGCCGGCGATATAGCTCGTCAGCAGCGTGGTGGTCATAAGCATGGTCACGGTAATGGCGAGGCCATAGGCGCTCTCCATGCGCTCGGAGTTCTGGAACAGCAGCACAATGAAGATGCAGCCGACCCACATGATGTTGTTGACGAGTGGAATATAGAGCTGACCCTTGGTGTCGCTGGGGTAGTGGATGCGCAGGTGCGGCATGAGATTGAGACGGGTTGCCTCGGATACCAGCGAGAACGAGCCGGTGATGAGCGCCTGCGAGGCGATGATGGCCGCTACGGCCGAAAGCACGATGGCAAAGGGGCGCAGGGGCTCGGGGAGCATCATATAGAACGGGTTGACGATATCCATCGCAAGCATCTGGGGGTTGGAGTTATTGGCGAGCAGCCAAGCTCCCTGACCCAGATATTTGAGGATAAGGGCCGCCTTAACAAACGGCCAGGATGCATAGATGTTTGCCTTGCCCACGTGACCCATGTCCGAATAGAGCGCCTCGGCACCGGTTGTCGATAGGAAGACAAAGCCGAGCACCATAATGCCCGAGTGGTTGATGGGCGAGAACAGAAACATGATGCCGCGGATGGGGTTGAGCGCGCGTAGGATGGACAGGTTGCCGAGCATGTTGAACAGGCCAGCGCCTGCCAAGAACAGGAACCATAGTGTCATGAGCGGGCCGAACAGCTTGCCGATCGACGAGGTGCCGGCGCGCTGCATGGCAAACAGCCCGCAGATAATGATGATGGTAATAATGATGACGTTGGTTTGCCCGTCACCCAAAAGCGCGTGACCCCACTCGATGGTGCGCAGGCCCTCAATGGCCGTGGTGACCGTGACCGCGGGGGTGAGGATGCCGTCGGCGAGCAGCGCCGCGCCGCCGATCATGGCGGGAAGGATCAGCCACGGTGCCACCTTGCGCACGAGACTGAACAGGGCGAAGATGCCGCCTTCGTTGTGGTTATCGGCCTTCATGGCGATTACCACGTATTTGACCGTGGTCACGAGCGTCATGGTCCAGATGACGAGCGAAAGTGCGCCCAGAATCATATCCTCGCTGACGGTGCCGATGCCGCCGTTGTTGGCGACGATCGATTTCATGGTGTACATAGGGCTCGTGCCGATGTCGCCATAGACGACGCCGAGCGTTACGAGCAGC
>DXMC01000062.1:2384-3934 GCA_019414365.1 Collinsella sp.
GCATGCCAGCGGAGAGGGGGATGGCTCCGTGCCCGCCTTGCCCGCGCTGGTCTTGGAGGTTTGCCTCCAGTTTGTTGTGTGCCACGAGGACTCCCTTAGACATCCGGTTATCTGTCTAGGACAAAAACTTTATGCCGTCTTTATACATACAAGAGCAGTTTGGCACATCGGGTTATTTTAGACAATAATCCTCAGCTGGGGATTATTTATCTACGCAGGTAGCATTTCAAAGCAGGGGCTTTTAAGCACGTGCTATCTGGGCGATGCCAGCCTTGGCGTTTGCGCGTTTGCCGGCGAGTTCGCAAAAAATCGCGCCGCCGATGATAAGTGCGGCGCCCATCAGGCGGACCGGTGTTATGGCTTCGCCTAAAAGGACGGCGGAGAACACGACGGCCGAAAGCGGCTCGAGGTAGCCAACGACCGCGACGGTCTGGACGGGCAGCTTGGCGACGGCACTAAAGTAGAGTAGGCAACCGATGCCGGTGTTGACGACGCCGAGCATGACGACGGCGCGCCAATCAATACTGGCGGCGACGCCGGCGGACAGGAATGAGGGAGCGCCCTGCGTGATGAGCGTGAGGGCCAGCGCGGTCACAAAGGCGGCGCTCACCTGGAGCGTGGAGTTCTCGAGGCCTTCGATGTGTGGCGCACCCTTGCTAGCGATGACCATCAATGCGTAGCAGAAGGCCGAGACGATGCCGCAGGCAATACCCGCAATGGGCATATTGCCGCCTAGACCTTGTGCCGCAATGAGAAAAGCACCGCAGGCGACGGCGATAAAGCCGGCGATTTTGCTGCCGGTCAGCTTTTCGCCAAAAATGAGCGGGGAGAGGGCCATAACGATGATGGGGCCACAGTAATACAACAGCGAGGAGATACCAACGCCGATCGTCTGATAGGCGCGGAACAGGAAAATCCAGCTGGCGCCCAGCGCAGCGCCCGAGACGATGAGCGCTGCGGCCTCGCGGGGGCGAGACGGAGCCTGCAGGTTATGGCGCTTGGTTATGAAGAGGATGGCGGCAAGGGTGAGAGCGCCCAAAAACGTGCGCAACAGTACGATATCGGAGCTCGGCAGCGCGATGGCAGCGGCGATGATGCCGTTGGAGCCAAACAATAGCAATGCTGCTAAGTACGTAAACAGTCCGTTGTTCATGTGCTGACATCCCCTCTATATCCGAGCATGTTCACTATGGGTGAGGTGGCTTTAGAAGAAAAGCGAATATAATGCATGGATAACATGACAAAAACTCATGTAAAGGTGGAGGGGTGTCGTGGAAACGAATATTCAAAAGATGCGAGTGCTGCTCGAGACGGTGCGTGCTGGCAGCTTTACGCGCGCTGCAGAGCGGCTGAGCTATTCGCAGTCGGGCGTGAGTCGCATGGTAGGCGACCTTGAGACCGATTGGGGTTTTAAGGTGCTCGACCGCAGCCGCGAGGGCGTGGTGCTTTCTGCCGATGGGCGGCAGATCATGCCGGCGGTTGAGGCACTCTGCGAGGAGTTTGGCCGCCTGCAGCGACGCGTGGACGAGATGCGAGGGCTCATGCGTGGC
>DXMC01000063.1:0-3332 GCA_019414365.1 Collinsella sp.
GGCTGCAGGCGGATGATGGGCGCGAGCATGTCCTTAAGGTCCTCGCGCGCAAAGCGGCCCTGAGCGAGTCGGCTGCGCAGGGCTTCGTAGGAGAACACGCCGCGGCGGCGGTCTTCGATGGAGGTTGGCGTGCCGCCCATGATCATGCCCAGGTACTGCGCTTTGCCCTGGAGCGTGTCGTTGTACATGGTCAAGATCTTCTCGTAGTTGTATTGGCGCGTGATCGCGTTGGGAATCTTGTACAGATTCACGAGCTCGTCGATGAGCACCAGCATGCCCTTGTAGCCGCTGCAGACCAAAAAGCGCGCAATGAGCTTAACGTAGTCGTACCAGTCGTCATCACTGATGATGGTCGAGGAGCCCAGCTCGGCGCGTGCCTCACTCTTGGTGCGGTACTCGCCGCGAATCCATTTGGTCACGCGGCTCATGGCTTCTTCGTCGCCCTCGGATACTGCCGCGCGGTAGCGGCGGAGCATGCGGGCGAAGTCGAAGCCGTGGACCATTTCCTCGAGCGGGGCCAGTTGGGCATTGACGGCAGACTCATCGGCATCGGCACACGAGGCGACCCAGCGATCCAGGATAAGGTTGAGCGCACCGCCCTCGGGGCGCGTTTTAGTCGATATGTTGCGGATGAGCTCACGGTAGGTGGCAAGGCCCTGTCCCTGGCCGCCCTGCAGGCGGCGCTCAGGGGATAGGTCGGCATCGGCCACGACGAATCCCTCGCCCATGGCGTGCGTGCGGATGGTCTGGAGCAAAAAGCTCTTGCCGGCTCCGTAGCGACCGACCAGAAAGCGGAAGCTTGCGCCGCCGCCGGCGATGAGACTCAGGTCGGTGAGCAGGGCGCGGATCTCGACCTCGCGTCCTACGGTGATATAGGGAAGGCCGATGCGCGGGACCACGCCGCCCTTGAGCGAGTTGAGAATGACGGCAGCGACGCGCTTGGGCACGCGGGGTGCTGCGGATGCGTTATCACTCATGGTCTAGGTATCCTCTCACGTCTGCTTCGTAGTCCTCGATAATGTGCGGTCCTGCTGCGCCAAATTCAATTACGGTGTCACCCACCAGGTCAAAGAGCGCCTCGTTGATGGTATCGACGAGCATGTCCTCGCTCTGTCCCGACCTCTCCACCGCCGATGCCGTCTGCGCTGCGTTTTGCTCGAGTAGTGCTCGAAGATAGGCGTCTGCGGCGGGATCGAGTGCGGTTGCGGTGCCAGCGGGTGCAGTCGATACGACCGCTGGCGTCGGTGCGAGCAGCGGCGCCACGACACCAAACTGTTCGGTGGATATGGTCGGCTCGTCGGCCTCGTCCTGCCGAATGGGTGCCGCGACCAGCTCGACAAACGCGTCTGCTGCGGGCTCGGCTTTCGGCTGCTCGGAACCCGCCGTATCGACCTCTGCGAGCACATCATCCTCGCGCTCCTCATCAATCAAAAGCGCTTCACGCGTTTGCGCGGCGGCGCTCCGAATGTGCCCTAGCTGACTCAAATCGATATCGATCTTGACGGGCTGGTGCGCGGCGTCCCACGAAAGCCATGCCACGATCTCGTCATCGATGATCTTGGCCAGATATTTGGGGACCTTCTCCTCCTTCAGGGGATGGGTGGGGTCTAGGGCCAGGCGTTGGTCGCAGGCGCGCATCATCTCACCGAGCTTGCTGCTTTTTTGTCTGCTGCCGTGGATGCGCATGCATTCCCAAAAGCCATTTTGGCAGCGGTAGATGTGAATGGGGTCCAGGCGATATTCGCAGTCCTCGTGGCGCTCGGGCGCAAAGAACACGGCCGAGGCAAACATGGTGTAGGGCATGGCCGTCTCCTCCCCAAACAAGCTCGCTACGATGCCGGTCTTTCGGTGCGTGTCATAGTAGCGCGCCATACGGACATACACGGCGCATGCCACGTGGCGCAGGTCGCGATGGTGGGAACGGTCGAGCCGTGAGTTATTCAGGTTGTACGTGGAGAGGGCGTTTATAGCGGTCATGAGTCGCTCCTCGCCTGCCTCGTCGGGCGGAAGGGGGAGCGTGGGCTCGGAGGTTTTGCGACGCTTGGGGGTCTGGCCGGACGGCGCCGGTGCTGGTACAAGGTCTCGAGCCGCGCGGCGCAGCTCGATGAGGGCGTTGTCGAACATGACGGTTTTAGAGTCGCGAAGCAGCTTGGGGTCGAGTCCGTGGAACACGGCGTAGTCCTGCAGCCACACGCGTGCAAACCGGTCGATGCCGGGCTCGAAGGCGCGGTAGGCATCCCAAAAGGCCTTGATTTTGTTAAAACCATCGAGTGGGTCATCTACGCCAATGCCACAGATCAGCTCATAGAGATACAGGAAGGCAAAGGACGTAGACGTTTCCTCGACGGTTCCGCGGCGCACTTGTGCACGCCAGGTAAAATAGCCACGCAACTGCCGATCGCTCATGGCGTTATAGGTGGGAAAGTACGACTTGAACGTACCGTTGTAGGGGCAGTCGTCCTCAAAGTCGGCCATCAGCAGGCCTTGGCGGTAGAAAAGCTCGGCTTCCGAAAGCCAGCGACCCGCGCCGCCTTTGGGGTCATCCTGCCAGCGCGATATCTCGCGCATCTTGCGGTATTGGTCGGGAAGGAAGTTCTGCATCTGACGACCGGTTTTGAGAATTGGCTCGTCAGCATAGACTTCGTTTGAGAAGCGAGCAGACTGATGGGTCCGGGCCTCGGCCATAATGCGCTCGATGAGCATCTTGATGTCCTGGTCGGCCACCGTCTCTCCTCTCCTAACGCAGCTTCGGTGACCTCATATCATAGCACAGCATCAAACAGGTGTTCGAGATACCGTTACGTAGATAGATTTAGAACAGGAGGGCATAGATGACGGCTATGACAACGGAGGGGAGCATATTGGCCGTGCGGAAGGTCTGAGGACGGATGAGGTTGACTCCGACGCAGAAGATGAGCATAGAGCCCACGAGCGATAGGCTGTCGAGGGCGGCGGCGGTCATGATGGGGGAGAGCGCACCGGCAAACAGCGTAATCGTTCCCTGGAATACGGCAACGGGAAGGGCGGAGAAGATGCAGCCGCGGCCGAGTGAGGCCGTCATGGTGCAGACGATGATGCAGTCCAGCGCTCCCTTGAGGGCGAGCGTGGACCAGTCGCCGAGCAGGCCGTCTTGGATTGATCCCACGATAGCCATGGCACCGATACAGACGGTCAACGATGTCGAGACAAAGGCATTGGTGAACTCGTTGTCTCCCTCGCTGCCGGTTTTGCGCTTGAGCCATTCGCCCAGGTTTTCGATGCCGGCTTCCAGGTTTATGGCCTCGCCGATGAGCGAGCCGAGCGCAAATGAGACGATGAGCATGGTGGTGCCG
>DXMC01000064.1:0-3302 GCA_019414365.1 Collinsella sp.
CATTCCCGCCCTTGTCTCTTCGATTTTCGGTGTCAACGAGCCTGCGCTTTACGCCATCTTGCTGCCGCGTAAGCGCCTTATGTGGGCAACCTTTATTTCCGCTGGTGTAGGCGGCGCCATCGCCGGCCTCATGGGTGCCAAACTCTATGCCTTCGGTGCCTCCGGCCCGCTCGGTTTCCCGAGCTTTATTAACCCTGCCGGCATCGACACGGGCTTTATCGGCCTTGTCATCTCCGGTGTGGTCGCTTTCGTTCTGGCTCTTGTCGCCGCTATGGTGATCGGTACCAGGAAGGACGAGGGCGGTAAGGCGCTCAACATCTCGGTGGACTAGTCTGTCTGCGCACTTTAACTAAATTTGCCTCGGACGGTGACGTGCCGCCCGAGGCATATTTGTGTTTTGTGCCGTTGTCAGCGTGTTTGCGGACACAAGCCTGCGGTTGTGGAGCAACGGGGATTATGACGGTCGTGCCGCGGTGGAAGACGCACGGTCGCCCTGCAGGAGCTGGCGGTAGGGGAGGAAGCCGATGAACGAGACGACCGCCTGCGAGTGCGCGGCGTTCCGCTTGAGGTAGAGCCTGACCTCGGAGGGCGTCGCGGGCTCAAGCGGCACCAGGGCTACCTTTCCGCTGGCAAGCGATTCCGCCGGCTTGCGCATGAGGAATGAGACACCGGCGCCGCGTGCGACAAGAGAGATGATGTTCTCGGCTCGTTTGCCGGTGAACGTAACACGTGGGCCAAATCCAGCTTTGCGACAAAGGGAAAGGACGAGCTCGCTTACGAACGAGCCTTGGGGAAGCATGAGGAAATTCTCGTCGATAAGGTCGTCTATCTCGACGGTGTCACGTTCGGCGAGTGGATGGTCGAGCGAAAGGACGGCCACGAGCCGGTCGGTCGTAAAGGGAATCTTTTTGAACTCCGGCTCGATGGCGCCGCTGTCGCGGATGAAGGCCAGGTCAATGTCCTCGTGCAGGAGCATGCGCTTGAGTGTGTCGCCCTCGCCTTCGATGAGCTCGACAGAATATGAGGGGTTCGCCTGCTGAAAATCGATGACGGCGTCCGTAATCCCATAAGGGGTCATAATGGGGATAGAACCGACGGTGAGGTGCTCGAGCGGCTCATCTGCACCTATTTGAATGGCGGCAAGATAGCGATGCTGAAGCGTCGCAATTTTTTGCGCATAGGGGAGGAGCGCTTCACCTTGCGCGGTGAGTGTTACGTGGCGCTTGCTTCGATCGATGAGCTTGCAGCCGAGTTCGTGCTCCATTGCCATGATGTGCTTGGAGAGGGTTGATTGCGACATGAAAAGCAGTTCCGCCGCATCAAGAAACGTGCGTGACTGCGCTAAGATGGCGAATTCGCCGAAGCGGCTGATATCCATAGGGAGGCCTCCGGTACCCTCATTTTGGCAGGTGGCCTAAACCACGACGCCGTTGCAGTGGTCGATTTCGTGTTGGATGATCTCGGCGGTGTAGCCCGAGAAGTTTTTGATGCGGTGGACGAAGTTCTCGTCCAGATACTCCACCTTAATGCGGCGATAACGGGTACAGGGGCGCTCTCCAACCAGCGAAAGGCATCCTTCGCTCGTCTGATAGGCATTGACCTGCTCAAGAATTTGAGGGTTGTACATCAGGAGCGCCCTGTTGCCGTCCTTTACGCAGATGATGCGTTTGCGCACGCCAATCATATTGGCGGCGAGGCCCACGCACTCGTGCTCATGCTCATGGAGCGTATCCAGGAGGTCCTGCCCGGTCACGGCGTCATCGGGGGCCGCGTCTTCGGAAGGCAGGCGCAAAAAGAACTCGGATTTCATGATGGGTTTGATCATGGCGGGCTCCTCATGTCTCATGCTTTCGTGGACTTTTAATAATAGCGCGGAAGGAAAGCTGCGCGTCCGCGTTACAATCTTTCGACGTTGGACCATGTTGCCAGACTCGTCGCGTGCGGCGTCTGGCGTAAGTCTAGGGCTCATGCTCGCCCTGGACTGTTCCTCTGGGGCGATGCGACTGTCGTTCCAAGAGGAAGGAAATGCATGGGGAGCAAATCTCAGCAACAAGTTCAAGTAACGCCATCGGCCACTGCGGCGATTCTCGTCGTTATGTATATTGCAGCCTTTGTTGCCGCGTTTAACGAGAACATCATTAACGTGGCGCTGCACGACATTATGGCAGCCTTTTCGGTGAGTGCCACCACGGCACAGTGGCTCGTCTCGGGCTACATGATCGTGACGTCGATTTTTACGGCCATCATGGCCTTCCTGTCCGGCCGTTTCTCGACGCGCAAACTGCTGTTTTTCGCATGCGGATGCATGGTCGCCGGCGAAGTCCTGTGCCTGGTCGCTCCGTCGTTTAGCGTTTTGCTGCCAAGTCGTATTTTGCAGGCTGCGGGATCGGGCATCTTGTTCCCGCTCATGATGAACGTGGTGCTGTCTTGCGCGCCGCGCGAGAAGCTCGGTCTGTATCTGAGCCTGGGCGGTGCCTGCATTACGCTGGGGCCGGCGTTTGGACCTGTGATCAGCGGTCTTATGTGCACGTTGTTTGGCTGGAGGGCGGTGTTCGTAGTGCCGCTGGTGGGCGGCATTGTGGTCGCTGCGGCGGGCGTAAAGCTTGTTCAGAATGTCGGAGAGCGCTCGAACGCCACGCTTGATATTCTGTCGGTTGTTTTGCTCGCTGCCGGCATTACGGCATTTGTGTATTCCGTAGGCGAGTTCTCGACCAATCTGATTGCCGGCATCGTGACGCTTTTTGCCGCCGTTGTGCTGCTCGGCCTGTTTGCGGCCCGCCAGCTTAAGCTCGAGCATCCGGTGCTTAACGTGCGTCCCATGGCGAGCGTTCGTTTTTGGCCTGCGTGCTTGCTTGTGGTGGTGTCGATGATGACGACGTTCTCGATGAGCGTTTTGTTGCCGCTCTATTTTGAGGGCGCATACGGCATGACCGCGCTTGTTGCGGGCCTGCTCATTTTGCCGGCAATTGCCTGCAACGCTGTGACCTCGATTGTGGGCGGACGCGTGATGGACGCCCGTGGCGCATGGCCGCTGCTGCCGGTCGGCTTTGCCCTGATTGCCGTGGGACAGACTGCCATCTCGATGACGGCGGCAAGCATGAACATTGGTATTGTCGTGGCGCTGACTGTTGTGGTGTATGCCGGTGTCGGTTTGGTGCTGAGCCCCTCGCAGACGGCCGGCCTGGAGACGTTGCCCGCCGCCGAGCATCCTCACGGAACGGCATTGCTCAACACGTGGAACATGATTGCCGCGTCGTTTGGCCCGTCCCTGTTTATCGGCCTGCTCTCGAGTTCTGCGGCGG
>DXMC01000065.1:0-1019 GCA_019414365.1 Collinsella sp.
GTTCGGGCGATGTGACGTTCGAGCTCTACCAGGCCCCCGCGAAGTCGATGGACGTGAGCGTGGGCTCGGGCGATGTGGAGATGACGGTTCCGAACTCGACGGGCTTTAAGGCGAGCCTCACCTTGGGCAGCGGCGACTTCGAGAGCGATTTCCTTCCGCTTGGCTACGACGGCGAGACCGTTTTGAATCTTGAATTCGATAACGGCGATAAGTCTGCCACGTATCGTTTTGAGGTCGGTTCGGGCGACATGTCGTTTGATTCGGAGTAGTGAGGCAGACGAAAGCCTAGGCGAAGATATAGACGCGCTGTTTGGTGAAGGCGTCGAAGCCGAGATTGGCTTCGGCGCCTTTGCCTTTACAATGGGGGCATGGAACAGATTATTTTGAACATACTCGAGGCTCTGCGTCGCGGCGAGACCGTGGACGACAAAGCGCTCGTCAAACTGATACATGCCGAGGCACGCCGTGAGGGTGCCGACAAGCGCGATCTGGCCAAGCGTCGCCTGCTGCCGTTTTACCAGCGGGTGAAGCGCGAGGAGCCGGCTCGTTGGACGGTATGGAATGTCGACGCCGAGCTAGAGCGTCAACTGCTGCAGGTGCTACGCATGAAGCCTCGTCGCACGGCTTCGGGCGTAGCGACCATTACCGTCATCACCAAGCCGTGGCCGTGCTCGGGCGATTGCCTGTTTTGCCCCAACGACCTGCGCATGCCCAAAAGCTATCTGCACGCCGAGCCGGCGTGCGCCCGTGCAGAGCAAAACTGCTTCGATCCATATCTGCAGGTGAGCGCCCGTTTGACGGCGCTTTCGCAGATGGGGCATGCGACCGATAAGATAGAGCTCATCGTGCTCGGTGGCACCTGGAGCGACTATCCGGAAGGGTATCAGACGTGGTTTATGTCGGAGCTTTTCCGTGCGCTCAATGACGATGCCGTCGCCGGCGTGGCGGCAAACCCCATGTTGGCGCGTCCGGGCATCAGTCGTGCCGAGGCGGGGCGCCTGCTCGATGACGCTCCCGCC
>DXMC01000065.1:1029-3106 GCA_019414365.1 Collinsella sp.
CCGCCGATGCCCTGCCGCCGGTGGTAGCGGAGCGTCGCGAGCGCTATCGGGCAGCCGGCATTGCGACAGACGAGGTCGAGCTTGCTGCCGGCGTTGCCGACGACCAGGGGCGTGTGGATGCTGCCGTGGGCGGCTACAACCGTGCGGTGCGTCGTCTGTACGGCCCCGGTACGCCGTGGGGCGAAGTCGCCGAGTGGCAGACGGCAACGATGGAGGAGCTTGAACGTCAACAGCGCATCAACGAGACGGCGAAGCATCGCGTGGTGGGACTCGTTATCGAGACGCGCCCCGATGCCGTAACGCCGAAGGCCCTCACGCTTATCCGCCGCCTGGGCTGCACCAAGATCCAGATGGGCATCCAGAGCCTCGACCAGCACCTGCTCGATATCAACGAGCGGCGCATTTCGGTGGCGCAGATCGAGCGGGCGTTTTCGCTTGCGCGCCTGTTTGGCTTTAAGATTCACGCGCATTTTATGCTCAACTTGCTGGGCGCCACGCCCGAAGGGGACAAGCGCGACTACGAGCGCTTTGTGACCGAGGGGGCCTTTATGCCCGACGAGGTCAAAGTCTATCCGTGTGCACTCATCGAGGGCTCGCGTCTGGTGGGCTGCTATGAGCGTGGCAAGTGGCGTCCCTATACCGAGGAGGAGCTGCTCGATGTACTGGCCGATGACATCGTGGTGACGCCGGCGTTCTGCCGCATCAGTCGCATGATCCGCGACTTTAGCTCCGATGACATCATGGTGGGCAACAAGAAGCCCAACCTGCGTCAGCTCGTCGAGAATCGCTTGGCGGCTCGTGGAGAAGGCACAGTGGTGCGCGAGATTCGCTATCGCGAGATCAGTACCGCGGGTGCCGACTTGGATGAGCTTTCTCTTGATGAGGAAGTGGCGTACGAGACGCCGGTGACTCACGAGCGCTTTTTGCAGTGGGTGACGCCGCGGGGCAAGATCGCGGGCTTTTTGCGGTTGTCGCTGCCCGACCATTCGTTTGTTGCCGCACATGCGGACGAGTTGCCGACGACGCCGGACGAGGCGATGATTCGCGAGGTGCACGTGTATGGCATGGCGGCGCGCGTGGGCGATCAGGGCCAGGCGGCGCAACATCACGGGTTGGGGCGTTTGCTCGTAGAGCGTGCGTGCGAGATTGCCCGGGATGCGGGTTATGCGCGTATCAACGTGATTAGCGCGATTGGCACGCGCGAGTACTATCGCCATCTTGGATTTTATGACCATGGCCTTTATCTGCAAAAGGAGCTCTAGATGAACAAGCCGAGTGTTTCTGCCGGCGTCGTTGCCGGCGTTGCTCTGGGAGCCGCGGCGCTTGGTGCGGCCGCTGTCGCTGTTCGTGCTGCCTGTCTGCAGGTTGCGCGAACCCGCAATGGCTTGGCGCGTGTGAAACGCGTGCACGACGAGGGCGGCGACGAAGTCCGCGTATTGGTGCAAGGCGGCGTCTACCAAAGCGCGAGTTACGTTGGTGAGCGCTGGGCGGAGCCCGTCTTTGCGTACTATCGCGCGTTTAACGACGTGTTTGAGGCCGAGGATGCGATGCGCGACGCTTATGGTCACGGTATCGACCGCATTCTTATGCTGGGCGGCGGCGGGTTTGCCTATCCTAAATTCGCCCTGATGTCGCACGAGGGCTTGCGCATGGACGTCATCGAGTATGACGGAGAGATTACGCGCCTGGCGCGCCGCTGGTTCTACCTAGACGAGCTGGAGCGCGCGGCGGGCGATCGCCTGCGGGTGATAACCGCTGAGGCTCGCTCGTATCTGGGTGTGACGAGCGTGGGCCATCGTCGCTATGACGCGGTCGTGAGCGATTGCTTTGGCGGTGCCGAGCCCGTACGCGAGTTGGCGACGGTTGAGGCGTTGCGTTTAGTGCGGGGCAGCCTAAATGTTGGTGGCGTCTACGTCGCCAATATCGTGAGCGCAAACGAGGGGAGCGACGTGACGTTCCTGCGCGACTGCGCTGCCACGGCACTCGAGGTATTCGCCCATGCCTGGGTGGTCCCATGTGGCGATGCGAAGTTCGGCGGCGAGGAAAACTACCTGCTCATCGCCAGCGACGGCGACTA
>DXMC01000066.1:0-2582 GCA_019414365.1 Collinsella sp.
CGCATTCGGCGAGATGCGTTTGCGAAAGTGGTCAATTTTAGATTAGCGCTAACAGGGCCACGGGAAGGACAGGCTCAACGAGTTCCTCGACCTGCTGACGGATGAGCAGAGGGAGGCGATCGAGGTGGTCACGGCCGACGGGGCGCGCTGGATAGCCGACGCCGTGGCCGAGCGGCTGCCGCGCGCCGAGCTCGCGGTCGACCCGTTCCACGCGGTCTCCTGGGCGACCGAGGCCCTCGACGCCCTCAGGCGCGAGGTGTGGAACGGCCTGCGCTCGGCGCCGCGGCCGAGGCGGCGGAGCGGGCGCCCGAGGGCCGGGGAGGCCGCGCCGCCCGACCCCGCCGCGGCGGTGGAGGGGCTGAGGTTCCCGCTGCTCAAGAACCCCGAGGACCTCACCGGCCGCCAGGCGTCGGCGCTCGAGGGGCTCAGGCACACCGGCTCGGCGCTGTGGCGGGCCTACCTGCTCAAGGAGGGCCTGCGGGCGGTCTTCCGGGCGGGGCCGGGCGAGGCCGCCGACGAGCTGGACGGCTGGCTCGCGTGGGCATGCCGCAGCCGGATACCCCGCTTCGTGGAGCTGTCCCGCAAGGTCCGCAGGAAGCGCCGGGGCATACTCAGGTCGATAGAGCTCGGCGTCTCCAACGCGAGGGTCGAGGCGGTGAACAACAAGATCAAGGTGGCCATCAGGCAGGGCTACGGCTTCCGCAACATCGACAACCTGATCGCCCTCGTGATGCTCAGGTGCTCGGACCTGAAGCCGGCCCTGCCGGGGCGCGAGGCGTAGGGACTACCCACACGAACTCACGAAGGCTCCAAAAAAGCCCCGTCCCAAATGAGCTGCTCTGCAGTTGACGGCGTCCAAAAGAAACGAGCCCGCATCCCTGGGGAACACGGGCTCGCAAGCAATCATATGGTAGGGGCGGTGGGACTCGAACCCACAATCCTTGCGGCGAGAGATTTTAAGTCTCCTGCGTATGCCAATTCCGCCACGCCCCCGTGAGACTAGAAGTCTAGCACAAGCCGTCCGTTACGCGTTGACGGCCATCGAGTGTTGGCCCGACTTCTCCAGGAACTCCTGGAACTTGGCTTCGTCGCCCTTGTTCTGGTACTGCAGGGCCAGCAGGTACTCCAAGCGGCAGCGCTTGACCGGGTCGTCGCCGACATCCTCGAGCATGCGCTCCAGCTCGGGAATGTCGTTGTGGCGCTTGAGGATCATCGTGTCGTACATCAGCTGGCACTCGTGCGCAACTGCCTCGGCCTGACCGCCCTCAAAGCCCTTGATCTCGTGCAGCAACTCCTTGGACTTTTTGCGGTCCTCCTGGCCAACATAGTAGTTAAAGGCTTTGATCACCAGGTCGACGCGCTGCATCTTGGGGAGGTTGAGCCCCAGCAGCAGGTCGAACATCTCGCTGGCACGCTCGTGGTCCTCGCGCAGCAGATAGGAGTTCAGGCGCAGGTAGTCGCGGTTGTAGCGTGGGTACAGCATGCTGGTGAGTTTGCCGTCGAGCAAACGATCGAACTCGTCCCACTGCTTGGCAGCCATAAGCTGCTGCAGACGCTTGAACGTGGTGCGTTTTTTGACGCTAAAGAACACCGATACGGCGATGCAGATGATAACGACGGCGGTCCAGAGTGTGCGGGAATCGGGCATATTGGGGTCCTTAGTCGCTCATAAAGCGAGCGGTATGACAACACGTACTAGATGTATTATACGCAGCGCGCAAGCAAACTGGCATAAAAGCTCATCGAGGCTGAGTGCCATCGCTCGCTGCGGTACACTTACCTAAAGTAAACCATGAAGGGAGATATTACCTATGAAGAAGATCGTTTTGGCTTGCGGTGCTGGCGCTGCTACTTCCACGCTCGTTGCCCAGAAGGTCGCTACCATGCTCGACGCCAACGGTTATGCCGGCAAGTATGAGATCGTGCAGTGCGCCATCTCCGAGGCCAAGGACGCTTGCGACGAGGGCGCCGACCTGCTGATCGCCACCACCGTTGCCCCCGAGGGCCTCACCTGCCCGTACGTGAGCGGCGTGCCCTTCATGACCGGCATGAACCGCGTTGCTGCCGAGAAGGCCGTTCTCGACGTTATGGCTCAGTAGGCGCTGCCTGTATGAATGAGCAGAGCGCCAATCCGGTCGAGCTCTTTGGCATGCGCGTTGCCCATGTGGGCATTAACGCCACCGACCCGGCAGATGCCTTGGAGATCGCGGAGCTGTTCTCGACGATGATGGGCCTGCCCGTTATCGAGACCCCCGTTTCGTACTTTAACGATTCGCTGGTCGAGATCATGAAGCAGAACGGTCGTGGCACCAAGGGCCACATCGGCTTTGCCGTTAACGACATCGATGCAGCTGAGAAGTGGTTTGCCGAGCGCGGGCTCGAGGTCAACGAGGAGTCGCGCGTGCTGCTGCCCGACGGCGGTACCAAGCTCGTGTACTTTAAGCGCGAGTTCGCCGGTTTCGCCGTGCATCTGTGCCGCGAGTAGCGCACAAGCTGCCATAGCTAGCAAAAAGGGATAGGGCCGTGTGGCCCTATCCCTTTATTCAAGACTTTAGTCTGCTGGCCGCGCAGCGGCCAGCTTT
>DXMC01000067.1:0-2553 GCA_019414365.1 Collinsella sp.
TACATCCACGACACCACGGAGTACGTGCGTCAGAGTCTTGCCATCTGGGAGGAGCTCGGCTTTGAGTTCGACGCCATCTCGACCGGCTTTATCGTGACCGAGGAAGAGACGCGCATCATCTCGGACTTTTGCCACCGCCGCGCGCAAAAGGGCACCAAGGTGTTCGTCGACCCCATCATGGGCGACAACGGCAAGCTCTATGCGGGCGTGCCCGAGTCCACGATTGGCCTTATGCGGCATCTTCTGGAGTGCGCAGACTACGCGGTGCCTAACTATACCGAGGCGTGCCTGCTTGCCGATAGGCCTATTGCCGAGGAAATTACGCCCGATGAGGGCCGCGCCCTTGTGGACGCCGTGCGCGAGCTGGGTGCCAAGTCGGTGGTCATTACGAGCGCCGTGGTCAATGGCACGAACGCGGTTATCGGTTACGACCATGTAGCGGGGGAGTACTTTATGATTCCCTTTGAGCTCATTCCGGTCTATTTCCCGGGCACGGGCGACACGTTCTCGGCGGTGCTCGTCGGCCGCGTTATGGCAGGTTGGAGTCTGCAGCGCGCGACGTCCGATGCCATGCGTGTGGTGGCTGAGCTTATCGAGCGCAATGCCGACCAGGAGGACAAGTCGGCCGGCCTTCCCATCGAAGCCTGCCTGGATGTGATTGACCATGAGTAACGCTGGCGAGGGCGGCGCCAAGCCTGCGGGCGGGGGCAAGCCGCTCGGCGCGCCGCGGGGCAAACGTCCGCGTATCCGCGTGAGCTGCGTGGACCAGCTGGGAACGTGCCGCTGCCATCATGGTCACAAGCCGGGCGACGTTTTTGACTTCGACCGAGACCGCGGCAAGATGTGCGCCATGGCCTGCCATGTGGGCTTTCCCTATATCGATATCCTGCGCTATGGCGGAACCGTGCCTGGCAACGAGCCCGGCACGGCAAAGTTCTGCTGTCCCGAGGTCGACACGTTGAACGTCTGGCTTGCCGAGATCGTCGACGAATAGCCGGATGTGACAAAGGGGCGGGCCCTTTGTCGCATCCGCCGATGGTGCCCCTTCTTTTTTGCCTATAATCCTAAATCTCTGCATTTCATCCGATATTAGGTTCTAAAAACTCTGCATTTCATCGATAATCAAGCATATAAACCTTGCATTTCATTTGATGACACTGAGGGGAGAGCCTATGCTGCGTAGGAAAATAGCGGCAGAGCTGGAGCGTTGGCTGAAGTCTGCCGAGCAAAAGGCCTTATTCATTACGGGTTCTCGCCAGATCGGCAAAAGTTATTCGATTCGCGCATTTGGCAAAGCCAGCCATGCAACCTACATCGAACTCAACCTCATGGAAAATCGCCAGGCAAAAGATGCTCTTCTCGAGGCACGGGATGCCGACGATTTCATCAGCAGGGTGACGCTTCTCTCGGGAAAGCCGATAGCACCGGGCAAAACGCTCGTGTTTATCGATGAGGTCCAAGAGGCCCCCGACATCATGACGATGGCAAAGTTCCTTGTTGAGGACGGGAGGTGCCGCTGGGCGTTTTCGGGGTCAATGCTCGGGACCCAGTTCAAGGTCGTTAGGTCCTATCCCGTGGGATATGTTCACGAGCTTAGGATGTTCCCGCTCGATTTCGAGGAGTTTTGCTGGGCGATCGGGGTGAGCGAGGGAGCTCGCCAAACGATACGCGACGCGTGTATCAGCGAGAAGCCCATTCCTGATTACATTCACGACGCGATGATGGCAAACTTCAGGACCTATACCGTTGTCGGTGGAATGCCAGAGGTCGTGCAGCGTTTCCTTGACACGCGGGGCGACCTTGCCTCTGTTCGTCAGCTACAGTCAGAGCTCAACGAACAGTACCGGCGGGATATCTCCAAGTATGCAAGCGGGCGAGCCCTTCAGGTGCAGAGCATTTACGATCAGCTCCCTATTATGCTCGAGGGCGAAAACAAACGCTTCGTGCTCAATTCCATTGACCTCAAGGCGCATTACGACAAGTACCAGCGAGATTTTGTCTTGCTTGTCGATGCCGGCGTTGCTCTCAAGGCGGATATCGTAACCGAGCCAAAGTCGCCCCTGCTCAAGACGGCACGGCCATCGCAGTTCAAGCTATACCAATCGGATACGGGCATGTTGATGGCGCGCTACCCCGTTGGCGTCGCCCAGGCGGCGTATCTTGATAGCAAGGAACCCAATCTGGGCGGTATTTACGAAAACGTGGTGGCCCAGCAGCTGACTGCCCAAAATCGCCAGCTTTACTACTATCAGACAAAGAAGCGCGGCGAAGTGGACTTTGTGGTCGACGGACCGGATGGAACGGCTGTTCCGATCGAGGTTAAATCGGGTTCCTATTACCACGCGCACGCCGCGCTCGGTCATGTGCTTGATACGGCCGAATATGGCGTAAGGCTTGGGATTGTTTTCTCGAGAGGCAACGTTGAACGCAGCGGAGCTGTTCTTTATTTGCCGCTATATGCGACCTGGGCCCTTTCGGATGTTTTGGGTGACTCCTGTGCCGAGGGGATAAAGCTGGAGGTCAAGCCGGTCTAGGGCTAGTCCCGGATGTGAC
>DXMC01000068.1:0-2499 GCA_019414365.1 Collinsella sp.
TGCGCTGACGAGCGTGCGCGTGTACAAGGACGCTATCCCGCACGAGGAAGCGATCCAGATGATCTTGGACGGTAAGTGCGGTACCTTTAACCCGCTGCTGCTCGACTGCCTGCTCGAGGTGCAAGACCGTATTGCCGAAACATTGGCGCGCCCTGCTGAGGTCGTTGCGCTTCCTACGATTTAGTTTGACCAAAGGAGTTTTAACCCATGATTTCCATGCGTGAGGCGTATGAGAAGATTGGCGCCAATTATGATGACGCGTGCGCTCGGCTGATGGGCGAGGAGATGCTTGCCCGCTTTGCCCTCAAGTTTTTGGATGACGAGAGCATGGACAAGCTGGAGGCCGCCATGGCGGCAGGAGACGCCAAGGAAGCGTTTATGGCAGCTCACACGCTCAAGGGCGTGAGCCAGAACCTGGGATTCGATAATCTGTACGAGCCGGCGGTCGTGGTGACCGAAGCGCTGCGCGGCGCCGATGCCGTTGACGGCGCTCGCGAGGGAATGCATGCGTTGCAGCAGCAATATGCGGCTACGATGTCGGCCCTGCGCGAGGTGGCCGAGTAAGAGGCTGTGAGCCTTGGGCTGCGTGCCAGCCGCGTACAGGCAAAAGGGCGCCCCGCCGGACCATGTGGCCGGCGGGGCGCCCTTGTCTGTTGTGCGGTTCGCGAACTAGCGGGCCTGCTTTACCTTGGTCGCTGCCTCGACAAACGACTTCCACAGGTTAAAGTCGGTCTCGAGCGTCTGCCAGGTGTACTCGGGATGCCATTGCACGCCCAAGCAGAATGGCTGGCCTTCGACCTCGATGCACTCGGGAACGCCGTCGGTTGCCTTGGCGACCAAACGCGTGCTCTTACCCAGATGATCGACGCAGCAGTGGTGTGCGGAGTTGGTCTGGATCAGCCTGTGCCCGCCAAGCGCGCGCTCCAGCAGCGAGCCCGGCACGACCTCGACGGGATGCACGGGGTCGTTGAGCACGTGGGTATGGCGCCACTGCGTGCGGCCCTCGCGAGCGCCCAGGCTCGGCACGTCCATGCACAGGGTGCCGCCAGTGGCGACATTGAGCAATTGCGTGCCACGGCAGGTGGTAAAGAGCGGCTTTTTGGCGCGGAGCACCTCGCCGACCAGCTTAAACTCAAAGCTATCGCGGATCTCGCAGCAGAGGGTGGGGTCGTAGGGTCGTTCATCGCCCCAGCGTTTGGGGTTGACATCCGGGCCGCCGGGAATAGCGATACCGTCGGCGATATCGACGTAATGGCGGATGACCTCAATGTCCTCGGTGATGGACATCTGCAGCGGCAGGCCGCCGGCGGCAAGGATGGCATCGACAAAGACACTTGCGATTTCCTCGTTGGGGGAGAGCGTCTCGCTTAAAAACGGCTTCGCCTCTTCCCAGCGCGGCGCGACGAGGATGAGCGGGCGGTCGGCGGGATCGACGTCGACGTGCGGGGTGTATGACGATGAAGTGCGAGTTCCGATCATAGGTGTTGCTTTCGAGTTTGGATGGTCATGGCGAGCGAACATGGCAATTGGGTTAGTGGCCCTTGATGGAGTTGAGGAAGTCCTGGGCGCGTTTGGTCTGGGGATGGTCGAAGAACTCGTCGGGCGTGCCGGTTTCCACGATCTGGCCATCGGCCATAAACACGACACGGTCGGCCACGCGACGGGCAAAGTTCATCTCGTGCGTGATGACGATCATCGTCATGCCCTGCTGGGCCAGACGGACCATGACCTCGAGCACCTCGTTGATCATCTCGGGATCAAGAGCGCTCGTGGGCTCGTCGAAGAGCATGGCCTTGGGTTGCATGGCAAGCGAGCGGGCAATGGCTACACGCTGCTGCTGGCCGCCCGAGAGCTGTGCGGGCACCTTATCGGCCTGCTCGGCGACGCCTACGCGGCCTAGCAGGTCCATGGCGCGCTCGCGGGCCTCATCCTTGGAGACGCCCAGCACGTCGACCGGTCCCAGCATGACGTTCTGTAGCACGGTCATATGTGCAAACAGGTTGAACTGCTGAAACACCATGCCCAGCTCGGCGCGCATGCGGGCAAGATCCTTGCCTTCCTGCGGCAGAGGCTCGCCCTCGATGAGAATCTCGCCCGAGTCGATGGTTTCCAGGCGGTTGATGGTTCGGCACATGGTCGACTTGCCCGAGCCCGAGGGGCCGATCACGACGACGACTTCGCCGCGGTCGACCGAGAGATTGATGTCGTTGAGGACGTGCAGATCGCCATAGTGCTTATCGACGTGCTTGAGCTCAATCAGCGGCTGATTGCCGGTAGAAGAAGTGCTCTGTGCCATGGTGCTCGGCTCCTTATGACTCGAAATGGTAAATCGTTAGCGAATGATGGTCGCGCCGGTCTTGTGCGAGACGTAGACGGCGGCCTTGTTGATCGCGACGTTGATGAGGATGTAGATGACCGCGATAACCAGGTAGACCGACACGAGCGCGTCGTAGTTGGTAATGAGCACGCGGGCGTTTTGCATGAGGTCGGGGTAGCTCA
>DXMC01000069.1:0-2196 GCA_019414365.1 Collinsella sp.
AGCTCGATGCGCTGTCGAGCCATGGCGCTCACCAGGGCATTGCGCTCGAGGTGGGCAACTTCCCTTACGCCGATGTCGCCGACATCCTCGACCGCGCAGGCGAGGGCCCGGCGCTTGTCGTGGTGCTCGACCATGTGACCGACGACGGTAACTTTGGCGCCATCGTGCGCTCTGCCGAGGTTGTGGGCGCAGCGGGCGTCATCATCGCCAACAAGCGTGCCGCCGGCGTGACCGTGGGCAGCTACAAGACCTCCGCCGGTGCAGTCATGCACCTACCCATCGCGCAGGTGCCCAACATCGCCCGCGCGCTTGACGACCTCAAGGCCGCCGGCTTTTGGGTGGGCGGTGCTTCCGAGCACGCCGAGGGCAGCTGCTGGGATGCTCCCTTCGAGGGCCGCGTTGCGCTCGTCATGGGCTCCGAGGGCGACGGCATCTCGCGCCTGGTGCTCGAGAAATGTGACTTTTTGACCAAGCTTCCCCAGCGCGGCATGACCGAAAGCCTCAATGTCGCCCAGGCGACCACGGCGCTGTGCTTTGAGTGGCTGCGCCGCAACGCCGGCGAGCTCATGGGGGAGGAGTAGCACATGTCCAAGAAGAACCGCGCCAAGTCCAAGGCCAAGCGCTTTGGCGAAGGCTCGGCCAAGCCGATTGTCTCGGCTGCGACCTACGGCGTGGGCGGTAACGCGTTTGCGCAGGCCATCGCCGATCCGGTCTCGACGGTGCACTCCAACAAGCCCGAGCTGTTGGTGGTCGACGGCTACAACGTGATTCACTGCACGCCGCGCTACGAAAAGCTCGTCTACGACCATTCCGACGATCCGTATTCCAGCGACGTCCACGATATGGCGCGCACCGCGCTCATCAACGATGTTGCGGCGTTTGCCCAGGGCCGCTACGAGGCTGTGATCGTGTTCGACGGCGCGGGCAATATCTCCAACGAGCGCCCCAACCTGCCGGCCCGCGGCGTGCGCATCGAGTTTTCGCCGACGGGCGTATCGGCCGATACCGTGGTGCAGAAGCTCTGCATCGAGGCACGCGAGGAAGGCCGCGCGTGCTCCGTGGTGTCGAGCGACGGCACGATCCAGGCCGTCGTCATGGGCAAGGGTGTTACGCGCATCTCGAGCCGCATGCTGGTGGACGAGATCAAACAGATCGATAACGACGTTCACGAGGCAGAGGAAGCTCCGCAGATCAAGATGACTCTGGGCAGTCGCCTGAGCCCCGATGCCCTGGCCAAGCTCAAGGCCCTGCGTGGCCGGTAGGGAATTATCCATAGAGACCCGTTTCCCAATTGGTCAGCCCGTTGATTTGTAATCAATGGACTGTGGGTTGCCGTCGCCAAAACGAATAGTTTTTGGTTTTGGCGAACGGATAAAACTATTCGTTCTGGCGAATAGTTTTGAGATGTGGTCGGGCGAAGGGCCTGTTGCGCCTCGTCCGCAATTCCTTTATTCTTAACTGGCTTCGCGCGAAAGCGCCAAGTGTGCCAGTGTGGCGCAACGGTAGCGCAACTGATTTGTAATCAGTGGGTTGCAGGTTCGATTCCTGTCACTGGCTCCATGAGAGTTTCGGGCTCTGTTCCCTTGTGGGACAGGGCCCGTTTCTATTTATGTCGATAAGTCAGCGTGCTTGGCGCCAACCAAGCTTCAGGTTTGACTCGATCTGTAACACGAAGAAGCTGAAAACCTTTCTTACTGTTACAGAATGAGACGTAAGCGGAGGTCTCTGCGTAATATCTCGACCTGTAACAGATAGGGGAGAAAATGTTCTCTATATGTTACAGATCGAGACAAAAGCCGTGTCGAGCTCGGCTGCCCCCCCCTGAGCGTGGATTATCGGACGTACGAGAGTGGAAAATCTCCCGCCTAGAGAATGAACGTGGATAATCTCCCACTTTGGGCCCAGTGGCACGTCAAAAGTGGGAGATTATCCACGCTCGATTTCAAACGGGAGATAATCCACGCTCGAATTTGCCGCGGAAGCCCGATCTCGACCTATATATAGGTGCAAATAAGCCGTTATCGAAGTTCGATTCTGAAGGTGTACTCCACTACACCAAAGTATTCGCTCGGGAAATGTCACCGCTACATGCAAATCCACCGTCCTTCATATCCAAACTCAACAAAACCGCAGGTCACGGCTATATAGATACGCCCGGAACCGTGTATCTAGAGGTTTTCGTTGACAGCCCCCAAG
>DXMC01000007.1:0-60872 GCA_019414365.1 Collinsella sp.
GCCCGTGGGTTATACCCTAAGAGCAAACCACCCTTTTTAAGGGTGGTTCTGATTTCCCAGATAAAACCTACCAAAATGAAGCTGTCGCTTTTTGGTAGGGAGGGTGTATCGTTTTATCATTATGAGGTAACATGAAACTAGACGTTATATACGTATTAGTTATTTCGATATTTCGATAAGAGTGATCAGATATGCCCGCGCCCAAAAATGCACCGCTTTACCAGCAGATTTACGACGAGATCAAGGATGCGATCGAGAAAGGTGTTTATGCACCCAAGGAGCGTATTCCGTCCGAGCTTGAGCTAGCCGAGCAGTACGACGTGAGCCGCATTACGGTGCGCCGCGCCGTCGAGGAGCTGTGCTCCGATGGCTACCTGGTTAAGCAGCAGGGCCGTGGTACCTTTGTCTCCACGCCGCACATCAATCGTCAGTTCCACGCTTCGACGCTGCAGACGTTTACCGCGCTGTGTGCCAGCAACGGCATGAAGGCGGGCGCGCATGTGGTCGATCGCCAGATTGTGCCGGCACGTCAAAACGAGATGGAGTTCTTTGGCCTGCAGAAGGACGCGCTGCTGCTGCATATTAAGCGCGTGCGTACAGCCGACGGCGAGCCCATCTTTGAGGAGAACATCTTTGTGCCGTTTGACGCCTACCGTGAGCTGTTGACGGCCGATCTTGAGGACAAGTCGATTTTTGCCGAGGTCGAGCGTGTTGGCGGAACGCCGATTGTCTCGGTTGGCTACCGCACGGTCGAGGCCGTTCGTGCCAATACCGAGCAGGCAGCCGAGTTGGGCATTGCTCCGCACGATCCGCTGCTCAACCTGCGTGCCAGCTTTACCGGTCCCAATGGCGAGCCGGTCCTGATGGGTAAGCAGTACTACGTGGGATCGCGCTACGTTATGGTCATGTAGGGTTGGTTCCGCCGTTCTGACGAACGGCGGATCGGTCGACGCTGCTCCTTTGGTTACGCGGTTTTACCAAACCGCGTAACGGCTCGACGCTGCAAACGCCCCTAAGCGGCAATCTGCAGAATGAGCGTGGAAAATATTCCGTTTTTGGCTTGGTGACGGGCTCAAAGTGGGAGATTATCCACGCTCATCCTGAAAGTGTCCAAAAATCCACGCTCGTTCGCCTTGGATTACGTTGCCCGTGGCCGATGGCGGCGCGGCACCGGTCCGCGTGGCGGCGTATAATCGGCGGCAGATGACTTGGACGTTAGGAAACCATGACCGATAGCATGCAGCAGATGGCGCTCGACACGCTCGGCGCCTATTTTGGCTACACCTCGTTTCGCCCGGGACAGGACCGCATGGTCGATGCAATCCTTGCCGGTCGCGATGCGTTGGGTGTTATGCCCACGGGCGCCGGCAAGTCCATTTGCTACCAGGTGCCCGCGCTCATGCTGCCCGGCATCACCTTTGTGGTGAGTCCGCTGCTGTCGCTTATGGAGGACCAGACCCGTGCGTTGCTCGCGGCGGGTGCGCGACCCAGCTATCTCAACTCCAGCCTTACCCCGGCCCAGCAAAACACCGTGCTCAAGCGTGCTCGTGAGGGGCGCTACCAGCTTATGTATGTGGCGCCCGAGCGCCTGCTCGAGCCGCGTTTTTTGGCCTTTGCGCAGGAGGCCGCGGCGGACGGCGGCATTGGCGTGCCGCTCGTGGCCATTGACGAGGCCCACTGCGTGAGCCAATGGGGCCAGGATTTCCGCCCCGCCTACCTGCAGATTCGCGAGTTCATCGATTCCCTGCCGCAGCGCCCTATCGTGGCAGCCTTTACCGCTACGGCGACCGAGCGTGTGCGCGCGGACATTCAGCAGATGCTCGGCCTGCAAAACCCCGCGACGGTGGTGACGGGCTTCGATCGCAAGAACCTCTACTTTGGTTGCGAGGAGATGGGCGACAAGGCCAAGACCGCCTGGGTGCGCGACTATGTGATTGCGCATTCGGGCGAGAGCGGCATCGTGTATTGCTCGACCCGCAAGACGGTCGATGCGCTGGCGGGCGAGCTTGCCGGGGCGCTGGGCCCCAGCGGCATTCGCGTTGGCCGCTACCATGCCGGCATGGGCAACGACGCCCGTCGTCAAAGCCAGCGCGCCTTTATCGACGACGATATTCAGGTGATGGTTGCCACCAATGCCTTTGGCATGGGTATCGACAAGCCCAACGTGCGCTACGTGATTCATAACAACGTGCCCGAGAGCATCGAGGCCTACTACCAAGAGGCAGGTCGCGCCGGTCGCGATGGCGACCCGGCAAGCTGCCACTTGCTGTGGAACGGTAACGATTTTCGCATGCGCCGCTTTTTAATCGACCGCGGCGATGCCGCCGATGAGGCGCTTGACGACGAGCAGCGCGCGTGGGCGCTCCAGAATCGATATCGTCTGCTCAGCCAGATGGAGGGCTATTGCAATACCACCGGCTGCCTGCGCGAATATATGTTGCGCTACTTTGGCGACGAGGCCGCGGCCGAGCATGCTGCCGCGGCTGGTGCGGGCGCCACCGCCACGGACGAGGCCGAGGGCTGCGGCAACTGCAGCAACTGCCTCACGCAGTTCGAGGTCGAGGACGTCACCGATATGGCCCGCGCCGCTGTGCGCTATGTGGCCACGCGACCCATGCGCTTTGGCAAGTCGCTCATCGCCGACGTGCTCCACGGCGGCAACACCGAGCGCATTCGCCAGATGCATCTGGACGAGGACCGCGGCTACGGTGAGCTGTCGAGCGAATCGGTCGGGCGCATCAAAGACATCATCGGCCAGCTGTGCGGCCGCGGTTATCTGGCTACCTCGCAGGGGCAGTACCCGGTCGTGGGGCTGGGCCCGCGTGCCACCGAGGTCGAGGATGAGGCGTTTGCCTTTACCGTCAAGCGTCGTGCGTCCAGGCGCAAGACCTCGGCCCGTGCCCGCCGCGCGGTGGATCTGCTGCGTGAGGAGGCCGAGCTAGATCAGCGCCCGCGCGTGGGTGACGATGCCGAGCTGTTCGAGCGCCTGCGTGCCCTGCGCAAGGAGATTTCGACCGAGCTGGAGATGGCGCCGTACATGGTCTTCTCTGACAAGGCCCTGCGCGGCCTGTGCCGCCTACGACCTCAGACACGCGACGAGCTTATCCAGGTCAACGGTATTGGCGAGAAAAAGGCCGATGCCTTTGGCGAGCAGTTTATGGCGGCGATTGAAGAGTTTGAGTCCGAGCATGCACGGGATGGAGCGTAATGATGGCATCCGACGATAAAACCGAGCGCACTGAGGTGTCCGCCGTGCCGCTGTACCAGCAGGTTATGGACGACCTAAAGGGCGAGATCGCGCGCGGCGTGTACGCATCCGGCTCGCGCATTCCTTCCGAGATGGAGCTCGCGAAGTACTACGGCGTGGGACGCATCACCGTGCGCCGCGCCGTCGAGGAGCTGTCGCGCGCGGGGTATCTCAACCGCCAGCAGGGGAGGGGCACGTTTGTGTGTGCGCCCAAGCTCAAACGCAAGATTGTCCAGAAGGGTGACGTTCAGAGCTTTTCCGAGGGTTGCGCCGCCAACGACATGGTGGCCGGAGCACGTCTGGTGTCGCGCACGGTGGTTGCGGCGACGCGCGAGGACGCGGCGTTTTTTGGGGTGGAACCCGGCTGCGAGCTCATCGTGGTCGAGCGCGTGCGCACGGCAGATGGCGTGCCCGTCATGCTCGAGAACAACGCCTTTGTGCTGGCCGACCATCCCTATCTGCAGACGCTTGCCGACAAGGACCTCACGGACAATTCCATCTTTGCGCTCGTTGCCGAGCATTCGGGCCGTGCGCCGCTCAAGTCAGACCCCTGTACGGTGGAGATTGCGCTTGCCGATGCTCAGGCGGCCCCGCTGCTGGAGGTGCCGGTCGGCGAGCCGCTCTTCTATATGGAGGCATACTTTACCGATGCGGACGGGCGGCCCCTGCTGCTCGGACGCCAAAAGATCGTGGGCTCGCGCTACGTGTTCGACATCTAACGTCCATAGATAGAACAACATAGAACAAATTTGGTGAAATGACTTCACGTGCATCGTCGTGCGTGCTATAAATAGGACAACATAGAACGACCGCAGGTACGAGCTGTCGTCGTCCAAAGCCGCCACACAAGGAGGAACATCACCGTGAACGCACATGATCTGGTTCAGGAAATTATCGAGCGCAAGGGCAAGATTGAGAACGTCTTTTGGATCGCCTGCGGCGGTTCGATGATCGACCTGATGCCGGCCAACGAGCTACTCAAGCGCGAGGCCACCACGTTTACCTCGACGGTCTACACGGCACGCGAGTTTTGCCTGATGGCTCCCAAGAGTCTTGGCGAGAAGTCGCTCGTTATTGCCTGCAGCCACAGCGGCAACACGCAGGAGGTCGTCGACGGCTGCGAGATGGCGCTGGCCGCCGGCGCCGAGGTTGTCGCCCTCACCGACTGCGAGGGCTCCAAGATCGATAACGGCAAGTGGACCACCTGGGTCTATCCGTGGGGCGAAGGCGTGCCGCAGGCCGAGGTGCCGCAGGGCATCGGCGCCCTGATGGCTGCCGAGCTGCTCGACCAGCAAGAGGGTTACGAGGCGCTTGCCGACATGTACGCCGGCCTTAAGCAGATGGATGCGCTGCTGCCCGCTGCCCGCGAGAAGGTCAACGCCGAGCTAGGCGCCCGTTTTGCCGAGCTCTGCCAGCAGCACAAGTTCTTCTATATCCTGGGTTCCGGCCCCAACTTTAGCCAGACCTACGCTATGGCCATCTGCTCGCTCATGGAGATGCAGTGGCAGCACTGCTGCTACATCCACTCCGGCGAGTACTTCCACGGCCCGTTCGAAGCCACCGAGCCCGGCGTGTTCTACTTTGTACAGCTCGGATCGGGCGAGTGCCGCCCCATGGAGGAACGTGCACTTGCATTCCTCAACACGCACACCGATACGGTCATGGTGCTCGACGCGCTCGAGTACGGCGTGGGCGACGTGCCTGCCAGCGTGCGTTCGTACCTGGAACCGATCTTCTTCTACAACATGAGCTGCGAGCTGCGTGCCGCCCGCGGCAAGGTCTTCGACCACAGCCCCGAGGTTCGTCGCTACATGGGTATCGAGCAGTACTAATCGAGCGGTATTAAGTTACCGGGATAACAACTTCTCACGTCGGGGCCTACGCTAAGCGCAGGCCCCGTTTGCGTTGCGATGACCGGTTTTGTTTGTCGAAAAACGAAGTCAAATACTTTTCCCGAGAAGTGAACGACCTATTTTGGACCCTCGAAGCATCGACACTTTTCGGCGCCAAAACCGCAGGAAAATCTCAATGAAACTGCAGGAAATGGCTCCCATAAAGTGTCGATGCTCCGGGGGCTCGATTTTGCTCGTTCACTTCTCGGGGAAAGTATTAGACCTAAATGTGCGAGCGTGTTGCATGAGTCGAAAAGCGGGCTGCGCCGGGGATTTCCGGCGCAGCCCGCTTAGTATCGCGCTTAGATTCGTAAGGTTGCGGCAGCCAGCGGCCTACTTTGCGTCGTAGGCCTCGGCGTCCCACCAGTCGAGCTGGGCGATGTTGTCGCGAATGTGCTGGCAGCTCTTGTGGAAGCCCTCGAGCTCGTACTCGGACAGGTCCAGCGTGTAGACCTCCTCGACGCCCTCGGCGCCGATCACGCACGGCAGGGAGGTGAAGATGCCCTCCTCGCCATACTGGCCGGTCATAAGCGTGGAGGCGGAAAGCACGGCGTGCTCGTTGTGAAGCACAGCGGCGCAGACGCGCGCGGCGGAGTTGGCGACGGCGTACTCGGTGCACTGCTTGCCCTGGTAGGTCACATAGCCGCCCTTGCGTGCAAGCTCCTCGACCTCCATGTGGTCGAAGGCGTACTTGTCGGGGTTCTCGGCCTGAAGCTCGTTAAGGCTCTTGCCGGCGATGGTCGCGGCCTTAAAGGCTGCCAGTTGGCTAAAGCCATGCTCGCCGATCATGTAGGCGTCGATGGACTTGGGGCTCACGCCGACCTTCTTGGAGATCTCGGTGCGCAGGCGGGCGGAGTCCAGGCCGCAGCCCGAGCCGATGATCTTCTTGGGATTGTAGCCGGTCAGGTGCCACAACTCGGTGCACACGACGTCGCAGGGGTTGGAGATGCTCACGAAGATGCCGTCAAAGCCGGCGTCGACGATGCGCTTGGCAAAGGTGCGGGCGGCATCGGTGGTAAAGAACAGCTCGCCGTCACGGTTGCCGGCGGCCAGCGCGACCTTGCCGGCGGCGTTGACGATAACGTCGCAGCAGGCCAGCTCCTCGTAGTGGTCGTAGCAGTTGACGATCTTGGTGTTGTACGGGACAAACGAAAGGGAGTCGCGCAGGTCCTGGACCTCTGACGTCACCTTGGCCTCGTTGATATCGCACAGGTACAGCTCATCGGCAATGCCCTGCATAAGTAGGCTGTTGGCGACATGTGCTCCTACGTGGCCCTGGCCGACCACACCGATCTTACGCGTCTGGTACATATATGTATCCTTTCGGCCGAGTTTTTCGCGTCGAACCATTGTAGCTTCCTGCCGCCACTTTGCCAGGCTAAAGCGCCGTAGATTTTTGGGACATGCCTTAATCTCTACTTTTGGAGTGATTTGGGCCGCTGACGGCATCGCTGGGCGATGCGCTCGCGCGGATGGGGCCGGTCGTTGTACCATAGCTGCAACTGACTCGTAAGGAGCATCCATGCCCATTCGCATTCCCGACGCCCTCCCTGCCGCCGCGCAGCTCGAGAGCGAGAACATCTTTGTCATGACCGAGTACCGCGCGCTGCACCAGGACATCCGGCCGCTGCGCGTGCTCATCCTCAACCTCATGCCCACCAAGATCGCCACCGAGACGCAGATCATGCGCAAGCTCTCCAACACGCCGCTGCAGGTGGAGGTGGACCTGCTGCGCACCAAAACGCACGAGGCCACGCACGTGAGCGCCGGCCACCTGGAGACGTTTTACCGCACGTTCGACGACATCCGCGACATCCACTACGACGGCCTGATCATCACGGGCGCGCCGGTGGAGCAGATGCCGTTCGAGGAGGTCGACTACTGGCCCGAGCTCTGCCAGATCATGGATTGGTCCACCACGCATGTGCACTCTACGCTGCATATTTGTTGGGGCGCGCAGGCGGGGCTCTACCATCATTACGGTATCCAGAAGTACGATCTGCCGGCAAAGGCGAGTGGCGTGTTCGAGCATTATCTGGTGAAGCCGCAAAGCCCGCTGGTCCGCGGCTTTGACGACCGTTTCTATGCCGTGCATTCGCGCAACACCGATGTGCGCCGCGAGGACGTGGAGGCCGAGCCGCAGCTTGAGGTCGTGGCCGTGTCCGACGAGGTGGGCCTGTACATCGTCAAGTCGACCGACAGCCGCCGCTTCTTTGTCTTTGGCCATCCCGAGTACGATACCGACACGCTGCGTTTGGAGTACGAGCGCGACGTGAAGCGCGGGCTTAACCCTCAGGTGCCGGCGCATTACTTCCCAGGTGACGACCCCACCGCCGAGCCGCGCAACGTCTGGCGCAGCCAGGCTCAGCTGTTCTACACCAACTGGCTCAACTACTACGTCTACCAGACCACGCCCTACGACCTAGCCCGCGCCGGCGAGGAGCACTAGGCCGCGGCTGTGGTCGTGGCTGCGGGCTGCGGCTGTGGCGTGACGAGCGTGGATTATCGGACACACGAGCGTGGATTTTCGGACGTTTACAAATCGAGCGTGGATAATCTCCCACTTTTGGCTTGAAACTAGGCTCAAAACGGGAGATTATCCACGCTCATTTTTTATACGTAGATGCCGATGGGTCGGCTAAGAGACGGTGCGTGTAGAAGTAAAGTCGCATTTGGCGTGGTCTTGAATCTCGACGGGTTTTTCTTTCTGATAATCCGATGGACCAAGGCATCAAATTGTGGAGACAGGGACCTCTCGACAACCGCCCTACCTGCAGATATAAGCCATCAGCCTAAAACGCCCAAAACCGTCAAGCATTTGGTCAGCGCCTGGACAGCGTTTGGTCAGACTTCGCATGAAACCGTCTGGTACGTTTGCGCCGTTCCAAGAGTGGGGAGGCGACATGGGAAACATGACGGCGAATCAAAGACTTACAAGCCACATTAAAGCATGCGAACAGCAGATGAGCTGCGTGTACGCGCGCACGGCGGCGGAGGCAAAGCAGATTGAGCGGCGTGTGGCGGCGGGAAGCCTAGAGGCGGTCATGCCGGGGCTGTATGCGCGTCCGGATTATTGGTCCGAGCTCAAGTTTCGGCAGCGTTATCTGCATCGGGTGCGGGCCCTTGCGCAAAAGCATCCCGACTGGACGTTTTGCTCCTATACGGCGGCTGTTATCTATGGCCTTTCGGTTTCGCATGCCAATTTGACGCACATCCATATCGCCGCGGCGCCGGCGCAATCGACGACGCCGGGCTCTCAGGTTATTCGTCATCGCTATGTTCGTCGAACACGGACAACCCAGATGGATATTGCCGTGACCGATATCGATCAAACGATTACGGATTGCCTGGTCGATGCGTCGTTTGTCGAGGGACTGATCATTGCGGACTCGGTGCTTCATGAGCAGCTGTTGTCGAAGGAGCATCTCGTTGAGGCAGTCGACAAGCTTGGCCTAAATCGTCGCGGTGTTGTGACGGCGCGAAGTGTTGCGCGGTGTGCCGATGGCCTTTCGGAAAGCGGTGGCGAGTCCAAGGCACGCGCGCTGATGATCGAGCGCGGCTGGCAGACGCCGGAGCTGCAAGTTGAGCTGTTCGACCCAGTTGAGCCGGGACGGCCGTATCGCGTTGACTACTTGTGGCGTGTGGGCGACCGGCTGATTATCGGGGAGTTCGACGGATTCGTTAAAAGTGAGAAGGCGGCGGAGGAGGGCAAGCTCGCAAAGGCGCAATTTGACGAGCGTCAGCGCGAGTCGAGGCTTTCGCTGCTTGATAACTGCAAGATCGTGCGCTTGTGTTGGGATGATCTAAGGGATCCGGCAAAGCTCGATCGCAAGCTCAAAGTTGCCGGCGTGCCGCGCGTGCGCTGAGGCGGTTGCAGGGCGTTGAGCCGCACGAGCGTGGAAATTCGGACGGACGAGCGTGGATTTTTGGACGCTTGTTGAATGAGCGTGGATAATCTCCCGTTTTTGACTCGTAAGGGGGCTCAAAGTGGGAGATTTTCCACGCTCATCTTGCGGGTGCGATACAGTGGCGATCAGGCGCTGATGATGTGGGGTAGCGGCAGGTCGTGGGCGTCGGTGGGAACGTGGTCGACACGCTGCTCTTCAAAGGCGATGCCGATGATTTGACATGCGGGCGAGAGCATGGGCAGGTAGCGGTCATAGCAGCCGCCGCCGTAGCCCAGGCGCGCGCCGGCGCGGTCGAATGCTACGAGCGGCACGACGATCATGTCGAGAGCCTCGGCAGGCACGATAGGGAAGCGGCTGCTATCGATGTCCGCGTCGCCGAAGGCCCGCGTGGGGTGGGCGATAAACGGCGCCGCGGACGCATCGTCGGCGGCAACTGCCCGCATGCACATGCGCTGGCCATAAGCTGCGGCTTCGGCTGCCGAGAGCATGCACGGATAGGCCACGCGCCAGCCGCGCGCGGCGGCCGCTGCGGCAAACGCGGTAGGATCGACTTCGGAACCCATCGCGGCATAGACGGCAACGGTGTGCGGCGCCGCGACATCCAAGCGATTCAACAGCTCGACCAGTCGCGTACAGATAACGGCAGATTTCGCCGCGCGCACATCCAAATCAAGAGCATCGCGCCGGGCAATCACCGCTCGCCGCAATTCAGCCTTATCCATCCCAGCCTCCTCTGGCAAACCTGCCAAATAGGGACAGGTTTATTTTGGCAGGTTTTATCTGGGCAAATACCCAAACCATCGCACAAACCATTGCAAGGGGGGGCAGTTCATGGACACCTTCGTGGTGGTTTTGACGAAGAGCGGGTGTTCGCGGTGGTTTGTCTCGATCTGTAACAGTAGTTCGGCAAAATCGGACCTAGCTGTTATAGATTGAGACAAAGGGCCGGCGTCATCCGAAAACGTCTCGATCTGTAACATCTGGAGTCGATATTGCCGCCTAGATGTTACAGATTGAGACAAACTGGCGGGATGGGGTGAGCTGCCCCGCCCAAGCAGCGGCAAAAGAAAAGGTAGATTTTCAGGCATGTCCTAAAAATCTACCTTTGTGGTTAGCCCAGCAGGTCGACTACATTGAAGCCGGCGTTGCTCTTGGCGATGACGTCGCGGCCGCCAAAGACACAGGTTGGCGACTCGGCTGCGATGCGCGTCACGTCGGCGCCGAGCGAGCGCAGCTCACCGGGCGTGGCGGCGAGCATCTGGGCGCGGCGCTCCTCGCGTGCGTGCGGATCGAGCCCAGCCAGGTAGGTCGTATTGCGGCGCTTGGTGAGCGCGTACGGCTTCACGGGCGCGTCCATGCCGCTCACGCAGCTTACGATAAAGCCCTCAAAGGCGGCCTCGTCGGGCTCAAAGCTGCCGAGCCATTCGCCTGCGCGCGCCACGCGCTCAATCGAGGGGTCGATTGCCGGGTCGCGGTAGGTGTAGAACGCCGCCTGACGCTCGCCTGCAGCGCGGAATCCGCAGCCGTACGCACCGCCCTTCACGCGGATCTCGTTCCACAGGTAGTCGTAGGAGAGCGCGTTGGCGGCAACCGCCCAGGCGCCCGTCACGTCGATGCCCAGGCGACGCGGGTCGCACGCGCTTGCCGCAAAGCAGATGTCGCTGGGGATGACAAAGGCCTCGTGGCGGTCGCGCGGCTCCGGTACCACGAGCGTGCCGCTGCCGGCATCGGCGCCGTCGCCAGCGCCCAGCCCCAGATCGTCCGCGGCGGCCCAGTATGCGTTAAAGTCCTCGTCGCTGCCGGTAAAGCTCGCCATGCAGCCATCGGCCACAAAGATGCGGCCTGCCAGCTCGGCAAGTTTGGCGCGCAGGTCATCCAGTCGCTCGTCAAAGTGGTCGAGCAGATCGCGCAGGAACAGGTAGAAGTCCACGCCCGAAAGCTGCTCGCGCACCATGGCCGAGGGCGAGCTGTAGCTCATCGCGCGACCGAGTGCCGCCGAGTGACCGTTGTTGATAAAGCCCTGCTCAAGTCCAATGCGAATCTGCGTGAGCACGTCGCGCACGCGGTCGGCGTCGGCATCGAGCAAAAGCGTGCTCGACCACACCTCGCGCGGCAGGCTCGCTAGCGCATCGATCTTCTCGGACAGGGCGCCGGCGCTCACCAGCAGGTAGGGACGCACACCGTCCACGTCGGGCTGGGTCATGACCTCGGTCGTAAAGCTCAAAAAGCCCAGCTTGCCGGCGAGCACGTTGTCGAGCTCCTCGGCCGAGTGCTCGCTCGTGGGCAGCTGTTTGAGCAGGCGGCAGAGCAGCGTCACATAGGGCAGGTCCTCAAATGCGACGCAGCTCAGGTCGAAGTACTGCATGGCGTAGGCCAGACGGTTGGTGGGGATGCCGTGGCGCAGGCAGGGGATGGGCGCAGTCGTGTCCACGACCAGCGGCGGCTCGGGGCGCGCCTCGCCAATGTCGGAAACGCGCAGGTGCGGTAGCGTGGCCTTGGCCTCGAGCGTGTCCTCGGCCTCCTGTGCGGCACGCAGCACGGCCGTGCGCTCGACCACGTCGGCCAGCTCGGCATTGGTCATGGCGTCGCGCTTGGCTGCTAGCTCGGCGGCCTCGGCACCCTCTGCGCCCTCGGCGGCGTCCACCGGCACCAGCTCGACCAGCGCCATATGGTCGTTTTCCAGCACCAGCTCGCGCAGCAGGTCCTCAAAGTAGCTGCCGTCCAGCTC
Organism: Collinsella sp.; assembly: GCA_019414365.1. Classification (GTDB taxonomy): domain Bacteria; phylum Actinomycetota; class Coriobacteriia; order Coriobacteriales; family Coriobacteriaceae; genus Collinsella. Next base: position 11,776 of record DXMC01000007.1, read on the forward strand.
GCCACGCAGCTCCTCGTACACCGGGCCGTACTTGAGCGCCAGCGTCGCGGCGTCGTCATCGTAGAGCCAGGTGCTCAGCGCGTCGCACGCAATGGCCACGCCGTCGGCGATACCGTAGTCGCGCTGGCGCAGGTCGTACTCGTTGCTGCTGATGATGGCTTCCAGGCGCTCGCGCGGAACGCCGTGCTCGCACAGGTCGCGGCAGGCGTCTTGGAACACACGACGCAGCTCGCGCGCCACGCCGGGCTGCGCGTTTTGCAGCATGATGAGCTCGTAGGGCTGCAGGCTCTCGGCCGCGGTGTAGCTCACCACGTTGCCGCCCAGGCCCGCTGCCAGAATGGCCTTCTTAACCGGCGCTTCGTTGGAGCCCAGCAGCGCTTCGAACAGGATGTCCGCCGCGATTGTGCGCTTACGGTCGAGCGCGCTGCCCAGCACAAGGCCCAGGCCCACCAGGGCGTTTTCGGGCGTGGTGGCCATCTCGACGCGCTTATACTCGCAGGTCACGGGCGCTTGCACGCCCAGCGGATTGGGTGCCAGCACGGACGGGTCCTCGCCGGCGGCAACGGCGGCGTCCATGCGGCGGCTCGCGGCACTCGGTTGCGACAGATAGCGCTCGTCCAAAAAGGCCAGTGCGCGGTCCACGTCCAGGTCGCCGTAGAGCGTGATGTAGGAGTTGGAAGGATTGTAGTGGCGCGCGTGCGTGTCCAGGAACTGCTCGTAGGTGAGCGAGGGAATCGCACGCGGGTCGCCACCGCTCTCGTGCGCATAGGCGGTGTCGGGGTAGAGCGCGGCGTTGACGGCATCGTCCAGCACGCTCATGGGGTCGGATAGCGCGCCCTTCATCTCGTTGAACACCACGCCGTTATAACGCAGCGTGCCCTCGCGCAGGCTGGCGGAGCTGCCGTCGCCCTCGCTCTCGACGCCCTCTGGCAGGTCCAGCTCGTAGTGCCAGCCCTCCTGCTCAAAAATGGTGGGCTTGGTATAGATGGCCGGGTTGAACACCGCGTCTAGGTACACGTCCATCAGGTTGTACAGGTCCTGCTCGTTGGTGGTGGCAACGGGGTAGATGGTCTTGTCGGGGTAGGTCATGGCGTTGAGGAACGTCTGCATGGAGCTCTTGATCAGATCGACGAATGGCTCCTTGACGGGGAACTTGGCCGATCCGCACAGCACCGAGTGCTCAAGAATATGGAACACGCCGGTGGAATCGGCCGGCGGCGTCTTAAAGCCAATGGCAAAGGCCTTGTTTTCGTCGTCGCACGCCAGGTACAGCAGGCGAGCGCCCGAGGCAGTGTGGCGCAGCACGTAGGCGTCCGAGTCGAGCTCGGGCACGGTCTCGCAGCGCTCGACGGCAAAGCCGTGGCAGGTGGTACCGGGCACCAGCAGCGCGGCAGCAGCGGCGCGCGGGTCGGTTGAGGTAGTGGACATATGTAGTCTCCTTTGACGCCCCAGCGGGGGCGAATCGAGTCGAATCCTCGTGAGTATACCCATATGGGGCTGCGGTTCTGCGGCGAACTGGAGACGATGCTAGCGGATTGGGCGAAGGGCTCGCGTGCCCGCCGCACGAGCGTGGAAAATTGGACACTCGCCAAACGAGAGTGGATATTCGGACGGACGAGCGAGGATTTCCGGATACCTATCGAACGAGAGTGGATATTTGGACGGAATTTGCCGCAAAAGCCCCAAAAACCGTCCAAATATCCACTCTCGATATCCGACCGTCCGAAAATCCTCGCTCGTCCATCACTCGCGTATCTCTCGTCCCTCATTCGTCTCTAATATGAGAGATGACAGGAAGATGAGAGAAAAATATGAGAGATAACTGAGCAGCAAAGAGACAGGCAATCATGGTATTGTCTCAATACCGATTGTTCTACCAGCAAAAATATGTATAAATGAAGCAAATGGTAGACATTCCATCTCTATCTATCTCTTATCTCTAAGCCGAGAGATAGAGAGATAAATGAGAGATAATTACGAGAGATAACTGAGAGACGAGGGAAATCTATCCGCGGCATTCTCCGCAGGACCGAGCGAAAGGACGTGCAGATGAACGAAAACGAGCTGACCGGTCTGCTTGAGTCTTTAAGGCGTATGGGCTCGGATGATCTTAACGTCGAAGTGAAGGAGAGCGCCACGACGCTTTCCCGCGACGTATGGGAAACGGTGAGCGCATTCGCGAACACTGCCGGCGGAATCATCGTGCTCGGAGTGAGTGAGCGCGCAGGTTTTGTCCCGGTTGAGAACTTCGAGACCGAGAAAGTGCTCAACCAATTTGTGTCAGGCATGGGTGATGCGGGCGGTCGAGGAAAGCTGGCCAATCCGCCTAAATACACGATCGAGCGAGTGGAGCTTCAGGGCGTCATCGTTCTCGTCATTACGATTGAGGAGCTCGATCCGTCGAGCAAGCCCTGCTATGTCATAGAGCGGGGCGCCCAGGGCGGCAGCTACAAGCGCATCGATGACAAAGATGTGCCGCTTTCATCGACTGAGGTGCTCGCATTGGCGTCATACGGTCGAGCGACTCCGAGCGATCGCGACGCGGTGGCGGGTGCGGGCGCGGACAATCTCGACGAGACGCTGGTCGACCGTACGATAGATCGGGCTTTCTCGTTGACGCCCCGGGCAATGCGCGGCGCGCCGGACAAACAAACGAAGCTGGAGCGCCTAAATATCCTTGATTCCCAGGGCAATGTCACCAAGGCTGGACTCCTAGTTGTGGGCACCTACCCTCAGCAGTTCTATCCCAAGCTCTTCATTGACGTGGCTGTCCATGCGGGAACTCAGAAGGGCATGGCGGGGTCGCTGAGGTTCATGGACCGCACAATCTGTGAGGGAACGTTGGGCGAGATGATCTCGGATGCTGTCGCGGCCGTCGCCAAGAATTTGCGGCGAACCTCGACCGTCCAAGGCGTCTCGCGTGTCGACTCGCTGGAGATTCCCGAGGAGGTTCTGCGCGAGGCAATCGCCAACGCCGTAATCCATCGAGAATACGGGGATCGGTTCTGTGGACAATCGATTGCCGTCGACGTCTTTGACGATCGTGTCGAGGTGACGAATCCTGGCGGCCTTTACGGGGGAAAGACTCGCGAGAACTTGTTTGACGGCAGCTCCCGATGCCGTAACGCGACGCTCGTGAAACTCATGTCGATTGTCCCGCTGCCGGATGGCGCAGGTTCGCCGGCTGAGGGCAATGGCTCGGGCATCCCGATGATGATCGATGCCATGCGCGCGCATGGTCTGGCCGAGCCCCTGTTCTGCCCGGGGTTCGATCGGTTCAAGGTCGTACTTTACCGTTCAAAGATCGAGCCGGTCGATCATGGCGGGGGCTTAATTGTGACGGCACTCAAACACTACGGCGAGCTGGGGACGCGTGAGCTGGCAGAACGTACGGGGCTTACGATTTCCCAGGTTAGGTCGCGCGTCAACGCGCTCATTAAGCAGGGTGAGCTTGAGCCGACGGCGCCGTCGACAAGCCGCAACCGCAAATATCGACTGTCAGAGCGCGTGGAATAAATGCGTTAGTGGACGAGGCGACCCAATAATCGACCCTCGATTGGCGCCCACTAAGGTTAAGCGGTTGTTGCCCAGTTGACGGTGATGCTAAAGACTCAGCTTACGCCGGCATGGCCCCGACCCCGTCCATCAAGAACAGCCTGAGAACCAGCTTGATGACATATCCCGGTTTGACTTCTGCCGCGTCAAAGACGTGGCGCTCGGCGAGCTCGCTGCAGTATGCGTAGATATCGCGGATAAGGTCCGCGCCCGAAAGCGTAAACATGTAGCCTGCGTCCGAAAGCGCATTGGGTGCGGCGGGCAACTTGGCCATGTGGCAGAACGTTTGCAGGTCGGGCGCCATGGCGTTCTGGTAGTCAAGGTGGCTGCCGTCTTCTTGCGCGGCGAATTCCAGCTGGCGTACTCGATCAAGCGCCGCTGCCAGCACAAAGCTCGGTGTGGGAGCATTGACGTCCTCCGTGCTCGCCACAAGCCTGCCCGCCGCCTGCGTGACAAGCCAAGCGACCTCGCGCTGGCAACGCACGGCCTTGCGCGTAACCGGCTTGATGGACGAAGAAGAAACGCTCCCCTTAGGCGGATTCGAAGCAGCCATAAGACCCTCCCATGAACGACCCGGTCCAACAAGCCCGGATGAAACACGTGCTACATCAGTATACAGGGGAGTGGGGTAGCGGGGTACAAGCGCGCCAGCGGCAAACCGAGAGCATCAACAATGTGCCTCCGCTCTATTTGGACGATGGTACGTGGGTCATTAAGTACTCGGTTCAAGCGTCGGGTACCGTTGGTTTTCGAGACCAGAATTACAACCGTAAAATGCTCAACTGCATGGAATGTGACGTCCCAGTCGGAGTCATATTTGCAACCGAGGTGGGCTATAAGGTGCTCGGCCTTGCGTTTGTTGAGCGGTTCGAGCCCGAAAACGGATGGTTTGTTCTGCACGGTCCTGTTCATAAAGGCGGACCGGACCCTCGTTTTGCGCCCGACATGAGTTATCTGAAGCACATACCCGTCGATATTGAGTTTGCCGGACAGGGTGCGACCGACGATGAAATTTGGCTTTGGCGGTCTTTTACGATCGTGCTGTTTGATCGGATCGCGTGGCGATGCAATCTCGCACACGCCTGCCGGTGCATGCTCTTCCTGATTTGTATAGCGAGAGGGGAGCGAACGTGAGCTGGCGAGGCGATATTGCGATGGGGAAGTACGGAAAACTGCCGTGCGCCCTTATAGACAACAAAATGTTTCCGAGCGTAGAAGTTGATTGCGGGTCGTTTGTCGTCGCCTGTCCTTGCTGCGGCTCGCAAATACCGTGCCTCGACATTCGGTTCATCGATGCGTGCGACAGACTTAGCGACGAAGTGAGAAAACGGACAGGCGTTCATATGCCGGTGTATCAGGAGAAATGCCCTGTTTGTGGCCTCGATATCGTGTACGACGCCGGCGACGAGGGATAGGTGATGCGGAGGAGCTGGCTGTGAAGGCATCTCTGTCCCTATAAATAAATCCCCTCACCGAGCTGCTTGTGGAACTTGGCGTGATGGTCGCGTGCCCAGGTAAAGAGCGCCTGGTCAAAGTCGGTGCGTGTGGCCGGGACGCCGAAGACGCCGGCAACTTCGACGCGCACAAACTCCAGTGCCGGCAGTTTGTTGATGGCAGTGAGGGCAAACGGGGACGAGGGCTCCTCGAACAGATAGCGGCTGCCTTGCAGCGCGTCGCAACTGGTGCACGTGTTGCCGAGCGACGGGGCTTTGGAGGCTCGCGCGCCTACGGGCTTGTAGCCGCAGCGCTTAGAAAGATAGTCGCGGATCTCGCCCGGCACGCAGCCAAGAGCGGGAACAATGGCGAGCGCGTTGGCATTGGCCGTGTCGATGGTAATGTGCCCGGCTTCGTTGGGCGCGTGCGCGATGGCGATGCCCTTGTCGTCATCGATTCGATAGGGAATGCCGAAGGCCGCGACCGAGGTCTCTTTGTGACACTTCCAGCACTCGCGCTTGCCCAGTACTAGATATATATACGGCGCTGAGGGGTCGGATCGGTCAACACCGGGCAGCCACTCGGCAAAGGGCTCGGGGTTGACGCCGCTGGGTACATACCAGATCTTCTTGGTCCGGTCCCATTTGGCGCCCAGCGCCTTGGCTTCTTCTTTGTGCGAAAAGGGGACATCGAGCTCGGTGCGCATGGCGGCTCCTTGGTGCTGCAGGTGCGAGTGGCTCAAGGATACCGCAGGGCGCAGACATCGCGGCGTTTTGTTGAGAAGTTGCGGCGCGGACTGCTTGGTTACGCCGTTAGATAAATTGGCAAGTAGATGGTCGGCTTTTGACCAGTTGGGCGGTTGGAGCAGCTTGCGGCGCAGTTTTGTGCCTGGCTATTGTTGATGTTGGGGTATTGAATATATTTGGCTGCCATTCGTCAGGTGAATTGTTGTTACGTTGCGATGACGGTTGGAACTGCCAGCGGATTTAGCGACAAAAAACAAAACAGCCCAGAGGACATAGCCTCTGAGCTGCGAACATTTGGTGGGCGTTAGAAGATTTGAACTTCTGACCTCTTCCGTGTCAGGGAAGCGCTCTCCCCCTGAGCTAAACGCCCGATCAAGGGTGCGCAAGCGCGCAAGGGATAATATAACGGAGCCTGAACTCGGTGGCAAGAACATTTTTAAAAATCGCTTACATTGTGGAATTCGGGGGCTTTGTCATATCCATTTCAAAAGAGCCTGCTGCCGCGATTTGACTGTCGCATAATGCAAGGCCATTGCGGTATCGAGCTATGGAAAGACGTCTGCGGAATTGTCCTACCGATAAGCGGACAAGCCTCCAGCTGGTGCCTTCGCCGTGGTAAGGTAAGCCGAATTGTTTCCAGGCTGCTTCGAGGGAATGGAATGAGCAAAGAGCGTGTCGAGCAGGTCGAAGGCGCAGGGGCTTCGGTGCCGATGACCGATATATCGAACATTGATGTGCCCGAGGGCACCGATGAGCTCAGCCGTAGCACCCGCCGCGCTTGGCGCGAGCGCCTGAACAGCGCTTCGACGCGCAAGATGATCACGGGCGTCTTGGCTACGCTGGTGGGCGGTTCGTTTTGGGGCTTCTCGGGCACCAGCGCGAGCTTTCTGTTCGATACCTACCACGTCGACACCTTGTGGCTTATGAGCGTGCGTCAGATTCTCGCCGGTCTACTCTTTATGGCCGTGGTTGTTACGCGCGACCGCGAGCGCCTGATTAAGCTCTGGACCACACCCGCCGATCGCAAGCAGCTGCTGCTCTTTACCGCCTTTGGTCTGCTGTTCAACCAGTTTTGTTATCTTTCGGCCGTGCGCCTGACCAATGCCGGAACCGCGACGGTGCTCCAATGCCTGCAACTGGTCATCATTATGGGCTACACCTGCGTGATCGACCATCGCATGCCTCGCGTGCGTGAGGCCGTTGGCATTGGGTTGGCCCTGGGCGGCACCTTTTTAATCGCTACCGGCGGCGACCCTACCAGTCTGAGCATATCGCCGCTTGGCCTGGTCGCAGGCCTTATGTGTGCGGTCGGCGCCACGTGTATGGCGGTGATTCCCGCCAAGATCCTGCCCGAATACGGCAGCCCCATCGTCACGGGCTCGGCAATGCTCACGGCGGGCGTGGTCTCGTGCGTCTTCGTGCAGCCTTGGGCGCATATGCCGGCACTCGACGCTGCCGGCGTCGAGGCGCTCGCGGTATTCGTGGTTATCGGCTCGTTTTTTGCTTACATGCTCTATATGCAGGGCGTTAAGGACATCGGCTCGGTGCGTGCGAGCCTCATCGGAACTGTGGAGCCGGTTTCGGCGACCATCACCAGCGCCGTTATGCTGGGCACGGTGTTTTTGCCGACCGACCTTATCGGCTTTGCCATGATCATCGTGATGATGTTCCTCACGGTGTAGCTGGCGCCGCCGCCAAGACGGAAAAGGCGTTGTGCCACATTTTCGCCAATTGATGTCCGTGTCTGGAGTTTAGCTGTCGATGCTCAAAATGCCATAAACTAGTAACGTTATGGACTTTTTCATTGCGACTCAATTGCGAGGATTTCTTTATGGCTGGTAATCACTTTAAGGGCAGCGATAGCGGCCGTCCTGCAGTTCCGCCGCGTCCGAACGGGGCTGGTAAGGCCGGCACGCCGGGCGGCGCTGGGCAGGGCGGTTCCGGTAAGCGCGTGTCCCCGGGCGAGACGGCGATGTTTACCGCTCTGTACGAGCAGTCTCAAAAGGCAAAAAAGACCGGCCGTGCAAGAGGGAATGTCTTTGCGGGCGGTGCAACCTCCACGTCGCAGCCGAGCGGGGCCCCTTCGATACCTGCGAACAACGCAGGTGCTGCCAACGCCGCGAATACCGCCGGCAACGTTAATGCCGGCAAGGCCGCCAACAATACTCCCTCTGCCGGTGGCGCGGGGCTTACGGGTAACCTTGGCACGATTTACACCGGCGCCTCCGAGACTGGCACGTTCGCCCGCCTGGATGATAGCGGTGCCGAGTTTGCGGGCTCGGGTTCCAAGGAAGATTATTACGATTTTGGCTTGAACTACGGTAGCGACGCTTCGTCGAGTTCGACCTCTGACGGTCTGGTCCGTCATCGCCATCGCAAGGGCGAGCGCAAAAAGCGTCACACTGGCGCCATTATTGCCGCTGTAGTCGCGGTGCTTCTCGTTGCGCTTGGCGCAAGCGGCTTTATGCTGCTTAACTCGGCAAAGACCGTAAAGAGCGAAGCGAAGGAGGCTGTCGAGATCGTCGGTGGCCTTAAGGACAAGGTCACGTCGGGCGATTTTTCGACGCTGCCTGACGACGCGAAGAAGATCGATGAGCTCTGCGACAGCATGAAGGCGGAGACCTCGAGCCCGCTGTGGACGGCGGCTTCGTTTATCCCGGTGTATGGCAGCGACATCAATGCTGCCCGCACCATGATCGACGCCCTGTCCGATGTCTCTAGCGGCGCGCTGATTCCCATGGCCGACAACCTCTCGCGGGCAACGCCCGGCAAGCTGTTCCAGGATGGCATGATTAACGTGTCCGCGCTGCAGGCGGTCGCCGATTCGCTTTCCAGCAGCTCGAAGGTGTTCAAGAGCGCCAACGAGAAGATCCAGGGCATTGGCGATACTCATATTTCTCAGGTGACCGAGCTGGTCGATAAGGCCAAGGACGGCTTTGCCACCCTCAACGGTGCGGTTGACGCGGCGGAGAAGGTCGCCCCCGTCCTTCCCCAGATGCTCGGCGCCAACGGTCAGACGCGTCATTACCTTGTGCTCGCGATGAGCAATGTCGAGATCCGCGCCTGCGGCGGTTTCCCCGGTTCTCGCGGCGTGATGTCGGTGACTGACGGTAAGCTCGAACTGGGCGATTTTGTCAAAGTCGACATGATGAAAGAGCCTTTGAGCCCGCTTCCCATCACCGATGAAGAGGCAAACTTGTTCACGACCGGATGGGGCCTGACCGGATTCAACACGCTCGGATACACGATGGGCGACGTTACGATGACGCCTGATTATCCGCGTGCGGCTCAGCTTGCCAGCGATATGCAGAAGGCCATTGTCGGAGATGACATCGACGGCGTATTTGCAGTCGATCCGGTATTTTTGCAGTATATGCTCGGCGTTGTAGGCGGCACACAGCTTCCTGACGGCACCGTCGTTGATGGAAGCAACGCCGCAAAGGTGCTGCTGCACGATATTTATTGGAATTACCCGGTAGAGGAACAGGACGCCATTTTTGCGGCGGTTGCCGGATCAGCTTTTAACAAGATCGTGGACGAACTGGGCTCCAGCGATATTACTAAGATTGCTGCCGCCATCGAAAAGGGCGCTTCCGAGGGTCGCATCCTCATGTATTCGAGAAATGATGACGAGGAAAAGGCCGCGAAGGCTCTTGGAATATCGGGCGCTCTCCAAACCGATACGTCGGAGGCTCCGATTTTGGGCGTCTATGTGAACAACTACAGCTATTCAAAGATGGATTGGTTCCTCGATAAGCGAGTCACCATCGATTCTTCGGTTGAAAATGCCGATGGCTCGACGACGTATCGAGTGACCACCTCGCTCAAAAACACGATGACCCCCCAGGAGAAGGCCGAGATGCCTGGTTATTTCCAGGGCCATAACGGCATTAGCCAGGATATTGATGATGAGGTGCTGAGGCTTTATCTCTATGCTCCTGCGGGAGGCAGCATTTCGGACATTAAGACTTCGGGCTCCGGTTCTATCGAGATGAACGAAGCGACGCACGATGGCTTGAAGGTTGCATGGGGCGGTGTCCACATGCTTCTTGGACAAGACATAAAGGTCGAGTACACGGTCACGACTTCGAAGGACTCTGGGCACAAAGAGCTTAAGGTTCGTACCACGCCAACCGCTCAAACGTTCGAATAGGATAAGTAAGATATGAAGTACTTTGGCACCGACGGCTTTCGCGGTGAGGCCAACGTTGGGCTGACGGTAGAGCACGCTTATAAGATCGGCCGCTTTGTGGGCTGGTATTACGGCGCCAACCGCGGGGCCAAGGCGCGCGTGATCGTGGGCAAGGACACGCGTCGCTCGAGCTATATGTTCGAGGCGGCGCTGGTGAGCGGCCTGGTCGCGAGCGGCGCGGACGCCTACATGCTGCACGTGATCCCGACGCCGGGCGTGGCGCATCAGACCGTGGAGGGCTGCTTCGATTGCGGCATCATGATCAGCGCGAGCCACAACCCGTTTTGCGATAACGGCATTAAGCTCGTCAATAGCGACGGTTTTAAGATGGACGAGGACGTACTGGAGCTCATCGAGGACTACATCGATGGCAAGAGCGAAGTTCCGTTGGCCACGGGCAACCACATCGGTGCCACGGTGGACTACATGCAGGGCCGCAACCGCTACATTGCTTCGCTCATTGCAAGTGCGAACTTTTCGCTGCAGGGCGTCAAGATCGGTATCGACTGCGCCAACGGCTCGGCTTCCTCGGTGGCCAAGCCGGTGTTCGACGCGCTGGGCGCCGACGTGCGCGTGATCAATGCCGCGCCCGATGGCTTTAACATCAACGTCGACTGCGGCTCCACGCATATGGAGCGTCTGCAGCGCCATGTGGTGGAGCAGGGCCTGGACGTGGGCTTTGCCTACGACGGCGATGCCGACCGCTGCCTGGCCGTGGACGAGCGCGGGCGCGTGGTCGACGGCGACCAGATCCTGTACGTGTGCGGCGTGTATCTGAACAAGCACGGGCGCCTCTCGGGCGGTACCGTGGTGCCAACGATTGCCAGTAACTTTGGCCTTGTCAAGTCGCTGGAGCTTGCCGGCCTGAGCGCCGTGACCAGCGGCGTGGGCGACCGTCACGTGTATGCCAAGATGCGCGAGGGCGGCTACAGCCTGGGCGGCGAGCAGACGGGCCATACGATCTTTGGCGATATCGAGCGCACGGGCGACGGCATTATGACTTCGCTGCGCGTGATGGAAGTGATTCGTGCCGAGCGCGAGACGCTCTCGCAGCTCACGGCTCCGTGCAAGTTGCTGCCGCAGGCGCAGGTGGCCGTGCGCGTGGCGGACAAGGACGCCGCGCTCGAGAACATGGGCGTGCAGAACGCCATCGCCGAGGCCGAGGCTGCGCTGGCAGGCGAGGGCCGCGTGCTCGTGCGCAAGAGCGGAACCGAGTCGGTTATCCGCGTGCTGGCCGAGGCGCCCGACCAAGCATCCGCCGATGCCGCCATGAAGCGCATCGCCAACGCGCTCGAGGCTCTGTAAGGTAGTCATTGGGGACGTTCTTAAACGACTAGGTGGAAAGGGGGCGCCGCGGATTGGTTCCGCGGCGTCCCCTTTGCGTTGGCGTGTCGGTTATGCCTTACAGTTCGTAGAGCGTGGTGAACTTGTCCTGCAGGTAGCTGCAGTAGTAGCGGGCGTCAAAATCCATGCCGCAGGCACCCTTGATGAGTTCCGGCGCGTCCTTGGCGCGGCCCCACTGCCAAATGTGCTCGCCCAGCCACGCGCGGACGGGTGCCAAGTCGCCGCTCGCACAGGCGCCGTTGAGGTCGACACCGTCGCGGCACATGGCCGGCACAAACATGGCGTCGTAGGCGCTACCCAGCGCATAGGTGGGGAAGTAGCCAAACGAGCCGCCGCTCCAGTGCGTATCCTGCAGGCAGCCGTGCGTGTCGTCGGGAACGGGAATGCCCAGGTACTCGTTCATAAAGCGATTCCAAAGCGCGGGGATATCCTTGGCCGTGGCCTCGCCGGCAAACAGCATGCGCTCAATCTGGTAACGCACCATAATATGCAGCGGATAGGTGAGCTCGTCCGCCTCGGTGCGGATCAACGACGGCTGCGCGATGTTCACGGCGCGGTAGAGCGTGTCCTCGTCCACGTTGCCGTAGACCTCGGGCGCGTGGCGGCGCAGCACCTCGAGCAGCGGTCCCATAAAGGCGCGGCTGCGACCCACGGTGTTCTCAAAGAAGCGGCTCTGGCTCTCGTGGATGCCCATGGAGGTGCCGCCCTCCAGGCAGGTGCGCGCATAGGCGGGGTTCACGCCCAGCTCATACATGGTGTGACCGGCCTCGTGGATGATGCTGTAGACGTTGGAGATGCAGTCGTCCTCATAGATGTGCGTCGCGATGCGCGCGTCGCCCACGGCAAAGCCCTCGCTAAACGGGTGCTCGGTAAAGGCAAGCGTGGTGTCGTCTAGGTCCAGGCCGACGAGCTTCATAAGGTCGAAGCTCATGGCGCGCTGGGCGGCCTCGGGCACACGGGCGTGCAAAAAGTCGGCAGCGGGCTGCTGGCTGCGCTCGCCGATGGCGTGCACGAGCGGCACGACCGTCGCCTTGACCTCATCGCAAAACGCATCGAAGCTCTTGGCGGAAAGGCCGCGCTCGTACTGGTCAAGCCAAACATCGTATGGGTCGCGCTTGGGGTCCATGAGCTCGGCCTGATGCTTAAGCTGGCCGACGATTCTATCCACATAGGGCTCAAAGCTCGCCCAGTCATTGGCCGTCTTGGCCTTGTGCCACACGGCGTCGGCCTCGCAGGTGAGCCTGGTCCAGGCCTCGGCCTCCTCGGTGGGAATGACGCTCGCTTCGCGCTGGTCGCGGCCGAGTACGCGGATCTCGTCGAGCAGCTGCGGGTCGTCGATCTTGCCGCCGGCGACGGTTTCGCGTGCCAGCGAGCGCACAAGTTCGACAGACTTTTCGCTGGTCAGGAGCTTATGATGCTCGCCGGCAAGGGTGCCCATGGCGTCGGCGCGCGCTGCGGCGCCGTTGGCGGGGGCAATGGTCGCGCCGTCAAACTCGGCAATCTTGAGCAGGTACTCGCGGGTCCACAGCTTGCCCTCGAGCTTGCGGAATTTTTTGACGGCCTTATCGACCTTCATGCCTTTGGGCGTCTTGCCCGCTGCGGGCTCGGCCTTCTTATCGTGCTTCTTTCCCATACCATATCCTTGATCTCGCAGGTCGCCCGTCGCACGCGGCGGCGCGGCCAGTTTGCACAGCTACTTGCCTTGTACCCAGCACGAACAAAACGGAACGCGGCGATACACCCAAACAATGTGGTATCCTGTAGCCCAATGCGTTGACGGAGAGGGTTTTGCCCGCCGCGTCGCCGGCAAGAGAGGGAAGGTCATGGGCTGCAAGCCTTCCTGCGGTGACAAGGGCCAAGCGTTCACTCCCGAGCAGCGACCTCAACGGGCGCGCGGCCAGCGGCGGCGATGTCCCCAGTAGGGAAGCCGTGAGCCTCGCGACAAGGGGCAAAGAGTGGGCGCGGCGGGCCAGACATCCGTCGGGTCAAACAAGGTGGTACCGCGGAATTCAACCGTCCTTGGGCAATGCACATGCCCGAGGACGGTTTTTTGTTACCGAACCGGGCCGCGTTTTCGCAACGCCAAGCGGCATTGGTCGCCCTGGCAAGCGAATGCGCGAGAGACGAAAGGGAAGACATGAGTCTGATTGATGATCTGGTCAAACTCGAGGAAGAGGCCAAGGAGCTCGTCGCAGGCGCCGATGACGCCGCCAAGCTCGAGGCTGCGCGTGTTGAGCTGCTCGGTCGCAAGGGTCGTATCACCGGCTTGATGCGCATGATGGGCAAGCTCGCCCCCGAGGATCGTCCCGTGATGGGCAAGCGCGCCAACGAGATGCGCCAGCTGATCGAGGGCATGCTCGACGAGCGAAACACCGAGATGAAGGCCGCCGCCCTCAAGCGCGCACTCGAGCACGACGCCGTCGACATCACGCTGCCGGGCATCCGTCCGCAGATCGGCCACCAGCACCTGATCAAGCAAATCATCGAGGAGGCCGAGGACATCTTCTGCGGCATCGGCTACACCGTCGAGTCCGGCCCCATGGTCGACACCTCTTACTACAACTTCACCGCGCTCAACGCTCCCATGGATCACCCGAGCCGCTCGGCCCGCGATACCTTCTACGTGGTCGACAACAACCCCGGCAGCGTCGCGCACCCCGAGGCTCACGCCCACGGCGAGTCCGACGTGCTGCTGCGCACCCAGACTTCGGGCGTGCAGATCCACACTATGGAGTCGCAGAAGCCGCCCATCTACATGATCTGCCCGGGCACCGTCTACCGTCCCGACACGGCCGATGCCTGCCACCTGCCGCAGTTCAACCAGATCGAGGGCCTGGTCGTCGACGAGGGCATCACCTTTGGCGACCTGAAGGGCACGCTCGACTACTTTGTTAAGTGCATGTTTGGCGAGGATCGCAAGACGCGTTACCGCCCGCACTTCTTCCCCTTTACCGAGCCCAGCTGCGAGGTGGACGTGAGCTGCCACGTGTGCGGCGGCAAGGGCTGCAACTTCTGCAAGCACAGCGGCTGGATCGAGATCTTGGGCTGCGGCATGGTCGACCCCAACGTCCTGATCAACTGCGGCATCGATCCCGAGAAGTACACCGGCTTCGCCTTTGGCATTGGCGCCGAGCGCGTCGCGGCCCTGCGCTACGACCTGCCGGACCTCAGAACGCTCATGACAGGCGATATGCGTTTCCTGAATCAGTTCTAGGCTGCGGCTTGCCCAAGCACGGCACCTCGGCGCTCATTCGTCGCTTGCGTACCAAAGTACGCGGCGCTCCTCTTTCGGGCCGATCTGCCGCACTTGGACAACCCTCGCTTTGTAAGGAATGTTCACAAAGTTGAAGTTTCCACCTGCATCTCTTCGCAGGCTTTCAGTATGAAAGGAGAGCTAGATGCGTGTTTCTTACGACTGGCTCAAGACCATGATCGATATTCCGGAGGATCCCAAGACCCTTTCGGACGAATATATCCGTACCGGCACCGAGGTCGAGGCGATCGACACCGTGGGCGAGTCCTTCGACCACGTGGTGACCGCCAAGGTGCTCACCAAGACCCCGCACCCCGATAGCGACCATATGTATGTGTGCTCGGTCGACGTGGGCGACAAGAACCTCGACGCCGACGGCAACCCCGCTCCGCTGCAGATCGTCTGCGGCGCGCAGAACTTCGAGGCCGGCGACCACATCGTCACGGCCATGATCGGCGCTGTGCTCCCCGGCGACGTCAAGATCAAGAAGAGCAAGCTTCGCGGCGTCGTGTCCATGGGCATGAACTGCTCTGCGCGCGAGCTCGGCCTGGGCGGCGACCACTCCGGCATCATGATCCTGCCCGAGGACACGCCCTGCGGCATGCCGTTTGCCGAGTATGTGGGCTCGAGCGACACCGTGCTCGACTGCGAGATCACGCCCAACCGTCCCGACTGCCTGTCCATGATCGGCATGGCCCGCGAGACCGGCGCCATTTTCGATCGCGATTTCCACGTTGAGCTGCCCGCCATCAAGGCCGAGACCGGCCGCGCGACCGACGACGAGCTTTCGGTCGAGATTGCCGACGAGGGCCTGTGCGACCGCTATGTCGCCCGCATCGTGCGCAACGTGAAGGTCGGCCCCTCGCCCGACTGGATGGTCAAGCGCCTCAACGCCCTGGGCGTGCGTCCGCACAACAACATCGTCGACATCACCAACTACGTGATGATGCTCACCGGTCAGCCGCTGCACGCCTTTGACCTGGACACCTTTGCCGAGCGCGAGGGCCACCGTCGTGTGGTGGTTCGTGCCGCCCAGCAGGACGAGAAGTTCACGACGCTCGACGGCGAGGAGCGCGTGCTCGACGCCGGCATGGGCCTCATCACCGACGGCGAGCGCCCCGTGGCGCTGGCCGGTGTTATGGGCGGTATGGATTCCGAGATCGAGGACGACACCGTCGATGTGATGGTCGAGAGCGCCTGCTTCAACGCCGGTCGCACCTCGCACACCAGCCGCGACCTGTCGCTGATCTCCGACGCCTCCATTCGCTTTGAGCGCCAGGTTGACGAGACCGGCTGCGTGGACGTCGCCAACGTTACCTGCGCGCTGATCGAGGAGATCGCCGGCGGCGAGGTTGCTCCCGGCTATGTCGACGTGTTCCCCGCGCCCAAGACCATCGATAGCATCAAGCTGCGCTTGGCCCGCGTGCACGCCATCTGCGGCGCCGACATCGAGCCCGACTTTATCGAGCGCTCACTCACCCGCCTGGGCTGCACCGTCGAGCGCGACGGCGAGGACTTTATGGTCACCCCGCCGAGCTTCCGTCCCGACCTGCCGCGCGAGATTGACCTGATCGAGGAGGTCTTGCGCCTATGGGGCATGGGCCGTGTGACGGCGACCATCCCGGCTGCCAAGAACCACATCGGCGGTCTGACGCGCGAGCAGAAGCTTACCCGCAAGGTCGGCGAGATCCTGCGCGCCTGTGGCCTCAACGAGACCACGACCTTTGGCTTTGCCGCCCCGGGCGACCTGGAGAAGATCGGCATGTCCACCGAGGGCCGCGGCTGCCCCGTGGTGCTCATGAACCCGCTGGTGGCCGAGCAGACCGAGATGCGCCGCTCGCTGCTGCCGGGCCTGCTGCAGTCTGTGGCCTATAACGAGGCCCACGGCACGCCCAACGTGCACCTGTACGAGGTCGGCAGCCTGTTCCACGGCCGCGAGAACGCCAGCCTGCCCAAGGAGACCAAGTCCGTGGCGGGTGTGCTCTCGGGCCAGTGGAGCGAGCAGTCTTGGACCATGAAGTACCGTAAGCTGCGTTTCTTCTTTGGCAAGGGCATCGTCGAGGAGCTGCTCGCCCAGCTGCGCATTGAGAAGGTTCGCTTCCGTCCTGTCGAGGGCGAGGGCTATGCCTTCCTGCAGCCGGGTCGCGCCGCCGAGGTCCTGTCCGGCGGCACCGTGCTGGGCTGGGTCGGCGAGATTCACCCCGAGGCGCGCGAGGCCTGCGGCATCGACGAGGTTGTCGTTGCCTTTGAGCTCGACCTGGACAAGCTGATCAAGGGCGCCCGCAACCAGGAGAACTATCGCGAGTTCTCGCAGTACCCGGCTGTTGAGCACGACCTTGCTATCGTGGTCGACAACGCTGTGACCTGCGAGGATCTTGAGCGTCGCATCACCAGCGCCGGCGGCAAGCTGCTCGAGGGCGTGCGCCTGTTCGACGTCTACCGCGATCCCATCCGCATCGGAGCGGGCAAGAAGTCCATGGCCTTTGCGCTTACGTATCGCTCCGACGACCATACGCTCACCAGCGAAGAGGTCGAGAAGGCGCACCAGAAGATCGTCACCAAGGTGTGCAAGGGCGTAAACGGCGAGGTCCGCGGCTAGGGCTTGCGCTGGGGTATGGGTCAGCGGTGGTTGCCGCCGAGTCTTACGTGACCGCTATGCTCGATATAAGGCACCGTTGAGCCTTCATATATGACACGCGCATTACATAACGGCGTGCTGCTTTGTCGGCAGTGCGCCGTTTTGCTATGATAGCCCGCGGCGTGTTACGAATCTTACAATGCGTAACACTGACAAGGTGATTTAAGCGGCGTTGCAATTCTGTGCGCCGATAACCGGGAGGCGCCCATGCACATTCCAGATAATTATCTGTCCCCGCAGACGGATGCCGTCATGGCAGTGGCGATGGTGCCCGTCTGGGCTCACTGTATCAAGAAGGTGCGCGCCACGCTCGATCGCGAGCACATGGCTTTCCTGGGCATCTGCGCCGCATTTTCCTTCTTGCTTATGATGTTCAACGTGCCGCTGCCCGGCGGCACCACTGGCCACGCCGTTGGTGGCGCACTCATCGCGCTGCTGCTGGGCCCCGAGGCCGCGGCTATCGCGGTTTCGGTCGCGCTGGCGCTGCAAGCGCTGCTGTTTGGCGACGGCGGCATCCTGTCCTTTGGCGCTAACTGCTTTAACATGGCCTTCGTGTTGCCGTTTGCCGCAGCCATCGTGTTCCGCGCGCTTAACAGCCGTTTGCACGACAAGAGCTGGGGCACCTCGGTTTCGGCCATCGTAAGCGGCTGGGTCGGCCTGTGCCTGGCGGCCCTGTGCGCAGCAATCGAGTTTGGTATTCAGCCGATGCTTTTCACGAATGCTTCGGGCGCTCCGCTGTACTGCCCCTTCCCGCTGTCCATTGCCATTCCGGCCATGATGATCCCGCATATGTTGGTTGCCGGCGTGGTCGAGGGCGTAGCGACGGCCGCCATCTACGGTTTTATCAAGAAGACGGCGCCGAGCATTATCGTCGGCCCCGAGGCTTCCGACGGCCTGCTTGAGACCGAGGGCGCAACCGCCAAGAAGACCTCGCTGGTCCCCACGTTCATCCTGGTCGCCGTGCTTGTCGTGGCCACGCCGCTGGGCCTGCTGGCCACGGGTGACGCCTGGGGCGAGTGGGACGCTGAGGGCGCCGCGACCGCCGTTCAGGAGGCTGGTGACGACAGTCTGCAGGCTTCGGTCGGCCTCGACACCCCGACCTTTGCCGACGCTCTGCCCACGGGCGATTATCTGCAGGCCTATTCCGAGGAGCAGGGTCTTGGCTTTGCCGGTCAGGCTGCCATGTATATCCTGTCCGGCGTGATTGGCGTGGCGGTGCTCACCATCGCATTCCGTCTGATCTCGCTGACGGTTAAGGAAAGCGGTGCTCATGGCAATAGCCGAGCTGCCTAGCTGGCTTGCAGCCGAGGAGCGATACGAGCCCGCGGGGGCTCGGCATCGTGTGATGCAAAAGAATGTCCTGCACCTGGCGAGCCTGCTTGAGCGGGTTCGCCTGGGTGGAGGCGCACGCGAGGGCGGGTCGATGGTCGACCGCGCCCTCGCGTGCGTTTCGGCTCCGGTACGTCTGGTGGGGATGTTCGCTTGCGTCCTGTGCGTGTGTCTGACGCAGAGCCCGCTGTACCTCATGTTGATGGCGGCTATCGCGCTGGTGCTCGTTGCCGTGCGCCCTGTACGCGGGCTGCGCGCGACCTTTGTGCCGGCGTTGGCTGCCGCGGGGTTTGCCGTGGTTCTGGCGCTGCCTGCCCTGCTGCTGGGCGCTTCCGCTACGGGCGCCATGCTCAAAATTGCGCTCAAGACGTTCATTAACGTGTCGCTCGTGCTGGGTGTTTCGTGGACGCTCACCTGGAACCGCATGTCGGCGGCGCTCAAGACGCTACATCTGCCCGACGAGGTCATCTTTACGTTTGATATGGCGCTCAAGCACATCGAGGTGCTGGGCCGAACGGCGCACGATCTGACCGAATCGGTCATGCTGCGCAGTGTGGGTCGCGCGCCTGAGGGGTTTTCGCGCACCGACTCGGTCGCGGGTATCATGGGCATGACGTTTATCAAGGCGATGGAATGCAGTCGTGCGATGGACGAGGCCATGCTCTGCCGCGGCTTTGCTGGTGCGTATCCGGCGCCCGCGCGGGGCGGATTTGGCTGGCGCGATGCGGTCTATGCGGTCGGCGTGGCGTTGCTCGCCGTGTTGTGTGCGGTACTGTAGCGCGGGCGGTCTAGCCGTCGATGCGAGTAGGGAAGGGCGACGTTTTGACGATCGATATGAATAGTGCGGCGGGCACGAACGGTGCGGGCGGCGCCGAGGGCGCGCCGCTTATTGAGTTGCGCGACGTGGTGTTCTCCTATGCGGGGCATACGGTTGTCGATGGCGTGTCGCTGCAGATCGATCGTGGTGAACTCGTTGCCCTGCTCGGTCCCAATGGCTGCGGTAAGACGACGATTATGCGTCTTATTAACGGCCTTGAACTCGCGGACGCAGGGGCATACCTGTTTGACGGGTGTATGGTCGATGCGGCATATCTCAAGGATTCCGCGACGGCCCAGCGGTTCCATCAGCGCGTGGGCTTCGTATTCCAAAACGCCGACGCCCAGTTGTTCTGCGCTACGGTGGGTGAGGAAGTTGCTTTTGGTCCCGCGCAGATGGGGCTGCCGGCAGACGAGCTCGACCGTCGCGTGCACGATGCCATAGAACTGTTTCAAGTTGCCGACCTGGTCGATGCCTCGCCCTATCAGCTTTCGGGTGGGCAAAAGAAGCGTGTGGCGCTGGCGGCAGTCGTATCGATGAACCCCGATATCTTGGTTCTCGACGAACCTACTAATGGGCTCGACGAGGATTCATGCGACATCGTGGTCAACTTCTTGCTGGCCTACGTCGCGGCGGGTAAGACGGTCTTGATGAGCACACATCACCAGGATTTGGTGCGACGCCTGGGTGCCCGTGCAATCTATATCGATCGATATCACCATGTGGTCGAGGCGCCTTCGCCGTCGTATGGAACCGAAAGCGGTGCTACGGACTAGTTGCTGCGTAGAGCGTGCGTAGCCGCCCGCGCGGCTTTGCCGTGATGGTATAGTTATCCAGGTTTTTTATGGGGGTGGCTATGCCAAGCTGGAACATTCATATCGCTCAGACGGAGCGTTTGCTGGAGCGCACCGGTGCGCTTGCCAAGAGCGTGCGCGACCGCAATGCCTTTTTGTTTGGCTGCGTGGTTCCGGATATTTTCGTGGGCTATATGGTCCCTGGCATCGCCGATCCCATCCCGTACCGCATTACGCACTTTGCCAAGCCCGAGCCTATCCCTAAGCCGCGTGAGCACGAGTTCTGGGATACCTATGTGGCACCGTTGCTTAAAAGTTCGCCCACCGGTGCGCCAGCCGCGGCGACCTCGATTATCGAGGAGCGCGAGCGACTGAATCGCGTGCACTATCCCCAGCGCTACAGGGATGCTGAGCCGGTTGTCGGTCCCGGCGCTCGTGAGTTCTCGCTTGCGTCCGAAGATGTGGCGCAGTCGTTGCTCGATTTGACACTGGGTGTCTGGTCGCATCTGGTGGCCGATACCGTATGGAATACGCGCGTGAATCAGTACCTGGAGGCGCACGGCGGCAAGCCGTGCGAGGAGTTCCGCATTAAAAAGCAAGGCGACTTTGACTGGTTCGGCAAGACGCTCGGCATTGTTTCGATTCCGCGCGCGACCGATCGCCTGTATACTGCGGCGACGCGTTTTGGGCAGTATCCCATCCATAAGGAGTATGTGCTCAAGACCATCGGCGTCATGCACGAGATTGTACGCGAAAACCCCGGCGAGCCCGATCATCCGCCGTATCGCCTGCTAACTGAGGAGTTCTTCGACTCAACGTTTACCGAGGTCATCGAGCTGACCGAGGCAGGCTTTGCGGCTCGCGTTGCTGCTTCTGACGTTCCGGCAGTCCCCCTGATCGCTAGCTGCTAGCCGGCCGGCTTTACGGAGAACAGTTCATCCCAATTGACCAACAGCTCCCGTCGCAGGCGTCTTCGGTGGTGCGCTCGGCATCGGAGAGGCTTGCGACTGAACGCAAATCGATGAGGCGGCATATGAAGAAGGTCTTAAAAAAGCCCGGAAGGCAATGCCTTCCGGGCCCTTTGCAATGCAAATCTGCTTGCAAGTGCGATTTAGCGCACCTGAGCGACGTAAGCGACGTTGGTCGAGGAGACCTTGTCCTCGAGCTGGACGCTCATGCGGGGATCGCCGGCGGTAGCGACGGTCAGGTCGCCGGCCTCGACGTAGCCGAGCTCCTTGGCGGTCTCGATCGCCTTGACGATCGTGCCGTTGACGGTGCCCTGGGTAATCTCGGCCTGGTGCGGGATAACGCCCCAGTACATGATCATCTGCTGGACGGCCCACTCGTGGCGGGAGAATGCGCAGATCGGCATGTTGGGACGGAAGTGCGAGATCAGGCGAGCGGTACGACCGGTGGTCGTCGGCACGGTGATGCACTTGGCGCCAACGGTGGTAGCCATGTTCACAGCGGACATACCCACAACGTTGTTGACGACGCGAGTGCCGTGAGCATCGGCCGGAACCTCGAGCGGAGCGTGAGCCGGGAGGTACTTCTCGGTCTCGAGAGCGATGCTGGCCTGCATCTTGACGGCCTCGACCGGGTACTTACCGGCAGCGGACTCGCCAGAGAGCATAACGGCGTCGGTGCCGTCGTAGATGGCGTTAGCAACGTCGGCAACCTCGGCGCGCGTCGGGCGCGGGTTCTGCTGCATGGAGTCGAGCATCTGCGTAGCGGTGATGACGGGCTTGTAGGCCGCGTTGCACTTGGCGATGATCTCCTTCTGGATGTGGGGAACGAGCTCGGGCTTAATCTCGATGCCCAGGTCGCCACGGGCGACCATGATGCCGTCAGAAGCCTCGAGGATCTCGTCGAAGTTCTCGACGCCCAGGGCGCACTCGATCTTCGGGAAGATCGTCACGTGCTCGCCGCCGTTCTCGCGGCAAAGCTCACGGATGCCGCGGACGGACTCGCCGTCACGGATGAAGGAAGTGGCGATGTAGTCGATGTTCTCGGTCAGGCCAAAGAGGATGTCCTGACGATCGCGCTCGGTGATGGCGGGCAGCGAGATGTTGACGTTGGGCATGTTGACGCCCTTGCGCTCGCCGATCAGGCCGTCGTTCTTAACGACGCAGGTCATGTCCTGGCCGTCGACGGACTCGACCTCGAGGGCAACCAGGCCGTCATCGATCAGGATGAGGGAGCCCTTCTCGACCTCGGAGGGCAGAGCCAGGTAGTCGAGGGAGATGTGCTCAGCGGTGCCGTGGAAATCCTCGGACGTGGGCTGAGCGGTGACGACGATCTTGTCGCCGGTCTTGACGGCAACCTTCTTGCCATCGACCAAAAGGCCGGTGCGGACCTCGGGGCCCTTGGTGTCGAGCAGGATGCCGACGGGCATGCCGAGCTCCTTGGAAATACGGCGGACGCGCTCGATGCGACCGTGGTGCTCGTCGTAGGAGCCGTGCGAGAAGTTAAAACGGGCGACGTTCATGCCCGCCTTGATCATCTCGCGGATGGTCTCGTCGCTATCGCAGGCGGGACCCATGGTGCATACAATCTTGGTGCGCTTGTACATTCAGACCTCCATCTGACATCGTCTTGCGCTGATAGATAAACCATAAGAAATAAAACTGAGATGATTATAACGAAATGCCGACCGAATACCCAAAAAAATCGACCGTATGCCGAATTAGAAGTTCATTTTTTGCGGAAAAACGGTATATGCAAAAACTTTACCAACCGTTCTAACCGCTGCTATCTGGGCGATATTTTAGTTCGATGATGCGCCGAAGAAAAAACGTTTTATCAATGTTGAGCATCACACGGTCTGCATCGTTGCGAATGGACCCTATTTCCAAATGGATTGTTTTGGCTAGACCCGCCGCTTTGGGGTACCATAGCTCCACTATCAACTGCCGCTCAGCACGGCAGCCTTGATGAGCCCTTGCCCTTCTCCTGGGAATTATGATCGGGCATCAATCTGCTGAGTGGCCCGAATCCCAGGAGGGGACTCTATATGCAAAAGGAATACCTGTCCGCCGCGGCGGAGGTGCTCAGCGACCAAGGTGTCGATGAGAACCTTGGCCTGAGCAACGACGAGGCGTCGTCGCGCCTCGCCAAGACAGGCCCTAACAAGCTTGAGGAAGCCGAGAAGACGCCGTTGTGGAAGCGCTTCTTTGAGCAGATGGCAGACCCCATGGTCATCATGCTGATCGTTGCCGCCATCATCAGCGCGCTCACGGGCATGGTCAAGGGCGAGGCGGACTTTGCCGATGTCGCCATTATCATGTTCGTCGTTATCGTCAACTCGGTGCTGGGCGTGGTCCAGGAAGCCAAGAGCGAGGAAGCCCTCGCTGCGCTGCAGGAGATGAGCGCGGCGCAGTCCAAGGTGCTGCGCGACGGCAAGCTCGTGCATCTGCCGAGCGCCGAGCTCGTGCCCGGTGACGTGATCATGCTCGAGGCGGGCGACTCGGTCCCGGCCGACTGCCGCGTCCTCGAGAGCGCCACGATGAAGATCGAAGAGGCCGCACTCACCGGCGAGTCCGTGCCCGTAGAGAAGCACGCCAACGTGATCGAGCTTGCCGCGGGCACCGATGACGTGCCGCTCGGCGACCGCAAGAACATGTGCTACATGGGCTCCACCGTGGTGTACGGCCGCGGTCGCGCCGTCGTGGTCGGCACCGGCATGAACACCGAGATGGGCAAGATCGCCGGCGCCCTGGCCGAGGCCAAGGAAGAGCTCACGCCGCTGCAGGTGAAGCTTGCCGAGCTCAGCCGCATCCTCACCATCATGGTGATTGTCATCTGCGTCGTCATCTTTGGCGTCGACATCATCCGTCACGGCGTGGGCAACGTCCTTACCGACCCGACTGCCCTGCTCGACACCTTTATGGTCGCCGTCTCGCTCGCCGTCGCCGCCATTCCCGAGGGCCTGGTCGCCGTCGTGACCATCGTCCTTTCGCTCGGCGTGACCAAGATGGCCAAGCGTCAGGCAATCATCCGTAAGCTTTCTGCTGTCGAGACGCTCGGCTGCACGCAGACCATCTGCTCGGACAAGACCGGCACGCTTACCCAGAACAAGATGACCGTCGTCAAGCACGAGCTCGCTGCGCCTAAGGAGAAGTTCTTGGCCGGCATGGCGCTGTGCTCCGATGCCCAGTGGGACGAGGAGCTGGGCGAGGCCGTGGGCGAGCCGACCGAGTGTGCACTCGTCAACGATGCCGGCAAGGCTGGTCTTACTGGCCTGACTGCCGAGCATCCGCGCGTGGGCGAGGCCCCGTTCGACTCGGGCCGTAAGATGATGTCCGTGGTCGTCGAGACCCTGGACGGCGAGTACGAGCAGTACACCAAGGGCGCGCCCGACGTGGTGATCGGCCTGTGCACCCATATCTACGAGGGCGATAAGGTCGTCCCCCTGACCGAGGAGCGCCGCGCCGAGCTCGTGGCGGCCAACAAGGCCATGGCCGACGAGGCCCTGCGCGTGCTGGCGCTGGCGAGCCGCACCTACACCGAGGTTCCCGCCGACTGCAGCTCCGCTGCGCTCGAGCATGACCTGGTCTTCTGCGGCCTGTCCGGCATGATCGACCCGGTCCGTCCCGAGGTGGCCGACGCTATTCGCGAGGCGCACGACGCCGGCATTCGCACCGTCATGATCACGGGCGACCACATCGACACCGCCGTGGCCATCGCCAAGCAGCTGGGCATCGTCGCCGATCGCAGCCAGGCTATCACCGGTGCCGACCTCGACCGCATGAGCGACGAGGAGCTCGACGCGCACATCGAAGACTACGGTGTGTACGCCCGCGTCCAGCCCGAGCACAAGACGCGCATCGTTGAGGCCTGGAAGTCGCGCGACCAGATCGTCGCCATGACCGGCGACGGCGTCAACGACGCCCCGTCCATCAAGCGCGCCGACATCGGCGTGGGCATGGGCATCACCGGCACCGACGTCACTAAGAACGTCGCCGACATGGTGCTCGCCGACGACAACTTCGCCACCATCATCGGCGCCTGCGAAGAGGGTCGCCGTATCTACGACAACATCCGCAAGGTCATCCAGTTCCTGCTTTCGGCCAACCTTGCCGAGGTCTTCTCGGTGTTCATCGCCACGCTCATCGGCTTTACCATCTTCCAGCCGGTGCAGCTGCTGTGGGTGAACCTGGTCACCGACTGCTTCCCCGCGCTCGCGCTGGGCATGGAGGACGCCGAGGGCGACATCATGAAGCGCAAGCCGCGCAACGCCAAGGACGGTGTCTTTGCCGGTCACATGGGCCTGGACTGCGTGGTCCAGGGTCTGATCATCACCGTGCTGGTGCTGGCGAGCTTCTTTGTGGGCGTGTACTTTGACATGGGCTACATCCACATCGCCGATATGATCGCCGGCAATGCCGACGAGGAAGGCGTGATGATGGCGTTCATCACGCTCAACATGGTCGAGATTTTCCACTGCTTCAATATGCGCAGCCGTCGTGCGTCGCTGTTCACCATGAAGAAACAGAACAAGTGGCTGTGGGCTTCTGCCGCGCTGGCACTGGTGCTGACGGTGATCGTGACCGTGCAGCCGACGCTTGCCGAGATGTTCTTTGGCCCCGTGACGCTTGAGCTCAAGGGCGTTCTTGCCGCGCTGGGCCTGGCCTTCCTGATCATCCCGCTGATGGAGATCTACAAGGCGATCATGCGCGCGGTCGAGAAGGAGTAAGTTAACCTGTCCGGGCCCGCCCCTGCGTGTTTTCTTCTTCGCTGGTCCTCGCGCTTCGCGCTGCGGGATCGCTCAGAAGAAAACACTCCCAGGGTGGGCCCTACGGTATCCTTACTGGCTTTTCTCCCGCGCGGATGAAAAAGGGCTGAGGGAAAGAAGGTGAGCGGCCGAGCAATTGCTCGGCCGCTCGTTTTGAATAAAGGATGTGCCCTTTGGAAACCCCTCTCGGCGGGCGGGCCCTGCGGTGACGTTGCTGACTTTTCTCCCGTGTGGATGATAAAGGCTGAGGGAAAGTGTGTGAGTCGGTCGAGCATTTGCTCGACCGACTCTTTTTTGTGGGAAAATACCTGCTCAGTTGTGATTTTTGGTGCTGGGAGGCGTTTGTGGCTAAGGCTAAGGCTAAGGCGAAGAAAAAGACGACGGGGGCGCGGGCTAAGCGCGATCGTCGTCGGAAGCTCGCGACCGAGGCTCCCGCACCTGCTGAGGAGCTGCTGGCAAGCGTGCCGGGGCTCGACGCGCTGCAGGATGTTCCGGCGTTTGATGACCTGCCGGTCGATGAAGCTCAGCAGGCGGCATTTGACGACTTTTGCGCACAGGCCGAGGAGCCCGAGCAGATGCAGCTCGGTGCCGTGGTGCGCCTGGACCGCGGGTTTCCGCTGGTGGCAACTGCCGACGACACGTTTCGTGCCGAGCATGCCGTAGGGTTTGCCAAGTCGCGTGGCGAGGACGAGGTCTTGCTGCCCGCCGTGGGCGACCGCGTGGCGGTGCGCCGCGCTCCCGGGCACGATATGGGCGTGATTGAGTGCGTGCTGCCGCGCCGTACGAGCTTTGAGCGTTGGCGCGGCCGTGCCCGCGGAGAGCGTCAGGTGCTCTGCTCCAACGTGGATTGCGTGCTAATCGTGCAGGCGCTCGGTGCCGGTGAGGTGCTGCTCGACCGCGTGGCGCGCTCGCTGGTGTTGGCGCTCGACTGCGATGCCGAACCGGTGGTGGTGCTCACCAAAGCTGATCGCTGCGATGCCGAGGAGCTCGAGCGCGATCTGGACCGCGTGCGCCGCCTGGTGGGTCCGGACGTGCGCGTGATCGTGACGTCCTCTGCTGAGGGCCGCGGCCTGGACGAGGTCCGTGTCTGCGTGCCTGCCGGGAGCTGCGCCATGATTCTGGGCGAGTCGGGTGCCGGCAAGTCGACGCTGCTCAATGCACTGCTGGGCCACGATACGTTGGCGACCGGCGGTGTGCGCGAACGCGACGACCAGGGCCGTCACACTACCGTCGCGCGCGTGATGGTGGCGCTGCCGGGCGACGCCGGTGTGATCGCCGATGCCCCGGGCCTGCGCAGCCTACCGCTCGTGGGTCACGAGCGGGGTCTGGCGCGCGCCTTCCCCGAGATTGTCGAGGCATCGCGCGCGTGCCGGTTTGGCGATTGCACGCATACCCATGAGCCGGGTTGTGCCGTTCGCGAGGCCGAGGACGCCGGGCAGATCGACAGCCTGCGTTTGGAAACGTTCCAAAACCTGGCGTCATCCATGCGCGTGAGTGCTCAAATGCTCGATCCCGATGTCCACCTGTAATTGATTTTTCCTATGACAGCCGTCTTCCAACTGTTCGGGAGACGGCTTTTTTGCTGCGAAAAAGCCTCGAAACATGCAGTTTGCTGACGTGCTGACCAAAACCTTGCCACGAGCTTGACGGGCTGGTTAGTTTTTGGTCAGCGATTGGTTTGACATCGAAAACCGAGATCGCGATTGCGCCGCTTTGCACTCTGACCACCCAGACAATGGTGGTACGGGCATTCGCCCGGCACTGCCATGAGAGGAGCGGCCGTGAACAAGAGCAAGCGCATCGCCATCAGTCTGGTCGCGGGCGTGCTCGCTGCGCTGCTCTGCATGGTTTACGGCTCGTCGATTCGCTCGCAAGCCGAACAGGTCCAGGCTGAGACCTTGGCCAAGTACGGTGGCGATCGCGCCGAGGTATGCGTCGCGGCGCGCGATATCGATGTGGGCGAGACCCTCGATGAGACCAATGTCATAACCCAGGAATGGCTGACGAGTCTGCTGCCGCGTGACGCGGCGACCGAGCTGCGCCAGGTGCGCGGCGACGTGACGACTTCGCGTATTCCCAAAAACGCCGTGATCTGCAATGTCTACACCAAGGCCGAGAGCCACAAGCTCGAGGTGCCTAAGGGCAAGGTCGCCGTTTCGGTGGCGGTCGATGCCGAGCACTCGGTCGGCGGTGCTACGGGCGTGGGCAGCTACGTGGATGTGTATGTGCAAAAAGACGGCGTAACCGATCGACTGTGCGGCGCGTACGTGATCGATACCAGTGAGGATTCCGGTGCCACGCGCGAGGGCAAGATCGAATGGGTGACGCTGGCGGCTGACCCCGAAGACGTCAAGGAACTGCTGGGAGCCTCGGGCAAGGGAACGGTCAGCTTGACGATTCCCGCCACGGCGCGCGGCAAAAAGAGCGGAGGCGACGAGTGATGAAGGCGATCTGGCTTGCGTGCTGCGCGTGCGGCGATTACGGGCTGTTGCAGCGGGAAGTCGAGGGCCGTGATGCGGGTGCACAGGTGCTTCGCGTGGGTGACCTGGACGGGCTGGTTTCCATGGCGCGGGCGTTTCCGTCGCGCCGCGGGGCTGCCATCATCGCGGCGTCTCTGTTTGATACCGAAGATGTGCGCAAGACTGTTGCGCGCCTGACGGCCGAAGGCCGCGTGAGTCGCGTGGTCGTGTTGATAGAAGCGCTCGATCCGTCGGATATCGAGGGGCTGTTTCGCGCGGGGGCGACCGAGGTCATCGCTGCACACAGTATATGCGGCAACGGGCGCGCGGGCGAGGGAGCGGTTGATTCCGATCGGCGCATGACGATTGAGCCCGATGCTTTTGTTGATAGGGAACCCGGGGCGCCTCGCGCTACAAGAGGCCCGCGTGTTGATGATTATGGAAAAGCGGAAGCCGAGCATGGTCGGCGCCCCCGGAACCCCCTTGTATACGATGACGCTGGAGGGCCGGCGCAGCATGCTGGCGACTCCCCGGCAGTAGATATGGGATACGTGCACGGCGTGAATCTGGCGGATGAACTCGACGAAGTTGAGGGCCTTGCCGGGTGCGGCGAGTTGTCGCTGATGCAGCATGAGCAGATTGCGCAGAACGAGCCTGCCTCGCAGACCGAACAAGCAGCCATGCCGGCTTGGACGCAGCACGTGGTTGCGGCGGGGGAGACGGGGACGCTGTCACCGACGCCCGCCCCGCCGCCTCCGATGCCGCCGGCAGACGCTACCGCTCCGCCGCATCGAGCTCCAGTCATCTGCGCTATTTCGGGTTCGGGCGGTTGCGGCAAGTCGACGATCGTTGCCGCCATGGCACACACATCGTCGCTGTTGGGCTTGCGTGCCGCCGTGCTCGACCTGGACCTGATGTTTGGAAACCTTTACGACTTGTTAGGCGTCGATGCTCCGCGCGATATGGCGGCACTTATCGAGCCATCGGCGGCGGGCGCGCTCACCGAGCCGGATATCGTAGCCACATCGATGCGCGTGGCGCCGGGCGTTACGCTCTGGGGTCCCGTCGCGGCGCCCGAGCAAGCCGAGCTCATGGCACGTCCGGTGGAGCTACTGCTTGATGTCCTGCGTCGCGAATCCGACGTGGTCTTTATCGATACCTCGGTCTTTTGGGGCGACGCCGTGGCGGCTGCGGTGGCGGCGAGCGACCGTTGCCTGGTCGTTGGCGATGCGGCGGTGTCGTCCGCGGCATCGGCGTCGCGCGTCATTGAACTGGCAAGTCGAGTAGGTGTGCCGCGCACGCGTATGAGCGCCGTGTTCAACCGGTTCGGTGCGCGCGGGGCAGACGAGGACGTCGCTATGCGCTTTGAGATTGCCTGTGCGTTGAGCTCCAAGATTCGTATCGCCGATGGCGGGCAGGATCTCGCCGCGCTCATGGCGTTTGGGCGCGCTGACGAGGCAGTGGGGCAGACTAGCGCTTTTGCGACCAGCGTGCGCGAGGCCACGCGCGAGATGCTCGTGGAACTGGGGTGCGCCGTCGGCCCTTGGAGCGATATGGTCGCCGACCGTGCAACGCGCACCGAACGCCCGCGTATCCGCCTTCCCTGGTCGCGCGAGGGTGATTAGCGATGAGCCTGCAAACGAGGATTAAGGCTGCCGGCGCTGCAGCGGCGGCAGCGCCTGTAGATGCGGGGCGTCGCCGCGCGGTGAAACGACGCACTAAGCGCGCCGTGATGGACCGCATGGGTTACGACGAAGTGGCGCGTATCAGCGCCTATGTCGACCCGGTACTTGCCCGCTCGGAATTGCGTCCCGCGGTGGAGGCGGCGCTCAATGTTGAGGAGCCGACCGATCTCGCGACGCCCGAGCGCGAGACCATCATCGACGAGATTTTGGATGACGTGGTGGGCTTGGGGCCGTTGCAGCCGCTCATCGAGGACGACACCGTTACCGAAATCATGATCAACGGCTGCCGCTCGGCTTTCTTTGAACGCGGCGGCGTCTTGTACCCCATCGAGCATGCGTTTGAGGATGATGAGCAGATCCGTGTGCTTATCGACCGCATCATCTCGCCACTTGGCCGCCGCATCGACGAGCGCAGTCCCATCGTCAACGCCCGCCTCAAAACGGGCTATCGCGTCAACGCGGTGATTCCGCCTGTGGCGATTGACGGACCGATTCTCACCATCCGAAAGTTCTCGGACCGCATCTGCTCGCTGGACGAGCTTGTGGGGCTGGGGTCGCTGCCGCTTTGGTATGCGCAGCTGCTGTCGTGCGCGGTGTCGCTGCGACAGGACCTGGCGGTTGCGGGAGGCACGGGATCTGGTAAGACCACCCTGCTCAACGCGTTGTCATGCGAGATTTCCACCGGCGAGCGCATCGTGACGATCGAGGACTCTGCCGAGCTCAAGTTTGCGCATCATCCGCACGTGGTGCGTCTAGAGGCGCGCGAGGCTTCAATTGAGGGCGAGGGCGCGGTGACGATCCGCGACCTGGTGACCAATGCCCTGCGCATGCGCCCCGACCGCATCGTGGTGGGCGAGGTGCGCGGTGCGGAGTGCTGCGACATGTTGCAGGCCATGAACACGGGCCACGACGGGTCGCTCACCACACTTCATGCGGGCTCAGAACAGGAGACCGTGGTGCGTCTGACGTTGCTTGCACGTTATGGCATCGATCTGCCGAGCGAGCTCATCGAGGAGCAGATTGCCATGGCGCTCGACGGCATCGTGATGTCTGAGCGCCACGCCGATGGCAGGCGTTTCGTCTCCTCGTATTCGGGAGTGCGTCGCGCCGCGTCGGGCGGCGTAGAGCTCGAGCGCTATGTGACTTTCGATGCCGCCGAGCGCACCTGGACGCTTGACCGCGAGCCGCCGTTTATCGCAGAAGGCCTGCGGTCGGGGACGCTCACACAAGAGGAGGTGGACGAATGGAGGTCGCTGTGCCCCTCGTCGTAGGGGGTTTGGCAGGGTTTTCTGTTGCGACGGCGTGCGGGGCGGAACCTCGTGTGCCGCAGGTGCCGCCGGCGGAGCTGGCGCGTCAGGCGCTCGAGACGGTGGCAGAGAGGCTGCCGCGTGAGCTGGTGGAAAACGATCTGCTGAAAAAGATCGCCCGTTCGTGGACATCGCTGGCTCCGGCGCATCGCCTTGGCCTCGTGATCGAAGATGCTTCGGGGCGTTTGGCGTTTCTACTGCTATCGAGCGGTGTCTGCTGCGTTTTACTAACGATGGTGTCGTTATCGCCCCTCGGGTTTGCCTTGGGACTTGTTGCTCCGATTGCCGCTGGCGCCGCTCGGGATGGCTTTGAGAGCCGGCGCGAGCAACACGATGCAGAAGAGGCCATGCCCGAGGCGTTTACCGCACTTTCCATGTCGCTTGCCTCGGGACATTCGCTGGCCCAGGGCATGCGCTTTGTGGGCGCTCATGCGCAAGAACCGGTGCATACCGAGTTTTTGCGGGTGGCGGCGGCGATCGATTGCGGTATCTCGGCGACCGACGCGCTCGATGACTTGCTCGTGCGCATCGACGCTCCCGGCCTTTCGCTTGTGACCTTGGCGCTTAAGGTGTCTCAGCGCACCGGTGCTCCGCTTGCCGACTTACTGTCCGAGGCGTCGAGCATGGTGGGGGAGCGCATTGAGCTCAAGCGCCGCCTGGATGTCAAGACGTCGCAGGCTCGCATGTCTGCGCATATGGTCGCGGCGATGCCGGCGGGCATGTGCGCGGTGTTGGCGCTGCTTTCGGCAGATTTTCGTCGCGGTCTCGCGACGCCTGCCGGCGTGGGCGCTGTGGTGCTGGGTCTTGCCCTCAATGCCGTTGCCCTGGTGGTTATCCGACGCATTATGCGGGTGGAGCTATGAGCGCCCCGGTTGCAGTTGCGGCTTGCCTGTGCGCCCTGAGTGTATTTGTCGCGACGGGTTTGGATCGGGCGGATGCACGCAAGATCGCAGGGGCCTGCAAGCGCGAGGCGGTGCTGGTCGCTGCCGCGGGTCGCTCGGTGGTCGATGCTCTGACCGCGCGAGTGAAGGGCGCGGTTGGAGTGGGCGGCCCGGCGCGAGTGCCGCTCGGCGAAGTGTCCGAGATGATCGATGTTGTGCGCTTGGGTCTTTCGGCCGGTCTTTCGTTTGATGCGGCGCTTGAGATTTTCTGCGCCAACCGCCGGTCAGTGCTGGCTCTTCGCCTTGAGCGGGCCTGCATGGCGTGGCAGGTGGGCGTGGGCACGCGTGAGGACGAGTTGTTGGCCGCCGCGCGCGACCTGGACGTGCGAGCGCTCGAGACCTTTGCCATCACGGTGGGGCAGGCGCTCGCCCTGGGTGCCCCACTTGCCGAGACGCTGGCCGCTCAAAGTCGCGAGATCCGTGCGGCTCATCGCGCTGCGGTCGAGCGCGAGATCGAGCGTGCGCCCGTCAAGCTGCTGATTCCCACCGGCACGCTCATCTTGCCGGCGTTGCTTCTGTCCATATTGGGCCCGCTGCTGGGAGCAGGCGGGATGATGTAGGGAGGAATACATGAACACGATGGTCGAAGTTGCTGACAAGGCTTGGAACTGGGCTTTTTGCCGGGCGATCCGCGCTCGCCAGCATGCCAAGGAGCTGTTGCGGGAGGAGAGCGCGCAGGGTACCACCGAGTACGCCATTTTGGTGGGCGTGCTTGTGGTGATCGCGATTATTGCCATCGTTGCATTTAAAGGCAAGGTCCAAGATCTATGGAACGCTATCAGCGAGGGCATCAACAGCCTGTAGAGGGCGAGCGCCCCATCGGGGTGCTGCTGGTGTTTGCTTGCCTGACCGTGGCGATAGCGGCGGTGCTTTGGGGGCTTAACGCCGCGCAGCAGCAGCGTCCTGGGGCCGCCTTCGATTCGGGCTCAGATTCGGCGGTGGCGTCTCAAAAAGATGAGATGCGAGATGCGGACGATTCGGATGTCGCTGTCACGGCGCAAACCTTTCTGCGGACGCTCGACAAGCGGTCTGGCACTGCGACGGATTCGCCTGAGGACAACGCGATTGCGGTCCGGCTTGCATGGTCCGAGGACCGACCGATGACCGAGGCAGCGGCGGATATGTTACGCGCCTACCGCGAGGTGCCAACGGCCCAGCTCGCCCTGAGCGGCTATCTCGATATTAAGGGCAACGTATGGGGCGCCATCGTGCGCGATGGGCGCGGCTGGGTCGATATGGTGACGGTTGCCGCGGATGCTGGCGATGCTTCGTGTCGTCTGCGCGCGGTGCGCCTGGTCCCGCAAACAATAAGCTCAAAGGAGGGATCGTGAAATGCATGGCGTTCTGCGTGAAGAGGTTGCCCAAGCGACTGTGGAATACGCCATCGTCACGGTGGCGCTGCTATCGATCGTGCTGGCGATTGCGGGACTTTGGCGTGCTGGCACCGATGGACGCTTGGCGGCGCTGGTTGAGCGGGCGGCATCCCATGGCGTTGCCTCGATGTCGGTTATCGACGCCGCCGCGGGCGCTAAGGACATTGCGTTGTATTGATATCGCGCGCGAGGACCGGGCGCAGTCTACGGTCGAGGCCGCTTTTTTGCTGCCGACGTTTCTGACGCTCATCCTTCTCGCACTGCAACCGGTGTGCCTGCTTTATACGCGCGCGGTCATGGAGTCTGCCGCCGCCGAGACCGCGCGGCTCATGACCACGACGACGGCGGAGGACGACGATCTTAAGGAGTTTACCCGCCGCCGGCTTGCCGCAGTGCCCAACGTTTCGATCTTTCATGCCGGCGGGCCGTTGTCGTGGGATATCGAGCTTGGCCGGGCCGGTGCGGGTGGCGTCTCGTCCGTGTCCGTTTCCGGCGAGGTCAAGCCGTTGCCTGTGATCGGTGCGTTTGCGCAGGCTATGGGTGGTACCGCCGAGGGCGGCTACGTTGAGCTCAAGGTCGATGTCTCGTATCAATCGCGTCCCGAATGGCTGGAGGGAGATTATGATTCGTGGATTGCTGCATGGGATTAAGCGTTTCTGGTCTAGATGCGTTTTGACGCGCCGTCCGAGCTGCCATCGCAAACGAGGCGGCTTTATGGGCCGCGCCGGTATCGACCTGTTTATCGGAGACGGTGCCTACACCACGCTTTCTTCTGCCGTGGTCATCCTAGTGGTGCTCACGTTGTTGTTTTCGTCGACCGCGGCGATATGGAGCATGTCGCGTGCCGGGGATACCCAGGTGGCGGCCGATAGCGGCGCGCTGGCGGGTGTCAACGTAGTGTCGTCCTATCACACGGCTGCCACGGTGGTTGATGCGAGCATCTTGAGTCTGGGCCTGGCGGGGTTTGCCACGATCGGGACGGGCCTGGTCGCCATCCTCATCCCGGGTGCCGAACCGGTTGCCGGCAATATGGTCGACACCGGGATTGAGATCATTAAAACGCGCAACAAGTTTGCCAAAAGCGCATCGGAAGGCTTACAGAAAATCGAGACGGCTCTGCCGTATCTGATCGCTGCGCGTGCCACACAGGCGGTGTCGGCGCAGGATACCGATAGTGTGACCTATACCGGTACGGCGCTTGCTGTGCCCAGGACATCCGAGTCGGACTTCGCTGCGCTCAAAGGGTCAGAGATCTCGACCGATATCATTAAAGACACATCAGATGATTTAGAGCGTGCGGCCGAGGAGCTGCGGAAGGCTTCTGAGGACACGGCGAAGGCTAAAGAGCGCGCTTGGCTGGCGGATTGTGGTGGGTCGGACGAGAGTTCGATTGGCAAGTACTCGTGTATGTGGGAGCGTGCGAAAAGCCTAACGGATCTCTCTGGTGCTCAAAATCCACATTACGCTTCGAGCGTTACGTGGGAACCGCAAGTGGCGCTCGATCGTGCGAAGGCATATTACCGAGAGCGCCTGTCGAACGAGAAGCCACTTGGCGAGAGCCCAGAAAAACAGGCAGATTCCGCTGCGCGAAAGGCGTTCTTCGCTTATGCGAGTGAAGAAGTTGAACGAGCGTA
Organism: Collinsella sp.; assembly: GCA_019414365.1. Lineage (GTDB taxonomy): Bacteria > Actinomycetota > Coriobacteriia > Coriobacteriales > Coriobacteriaceae > Collinsella. Next base: position 47,011 of record DXMC01000007.1, read on the forward strand.
TATAGCTGAAGAAGACGGCAAGGTTTCCGCCTACATCCCCTTTCTTCCGCGAAATCCAGATGAGGCGCGGACGACCGAACTCTACACCGATGTACGTTGGCCAACAAGTGAACTAGATGAAGTGTCCTATCTGCATTACGGAACTGACTGTCCAAATTACAAAAGGGGAACGCCTGGTGGGTTGGCGTCTGTCGCGGTTTTTGACGGCCATGAAACGTGCAGCGAATGCCATTTTGGTGTTTCGTCTTTGGGTTACGTTGCGATTGCTACGACTTCCGTCGAAAGGGGCTTCGAGTACCACTTTGACGAGTTCAAAAAGGCGCTGGAGAAATACGTCGAATATCGCAATAAGGAACTCGAGCTCATGCGTCAGACCGAGGATGAGGCCGACCGTGCAGGCAATGCATTTGACCAGGCTATCAAGGAGCTTTCCGGCGAGCGCCCGCGTATCGCCCCACCTGGACGCAACGGCGTGGTCGCATTTGCAGTTTCGGGTGACATTACCAGCCCCGATCAACTTAACTCCTCGTTTAACACGGCAGTCAGGCTTGGCGATCGCGGTGCTATCTCTGCCGCGGTGCTGGCGCCCGATGAGGCGACGGCGCAAAACAACGTGCTTTCGCGATTTTTCTCGACATTGAAGGAACGCTCGGGCGGCGTTGCCGGCGTGCTCGACGGCGTCATGGATGTTTGGGGACGGCTACTCGTGGGATACGGAGACATCCAAGGTTCGGCCGACGAACTTATGGACGAGATGATTAAAGACCTAGGAGGGGGCGGCGGTGCGTTGGGCTCCATCGCATCGTGGCTCGGCGATACCGTTTCGGCGTCCGTGGCGGCGCTAGGTTTGGAACCGTGCGACTTGCGCCTGCGAAAGCCGGTGCTGACCGATTCCGCCAATGTCATTAAGAGTCCGGGGTCTGACATTGCGGGTCTCTCTCAAACGCAAGACAAGCTGCGAAGTATTCCGTTGGGCGTGACCGATCCCAAGGCGCTTTGCGAGGCGTTGGAATATCAAGTCGAACGCACCATTAGCGGTACGGTGTTCACACTTGCGGAGATTCCTCTGCCCGGCGGTGGCTCCATCCCGCTCACCGTCGATGTCGCCACGCTGGTTGGCGCTCTGGGCGGTGGGTCGTAATGAGTATCCGCATGCGTCTGCGCGAGGAGCGCGCCCAAGCGACGGTTGAGATGGCAGTGGTTACGCCCGTTTTGCTGGTGCTGGCACTCATCGTGTACAACGTCATGATCTTTGCCAGCGCTGTCGCGCGCTTCGACCGCGTGGTGCCCGACATCGTGTTGGCGCACGCCGTGGCGTCGGAGGGGGAGGGCGACGAAAGCTCTGCCGATGCCTCGGCGACGGTTCAGACTCAAATTCTGAATGCCATGGAAGGCTATGACTTGCAGATCGAAGTGTCGAGCGAGCAAGGCGCGGAGGCATCAGATGGTGGCCTGCTCTCCCTATCCGGTACGTTTAGGACCTACACCTGCACCATGCACTATGAGCCGTGGCCGACTTCTCTCAGCATCGCTGGCGTTCCGCTGGGGGCGCCGACAACGTTGTCGCACGAGCGTGCGGTGACGGTCGATCCATGGCGTCCGGGGGTGGTCATGTGACCGCGGTCTCGTCCTACATCGCCTACGCGCGGGCACTCAATAGGCTGGGTTGGACGCCGGCCGAGTTTGCGGTGGCGGAGTCGTTTGTCGTGCGCCTGCGCGGCATGCTGGGACGTCGTCCGGTTGCCGCCAACGGCCTGCCGCTCGTCATGGCGTTTCCACGCTGCTCTTCGGTCCATACGTGTTTTATGGCCTATCCCATCGACATCGCCTTCATCGATCGCGACGGCAATATCCTCGCGCGCTACGAAAACGTATGTCCCTGGTGTATGTGCTCCTGTCCCGGCGCCTGGGCGGTATTGGAACGCCCTTCAATCCTCGCTACACCTCCCGCCCTCCAGCAAGTGCCGGCGTAAGAGATTGGCGACAGCGGACTTTCGTCATACGAAATTGGGTAAGATGGAGGAGAAGATGCATGGATGTTGAGATCCATCCGAACGCCAAAAAACACTTGACGGAAAAGCAGGTACTAGGTGCCTGGTTCGCGGTTACTGAGTGCATTCGCCGCGAGTCGGAGGACGAGCCGCCGAGATGGCTTGCCATTGGATGGCTTCCAGATGGTCGAAGTGTGGAACTTGTTGCGGTCGAACTAATTCGTGGATGGCTCATTATTCATGCCCTGTCTCCGGTTCAGAAGAAATTCTGGCAAGAGATCGAGCGAGCTCGGCAGAGGGGTCGATGATGGGCAAGACGTATACGGCCGCTAATGGTCAGGTTGTAACGGATGAAATGATTGACGCGTGGTGCGAGTCGTACGAGCGCGGAGAGTTTCCGGATGGCGAACACACCGTTGGTGGGATCGTGCATGGACGGCCCCCGCTCTCAGGTGAGGGGACGGCAACGCTGTCGGTCAAGATTCCTCTGGGAATGAAGGAGGCCATTCGTCGACGGGCGGCTGCCGAGGGGATGACGCCAAGTGAGTTTGCCCGTGCGGCTCTGAGTGAAAAACTTCTTGCTGCCGGCTGATGCCTCTGACGTGCCGATTTATAGAACCGAGGCTGTGCTCAAAAACTTTTTTAAAATTCTCGGTTGACCGGGACGCGTCCTTGGTTATACTAATCAAGCCTTGAAACAAGGCACACCTCAAATGGCTGGGTAGCTCAGTTGGTAGAGCAGAGGACTGAAAATCCTCGTGTCAGGGGTTCGATTCCCTTCCCCGCCACCTTGAATTGTTTAGGACCTCTGCAAAGGGGTCCTTTTCTTTTATGCAGCCCCCACATGGAATCGAACCCCGTGAGGGCGCGGAGCTGAGTAAACGCGTGAGCGTTTGCCAGCGGAGCTCGCAAGGCGCGCAAGCGCCGCAGCGGTCCGCACGCGCGGAGCGCGGGCGCGATTCCCTTCCCCGCCACCTTGAATTGACTAGGACCTCTGCAAAGGGGTCCTTTTCTTTTATCGAGGGCTCTGCGGAAATTGCGTCCCGGAATTTGGCTTCAGAGTGGGATGCGCTTTCCGGCGCTTACTTCCGACGTGCGTGCACATCTCGGCGCGCCATCTCGGGCCCGCTCAGACATTCCTCCCGCTTTTGCGCCACTTTACAGACCGTTCGGTCGTCTGTCCGCACGCGCGGGTATACTCAAAACGATACTTTTCCTATGCAATACGATGCAGGCTCGGCCTGCACGATCCGAAGGGGGCAGTGATGGAGAGGATACTCGGCGTTAATCTCTCTGGCTGGTTCATTCCCGAGCCTTGGGTTACCCCGTCGCTATACGCGGCGACTGGTGCATCCAACGCGGCCGAGCTGCAGGAGGCCATGGGCACCGCCGCCTATAACGAGCGCATGCGCCGTCATTACGAGACGTTTGTGAGCGAGGATGATTTCCGTCGCATGGCGCAGATCGGCCTCAACGCCGTGCGCCTGCCGGTGCCTTGGTATGCCTTTGGCTCACAGGAGTCCGATGCCTCCTACATCTCGGTTGTCGATTACATCGACCGCGCGATTGAGTGGGCTGCCAAGTACAACATTCGCGTGCTGCTTGACCTGGCGACTGTGCCCGGTGGCCAGGGCGATTCCAACGATTCGCCCGCCACGCCGGAGGCTGTTGCCGAGTGGCATTCGTCCACTAACGGCCGCCATGTCGCACTTGACGTGCTCGAGCGCTTGGCCGAGCGTTACGGCGAGGCCGAGAGCCTGCTGGGCATTGAGCTGCTGGATACGCCGCAGATGAGTGTCCGTAAGAGCCTCTTCACCATGACGGATGGCATTCCTGCTCACTACCTGCGCAATTTCTATCGCGATGCTTACGAGCTCGTCCGTTCGTATATGCCCGAGGATAAGATCGTCGTTTTCTCGTCGTCGGGGCATCCCAGCGAGTGGAAGCATTTTATGCGCGGCGCCAAGTACAAGAACGTCTACATGGACCTTCACCTGTACCATTACCGCGACGAGCATGCGCTCGACATCACGAGCCCCCGCGGGCTGACGACGGCGATTTCGCGTAACAAGCGCGAGCTTAAAGAAGCGATTTCAACTGGGTTCCCCGTGCTGGTGGGCGAATGGTCGGGCGCGGCGATCTTTGCCAACTCGTCGGTTACGCCCGAGGGCCGCAATGCCTACGAGCGCGTGTTTATCGCCAACCAGCTGGCTTCGTTTGCGCCGGCTGCCGGTTGGTTCTTCCAAACGTGGAAGACCGAGAAGCGCATTGCAGCATGGGACGCCCGCGCGGCGCTCGGTACGCTCGAGCGTGGCATGATTGAATAGGTTGATATGACGCAAAACAGCGCCCATACGGGCAAACTCTATGTGGTCGGCACGCCCATCGGCAACTTGGGCGACCTGTCCCCGCGCGTTGGCGAGGCCTTTGCCGCCGCCGATGTCATCTGCTGCGAAGACACGCGTGTGACGTCAAAGCTGCTGATGCACCTGGGCATTTCCAAGCCGCTTGTCCGTTGCGACGAGAATGTGATCGCCAGCCGCGCCGCCGGCCTGGTCGACCGTCTGCTGGCGGGGGAGACCCTCGCCTTTGCCTCGGACGCCGGCATGCCGAGCGTGTCCGATCCCGGCCAGGCGCTGGTCGAGGCGGCACGTGAGGCCGATGTGCCCGTCGAAGTTATTCCCGGGCCCTCCGCTTGCGTCACGGCGCTCGTTTCGTCCGGCATTCCCTGTGAGCATTTTTTCTTCGAGGGCTTTTTGGGCCGAAAGCACGGCGACCGCGTGCGTCGTTTGCAGCGCCTTGCCGTGGTTCCCGGCGCACTCATCTTCTACGAGTCTCCACATCGCATCGTGGCGACGCTCGAGGCCGTGGCAGAGGTTTTTCCCCAGCGTGAGGTTGCCGTCTGCCGCGAGCTCACCAAGCTGCACGAGGAAGTCTTGCGCGGGCCCGCTGCCCAGCTTGCTGAGGAGCTGCGTGCTCGCGGCGAGGTAAAGGGCGAGATTGCGCTGGTCATCGCGCCGCCGAGCGAAGATGAGGAGGCCGGTATCGTGCCGGTTGGCGCCGCGGCAGCGGATCCCGACGAGGCTCTGCGCGAGGATATCCGCGCCGCGCTCGAGGAGGGAGAGCCCGCCTCTGCGGTGGCCAAGCGCCTGTCGCAGAAGTACTCGCGCCGTAAGCGCGATGTCTATGCCATGGTGCTCGATATGCAATAGATGGAGGATATCCAGCCCTTGCGCTAGAATCATCCCCTGTATGCAACGTTTTTCTGGAGGACAAACCCCATGGATCAAAGTAAGCCTTCGTTCTTTATCACGACGCCCATCTACTACGTCAACGCCGATCCGCACCTGGGCACGGCTTATTCCACCATCATCGCCGACGTTCAGGCCCGTTATCGTCGCTCCGCCGGCTATAACGTCAAGTTCCTGACCGGCATGGACGAGCATGGCGAGAAGGTCGCCGAGGCCGCAGCCAAGCACAACATGACGCCGCAGGAGTGGACCGACAGCCAGGCTCCGCACTTCAAGGAGCTTTGGAGCAAGCTCGAGATCTCCAACGACGACTTCATCCGCACCACCGAGCCGCGCCAGCATCATGCCGTGCAGTACCTGTGGGAGCGCATGAAGGAGTCCGGCTACCTGTATAAGGGCAGCTACGACGGTTGGTATTGCGTGCCTGACGAGACCTACTTCACCGATACGCAGGTCCAGAAGGGCGACGAGGAGTACGGCAGCGTCGGCCAGCACCTGTGCCCCGACTGCCACCGTCCGCTTGAGCGCGTGCAGGAGGAGTCCTACTTCTTTAAGCTTTCCGCTTTCCAGGACAAGCTGCTCAAGCTTTACGACGAGCACCCCGACTTTGTCGAGCCTGCGTTCCGCATGAACGAGGTACGTAGCTTTGTCGAGGGCGGCCTTAATGACCTTTCCGTGAGCCGTACGAGCTTTGACTGGGGCATTCAGGTCCCGTTTGACGAGGGTCACGTGACCTACGTGTGGTTCGATGCGCTGCTCAACTATATGACGGCCGTCGGCTACGGTGTCGACACCGACGAGGCGCGTGCCGAGCTGGCCTATCGCTGGCCCGCGCAGTTCCACATCGTGGGCAAGGACATCATCCGCTTCCACTGCGTCATTTGGCCCGCCATGCTCATGGCCATCGGCGAGGCCCTGCCCGAGCACGTCTTTGCCCACGGCTTCCTGACCGTGCGCAATGCCGAGACCGGCAAGGCCGAGAAGATGTCCAAGAGCCGCGGCAACGCCATCGCTCCGCAGGACGTTATCGACATGTTGGGCGTCGAGGGCTATCGCTACTACTTTATGACCGACGTCGTCCCCGGCACCGACGGTGCCATCAGCTTCGATCGCATGGAGCAGGTCTACAACGCCGACCTGGCCAACAGCTGGGGCAACCTTATCTCGCGTTCGCTCAACATGAGCGGCAAGTACTTTGATGGTTGCGCGCCCGCCAAGCCCGCATCGTTCGATGCGTTCGACAACCCGCTGGCAAAGATCGCCGATGGTCTGGTCGAGCGCTACATGGCCAAGATGGACGTGCTCGATTACGGCGGAGCCAAGGACGAGGTCATGGAGCTCATCCATGCCGCCAACCACTACATCGAGGACTCCGAGCCTTGGGCACTTGCCAAGGACGAGGCCAAGGCTGACGAGCTGGCGTTTGTGATCTACAACCTGCTCGAGGCCATCCGCATTGCCGCCCACCTGCTGATGCCGCTCATGCCTCAGACCTCTGCCGAGGCCCTGCGCCGCCTGTCCTGCGAGGACGAGGCCGCGACCGACGACCTCAAGGGCATTTGCGCTTGGGGCCTGCTTGCCGGCGGTCAGCCTGTCGAGAAGGGCGAGCCGCTGTTCCCGCGTCTGGGCTAAGATGCAGCGCGCCATATCGGCAATTTGTTGTTTAGCTGTAAGGGCATGGCCGCCACGGTCCATGCCCTTTTGTTTCAAGACGCCGCCATCATGCTGAGGAGGCAACCATGACAACTTCGCCTTTGGCAAACCCCACGGCCACCAGGGAGCTGCTGGAGGAGTTTGGCCTTGCGACCAAGCATCGCCTGGGCCAGAATTTCCTGATCGACAACCATGTAATTGAGCGCATTTGCGAGCTTGCCGAGCTTGTAGGCGATGAGCGCGTGCTCGAGGTTGGTCCGGGCGTTGGTACGCTCACGCTTGCGCTGTTGCAGGAGGCGGCGTGCGTCACGTCGATCGAGGCCGATCCCGAGCTCGAGCCGGTGCTCGATGCTCACGCCGCCGACTACGCCAACTTCCGCTTTATCATGGGCGACGCGCTTAAGGTGACGCCGGAGCAGATTGAGCAGGCCGCCGGCGGTGAGCCGACGGTATTTGTCGCGAACTTGCCCTATAACGTGGCGGCGACGATCATCTTGCAGTTTTTTCAGACGATGCCCGCGCTCAAGCGTGCCGTGGTCATGGTGCAAAAGGAGGTTGCCGATCGCATTGCCGCAGTGCCGGGCAACAAGACCTATGGCGGCTATACGGCAAAGCTCGGCCTGTATGCGCAGGTGACGGGTCGCTTTGAGGTGCCGCCACGTTGCTTTATGCCGGCACCGCACGTGGACTCGGCCGTCGTGCGTATCGACCGTGTTGACGGCGTGGCGCCCGAAGGACTCGATCGCGAGTTTGTGGCCCGCGTGATTGATGCTGCATTTGCTCAGCGCCGCAAGACCATCCGCAATTCCATGAGCGCCAACGGCTTTGCCAAGGACGTGCTCGACGCCGCCTTTGAGGCTTGCGGTATCGCACCCACCACGCGCGCAGAAACGCTTGATGTTGCCGACTTTATCCGCCTGGCTCAGGAGCTCATCCATGATGCCTAATGCCGAACGCGTGACGTTTACCAAGAAAAAGAAGACGGTTGCTTGTCCCGTGCCCTTGGCACCGCTTGCTGACACGCATGCGCATCTGCTTTCGTTTTGGGGGAAAGAAGTGCCCGAGACGCTCGTGCGCGCCAAAGCCGCGGGCGTCGACCTGTTGGTGACGATGCTCGACCCCATCGCCGACAAGCGCAGCGTGACGGACTATAGCGACTGGCTCGTGCGCGAAATTCTTCCGATGCAGGATATCCCGCAGATCAAGTATCTTGCCGGCGTGCATCCGTATGGCGCGCCGGACTATACCGACGACGTTCATGCACAGGTCGTTGCCGCACTTGATGACCCCTTATGCGCCGGTATTGGCGAAATCGGCCTGGACTATCACATGGACTATGACGACGATATCGCGCCGGCACCCCATAACGTGCAGATTGATTGCATGGCGCGCCAGCTCGAGCTTGCCGTGCGCCGCAATGTGCCGGTGGAGCTGCACCTGCGTCACGAGGACTCGGATGGGGAGCGCACCTCGCACGTCGATGCGTACAACGTACTGCGCGAGGTGGGTGTGCCCCAGGCTGGTTGTGTGCTGCACTGTTTTGGCGAGGACCGCGCCACGATGGAGCGCTTTGTGGATTTGGGCTGCTATATCGCCTATGGCGGTGCGGCCACCTTTAAGCGCAACGACGATGTGCGCGAGGCATTTGCGGCAACCCCACTCGATCGAATTTTGTTCGAGACGGATTGCCCGTATATGGCTCCGGAGCCCATCCGCGGTCTTGAATGCGAGCCCGCAATGATCTCCATTACGGCAAACACGCTGGTCAACGACCGTGTCGATCGTACCGGCGAGGATGCTGAGGCAATCGCGCGAGCAGCTTGGGAAAATGCCTGCAAACTTTTTCAAAAATAGTTCTTGCGTTCGCGATGGCGCTCCGTTATTCTAATTCCTGCACGCGGGCGTGGCGGAATTGGCAGACGCGTACGGTTCAGGTCCGTATGGGGGCAACCCCATGAAGGTTCAAGTCCTTTCGCCCGCACCATTGATTGAAAGAGCTCCCAGCAATGGGAGCTTTTTTGTTATGGGCCCATCACAGGGACTTGAACCTGTAAAGGAGCGAGCGTAAAGAAAACGCGGAGCGTTTTTAGCGAGCTGGCGAGGACGCCGGCAGGCGGCCGAAGCCGGTGCGGATCCGCGAAGCGGATACGCGGACGTCCTTTCGCCCGCACCATTGAATGAAAGAGCTCCCAGCAATGGGAGCTTTTTTGTTATGTACGATCTCCTTGTGCGGGTATCCTAGTGCCAACGTATGCCTATCAGAGGAGAGACCATGCTGTTGTCCGGTATCATCGCCGCCCTTACCAGCCTTTTGATTCCCATCATCATTCTGTTGCTACTGCTTCCCAACGCCTGCTATGTCGTTGAACAACAGCATGCCGTGATCATCGAGCGCCTGGGCAAGTTTAACCGCATCGTCAACGCGGGCTTCCACATGAAGGTGCCCGTGATCGACCGCAAGGCCGCCACGGTGAGTCTGCGCACCATGAAAAACGGTTTTGGCATCGACGTTAAGACCCAGGACAACGTGACCATCGGCCTTGAGGTCTCTGCTCAGTACCACGTGAGCTATGACATGGGCGCCGGCCCGGCAGATTCGGGCATCTACAAGAGCTACTATATGCTGCAGGAGCCCGTCGACCAGATGCGTGACTTCATCACCGACGCCCTGCGCTCTTCGATTCCCGTCTACACACTCGATGAGGTCTTTGCCAAGAAGGACGACATCGCCAAGGATGTCAACGCTACCGTTTCCGAGCAGATGGCCGCCTACGGCTTCACCCTCGTGTCGACGCTCATCACCAAAATCGCACTGCCGACCGAGGTTGAGAACTCCATGAACGACATCAACGCCGCCCAGCGCAAGCGCGCTGCGGCACAGGAGCTCGCTGAGGCAGACCGCATCAAGCGCGTCACCGAGGCGACCGCCGAGGCTGAGGCTATGGAAAAGGCGGGCGAGGGCATCGCCAACCAGCGCAAGGCCATCGCGCTGGGTATCAAAGATTCGCTCGAGATCATCCAGGAGACGGGTGTCGGCAATGACGAGGCCAACCAACTGTTCATGTTTACGCAGTGGTCCGAGATGATGACGGAGTTCGCTCGCACGGGTAAAACCTCGACGGTCGTGCTGCCGAGCGACTTTTCGCAGTCGGCCTCTATGTTCGAGCAGATGCTGGCTGCCGGTAAGGTTCAGAACGAGTCAAAGGAGTAGACACGCGTGAAATACACCGTCGTTTGTGTTGGCAAGCTCAAAGAGCGCTTTTGGAAGGATGCCTGCGCTGAGTACACCAAACGCCTGGGTGCCTATGCCAAGGTGGATATGCGCGAGGTGGCTGATATCGACCCGGCCAAGGCGGGCGGCGTGGATGCCGCGCGCGACAAGGAGGGGGCGGCGATTCTTGCTGCCTTGCCGTCTCGAGCGCATGTGATCCTGCTGGCTATCGAGGGCATGGAGCGTTCGAGTGAGGAGCTCTCGGCGAGGCTCGACGATCTTATGCTGCGAGGCAGCAGCGACATCGCCTTTGTGATTGGCGGTTCGGACGGCGTGAGTGATGAGGTGCGCGCACGAGCCGACGAGATGCTCAGCTTTGGACGCATTACCTTGCCGCATAACCTGGCGCGTGTGGTGCTGCTAGAGCAGATTTACCGTGCCTGCAAGATCAGTCGTGGCGAGCCGTATCACAAATAGGTCGGCAATACGAAACAATGGCGTGGGACAATACCTTTCGTTTTGAGGAATGTGTCTGAAAGGACTATGAGATATGAAGATTGGATTTGTCGGTTTTGGCAATATGGCGAGCGCTATGGCCGATGGCTGGATCGCTGCCGGTGTAGCTGCGAGCGACATGTGCGCCTGTGCGGGTCGCTACGACGCACTGGTTGAGCGCTGCGAGGCGCGCGGCATGGTCGCCTGCCACGATGCCGCCGAGGTTGTCGCCGCATCCGATATCGTGGTCGCTGCGGTCAAACCGTACATGATCGAGAAGATATTCGCCCCGCTCAAGGATGCTCTTGCCAAAAAGGTCGTTCTGTCGGTTGCCTGGACCTGGGACAGTGCCAAGTGGGAGCAAGTCCTGCCGGGCGTCGCGCATATCTCGACGGTGCCCAACACACCGGTTTCGGTGGGCGAGGGCGTCATCGCTTGCGAGAAGGCTTCCACGCTTAGTGATGAGCAGAGCGCAGTGGTGCTTGATCTGCTTGGCAAGCTCGGTGCGGTGGTCGAGCTCGACACGAGCCTGCTGTTTGTGGGCGGTACCGTGGGCGGCTGCGCCCCGGCGTTTGTCGCCATGGCGATCGAGGCTCTGGGCGATGCGGCCGTCAAACACGGTATTCCGCGCGCCGATGCCTATCGCATTGTGAGCCAGATGGTGCTGGGTACGGCAAAGCTGCAGCTTGCAACCGGTCAGCATCCCGCAGCGATGAAGGATGCCGTGTGCTCGCCCGGCGGTGCTACCATCAAGGGCGTCGTCGCGCTCGAGGACGCCGGCATGCGCAGCGCCCTCGTCAAGGCCATCGACGCCACCCTCCAGTAAAACCTGCCATTTAGGGACAGGTTCATTTTGGCAGGGTTTTCCTGCGGTTTTGTCGTATGTACGAAAAGCGCCTCGCAACTGGCTCAATTCCAGTTGCGAGGCGCTTGCGTTTGCCCAGATAAAAACCGACAAAATAAACCTGTCCTTTTTGGCAGGTTAGTCCCAGAAGCTGTCTTCTTCGTCCTCGGACTTGGGGCCGCGGTCGACATACATCTTATGGGTGCGCTTCTCCATCACAAAGGCAAGAATCGCAAATAGCAGGATACCGCCGGCGAAAAGGATGGCAAAACCGGTGCGGGTGCCAAACAAAAAGGAAAAAACTGCGTCCATTGGGTGCCTTCTTGCGTAGTTGAGTTGGGTCGTAAACGCTCATAAGTATATACTTGCCCATACATGTACAAGGTTGCAACCTAAATGGAATGTATATCGCCGGAGGATCTAATGCTTGATATCAAGTTTGTTCGCGAGAACCCCGATGCCATCGATGTCGCCATGGCTAACCGCCAGACGTCTTGGGATCGCGAGAAGTTCTTTGAGCTCGACGACGAGCGTCGTGCCGTTATCACCGAGGTCGAGGAGCTCCAGGCCACGCGTAATGCCGAGTCCAAGAAGATCGGCGCCCTGATGAAGGAGGGCAAGAAGGACGAGGCCGAGGCCGCCAAGGAGGCCGTGCGCGCCGTCAACGAGAAGATCGACGGTCTGGCCGAGCGCCGTACCGCTCTTGAGCAGGAGCAGTACGACTTCATGGCTCACCTGCCCAACATTCCGTGCGAGGCCACCCCGTACGGTAAGGACGAGGACGAGAATATTGAGCGCCGTCGTTGGGGCACCCCGCGCGAGTTCGACTTCGACTTTAAGCCGCACTGGGATCTGGGCACCGATCTGGACATCCTCGATTTCGAGCGTGGCAACAAGCTCTCCGGAAGCCGCTTCACCGTTCTCGGTGGCGCCGGTGCCCGCCTGGAGCGCGCCCTTATCAACTTCTTCCTGGACACGCACACGAGCCGTGGCTTCAAGGAGTGGTGGCCGCCCATCGTCGTCAAGCGTCAGACCATGTTCGGTACGGGTCAGCTGCCCAAGTTCGAGGACGACGCCTATCACGTCTCGGGCGATAACTTCCTGATCCCCACCGCCGAGGTCGTGCTGACCAATCTGCACGCCGGCGAGGTCCTCGATGCCGACACCCTGCCGCGCCGCTACACCGCCTTCACCCCCTGCTTCCGCGAGGAGGCCGGTTCCGCCGGTCGCGACACCCGCGGCATTATCCGTCAGCACGAGTTCGACAAGGTCGAGATGGTCAAGTTCGCTAAGCCGGAGGAGTCCGACGAGGAGCTCGAGAGCATGACCGCCGAGGCCGAGTACCTGCTGCAGCAGCTGGGCCTTCCGTATCGCGTGATTAGCCTGTGCACCGGCGACCTGGGCTTCTCTGCTCGTCAGACCTACGACGTCGAGGTTTGGCTGCCGAGCTACAACGCCTACAAGGAAATCAGCTCCTGCTCCAATTGCGGTGACTTCCAAGCCCGTCGTGCCAACATCAAGTATCGCGACCCCGAGAACTTCAAGGGTTCGCGCTACCTGCACACCCTTAACGGTTCCGGCCTGCCGGCTGGTCGTACTATGGCTGCCATTCTGGAGAACTACCAGAACGCCGACGGCACCATCACGATCCCCGAGGTTCTGCGTCCCTACATGGGCGGCCTCGAGAAGATCGAGCCGGTCGCGTAAACTAGCTGCATAGGCGATTTGCGAGGGCGCTCCTTTTAGGGGCGCCCTTTTTGTGTACGGCTATACCATGCCGTGCGGACAGCTCGATAGAAAACACACGAACAGACGTTCTGTATATATGCATTTACCTGCTATTCTTTTGTTGACTAAGAGCAAGAGAAAGGGGATGTGATGGAGCTGTTCGACGAGCGGGTTGTTTTGTTCCAGAGCAATGAGGGCGGGGAACACCTGCTGGTAACGTGCGAGCCATCGGGTATGGGTGGCTTGGTGGTTCGGCAGACGAGTGAGGGACCATTGACGCAATGGTGCTTTGAGGAGTCGCCGCATGTGGTCGAGACGTTTGTGGCGCATGAGGGGCTTGTGGCGCTTGAGCGGTTTTATGAGGTGGGAACTTCTAACCAGGTGGCGCGCATGCTGGGTATCTCGTTTGCCGACTACGACTGTGCCCAACGGGTGCGTTCGCTTCTGGGGGAGCTTGGCGCCGGGTTCGATGTGATTGAGAAGCCAATCGATCGCACAAGAAGCGCTGATGCTTGTGGTGCAGCGTGACAAATTGCGGCCCGCGCGAAAAAAGTTTGAGATTTTGCTTGACTCTAACGAACTAAAGTGGTTTTATATGTCTTGCGCTGCGGCGTTACCTCAGCTGGATAGAGGGTCTGACTACGAATCAGAACGTCATAGGTTCGAATCCTATACGCCGCACCAATTGA
>DXMC01000070.1:0-2096 GCA_019414365.1 Collinsella sp.
GATGACTTGAAGAAGGGGGAGGCCTCGCGGCCTCCCCCTTTTTTGCGTTTACGGGTAACATTTCTTATGCAATTAAATCAATTTAATCATCCACCGCTGAATATAGACGTTCACCGTTCTTTGGTCGGTTCTCTGTTCTCAATGGACTAATATTTGCTTTAGCGCACTGCTGCGCTTGTCCTGTTTTTACACGGGTCGTTTTATTGATTGTGACGGAAGGACTCACATGGCAGATGTTCATGAGCTGCTTGATACTTGGATTGCCAATGTCAAGGACGAGGAGCTCCTCGCTGAGCTTAACACGATGAAGGAGCAGGGTGATGAGGACGCCATCACCGACGCTTTCTTCCAGGATCTCGCCTTCGGTACTGCCGGCCTTCGCGGCACTATCGGTGCGGGCACTAACCGTATGAATATCTATACGGTCGGTCGTGCGACCCAGGGATTCGCTGACTACCTCAATGCGACCTTCGAGCATCCGACGGTCGCCATTGCTCGCGATAGCCGCAATAAAGGTGAGCTGTTCGTCAAGACGACGGCTGCCATTCTTGCAGCAAACGGCGTGACTGCCCTCGTGTATTCCAAGATTTCTCCTGTGCCGACGCTCTCCTGGGCCGTCCGCGACCTTAAGTGCTCCGGTGGCATTTGCATGACCGCTAGCCATAACCCAGCGCCTTATAACGGCTATAAGGCCTATGGCCCCGACGGCTGCCAGATCACCAGCGAGGCCGCCGATGCAATTTCTAAGGCTATCGCCGAGACCGATACGTTCACCGGCGTGAAGTCCATGGACTTCGATGAGGCTCTTGAGCAGGGTCTGGTCAAATGGATCGATGACTCGTGCCTCGAGCGTTATTACGACGCCGTTCTCGCCCGCGGCGTGACTAACCTTTCTGCCGAGGAGATCGCTGGCGCTCCGCTTAAGCTTGTCTATACGCCGCTCAACGGCACCGGCCTCATTCCCGTCACGACGGTGCTCGAGCGCGCTGGCATCACCGATGTCACGGTTGTTCCCGAGCAGAAGGAGCCTAACGGCGATTTCCCGACCTGCCCGTATCCTAACCCCGAGATCCGTCAGGCCATGCAGAAGGGCATCGATCTCTGCGAGCAGGTTCACCCTGATTTGCTGCTTGCAACCGATCCCGACGCCGACCGTGTTGGCGTTGCCGTTAAAAATGGCGATGACTATCTGCTGCTGACCGGCAATGAGATGGGCGTTCTGCTGCTCGACTATATCTGCAAGACCCGTGCTGCCCGCGGTGAGGACCTCACTAAGAAGGTTGCCGTTACTACTATCGTTTCTTCCGCCATGGTTGACGCTCTGGCCGACGAGTACGGTTTTGAGCTCCGCCGCTGCCTGACGGGCTTCAAGTACATCGGCGACATCATTACCTCGCTTTCCGATGCCGGTGAAGTCGATCGCTTTATCTTTGGTTTCGAGGAGAGCTACGGCTATCTGGCCGGTGACCACGTGCGCGACAAGGACGCCGTGAGCACTTCGCTGCTGATTTGCCAGATGGCGCAGTATTACAAGCTCCAGGGTAAGAACCTCGCCGATGCGATGCACGAGCTGTACGAGAAGTATGGCTACTACCACAACAAGACGATTTCGCTGAGCTATCCGGGTGCTGAGGGTGCGGCAAAGATGGCCGGCATCATGTCCGGTCTGCGCGAGAACCCGCCTGCGGAGCTTGCTGGGTCCAAGATTGAGGCCGTCGTGGACTACAACACCTGCGTGAACGGCCTGCCGAAGGCTAACGTCATTGAGTTCGATCTCGAGGGCGGCAACAAGGGTATTGTTCGTCCTTCCGGCACCGAGCCCAAGATTAAGCTGTACATCTTCGCTAAGGGCGCGGATGCCGCCGAGGCTGATGCAGCACTTGACGCGATCGAGGAATCCGGTCGCAAGCTGTTGGCCTAAGGCTTTGAAAGCCTATTTCTATAGATAGACGGAGGAGGGGATCTCGGAAACGAGGTCCCCTCTTTATTACTGGTAAATACAGCTGAGAATTCCAAACTGTGTAGGAAATGTGTACGCCCAGATTCCCGCCCCCGGCGCCCCTCCGGTCTGGCAATATATCTCCTTGCCGCGCGGC
>DXMC01000071.1:0-2061 GCA_019414365.1 Collinsella sp.
TCGGCCGGCGTGAGCTCGCCGGTGCTGGCGAGCGTCGACATGGTCTGGTGGTAGAGCAGGCTGTAGGGGAGTCGATCGAGCTCGGGCGGCTCGACCCACTTTTCCTCGCGATAGAGTTGTACGAGTGCGATGCCCTGCAGGAGCTTCCAGGGTATCGTTTCGGGCATCATCGTGCGCGGCTCGGGTTCTTCCTCGCGCATGACAAACCACATCTCGGGCGGAAGGTCGCGACGGCCTGTGCGCCCCATGCGCTGCAAAAAGGAGCTGACGGTAAACGGCGCATCGATCTGGAACGCACGCTCCAGACGGCCGATATCGATACCGAGCTCCAGCGTAGAGGTGGTGACGGTTGTCTGTGCCTGCTCCTCATCGCGCATGAGTTCCTCGGCCGTCTCGCGCAACGATGCCGAAAGATTGCCGTGATGAATGAGGAAACGGTCGGGCTCGTGCCGGTTCTCGCAGTAGCTACGCAGCATGGAGCACACGGCCTCTGCCTCCTCGCGCGAGTTGGCAAAGACCAGGCACTTGCGGCCGCGCGTATGCTCAAAGATATAGCCCATACCGGGGTCGGCGTTGTCGGGCGCCGTGTCGGTGGGGTTGAGAAGCGCCTGCTCGGTCGCTCGTGGGATGTCGACTTCGCCCTCGGGGGCCGAGGAAGTGCGACGGTCTTTGGGAGCGGCTTTGCCCCGTGCCCGTTCGCGACGTTGACGGCGCTCCTCTTGTATGAGCTGTCCGCTGTGACGCATGTATTGGGCGCCGGCGGGCAGTGCCACGGGCGCCGCTGCCTCAATGCGCTCGCATGCAAGCACTTCGGCCTCTTGAGGACCCATGCTCTCGAATCCTCGTTGCTGAGCCTGGGGGCCAGAGTTGTAGAAGTGCTCCATGGAGATGCGCCATACGCGGCGCGGTTCTTCAAAGCGGGGGATAACGCAGTCGCGCCCCGTTCCCTGTGAGAGAAAAGCGCCCGTGCGCTCGGGGTCGCCGATGGTAGCGGAAAGGCCAATGCGTCGAGGCTGCACGCCGGCCATGCGCGAGAGTCGCTCGATAAGGCAGAGCGTCTGCCCGCCACGGTCGCCGCGCATGAGCGAGTGGACTTCGTCAATAACCACATAGCGCAGGTCGCAGAACATACGAGGGATCGCCATGTGCTTATGGATCAGGAGCGCCTCGAGCGACTCGGGCGTAATCTGCAAGATACCGCTCGGCTTTTTGATGAGCTTTGCCTTGTGCGACTGCGAAACGTCGCCATGCCAGTGCCAGACGGGGATGACGGCTTCTTCGCAGAGGTCGTTGAGACGGACGAACTGATCATTGATGAGCGCCTTGAGGGGGCCGATGTAGAGGGCGCCCACGCTTGCGGGCGGGTTCTCCCAAAACTCGGTCAGGATGGGAAAGAAGGCTGCCTCGGTTTTGCCGGAAGCCGTGGATGCCGTCAGGAGCACATTATCTTGCGTGTTAAAGATGGCGTCTGCCGCTGCAACCTGGATAGAGCGCAGACTCTCCCAATCGTGGGAGTAGATGAAGTCTTGGATAAACGGAGCATATCTGTCAAAGGCGTTCACGGGGCCTCCTCTCAAAAACGAATCTCTCAACGCGGTGGGCAGTGGCTTGCTGCATTGCTGCTTCAACGTTTGCCCAGATAAAACCTGCCAAAATAAACCTGTCCCGTTTTGGCAGGTTAGATGGTGAATTCGGCGAAGTTGCGGTCACCGTCTGCAGCGCCGGTGTCGCCTGTTGCGGCTGCCGGCGCCAGCGCGTCGCCGCCGACGCTTTGCAGCAGCTCCGCCACATTTGCATCGGGGTTCTGACACAGGATATCGAGCAGCTCGATAAAGTCACGGATGACCTCACGCGGCGTTAAGTGCGTATCGGCTCCCACGCGGCCAAACTCAATCTTGAGAAAGCCCACCAAGTCGTTCTCGGTAAGCGTGGGTGTCCAGCCAAAGTAGCCGGCATGGATCTGCATGAGTTTTTCGATGAGCACCAGCAGTTCCTCATAGGTGAGTGGCTGCAGGCGGATGATGGGCGCGAGCATGTCCTTAAGGTCCTCGCGCGCAAAGC
>DXMC01000072.1:0-1890 GCA_019414365.1 Collinsella sp.
GAGCATCTCGTTGAGAATGGCTCGGTTCATCTCGGAGTCATCGACAATAAGCACCAAAGGCTTTTCGCTTTGGAAGGCTTCGATGGAATCGGCATCGGTCACGACCGTACCGGCTTTTGCCTTAGCGCGGCTCAATAACTGGACAGCGCGGCCAACTCCTTCATCGACCGTCTCGCCATGAATGCGAACACCGCCAACACATGCCGTCAAGCTCACGTACTCATGGCCCGGAACAATCGTGGCATGAACGGCATCGGACACCTGATGCAGGCGACGGGTGAAGTCATCGGAGGGAATATTGGGCATGACGACCACAAACTTGTCGCAGCCATAGCGTACAAGCTCGTCAGTCGAACGAATTCCGCTGCGTATGGCTGTCGCCACAGCACCGAGCGCAAGGTCGCCGGCATGACGGCCACACGTATCGTTGAAGACCCTAAAATCATCAAGGTCGATCACCGCAACGCCGGCATTCATGCGGGCGCTACGGAGCTTTTCCTCGTAATATCGGCGATTGCGCACACTCGTCAGCACGTCGGTGTAGACAAGGTCCTCTTCTGCGGCCTCTTGCTCATCGATCGGACGCACCATCAGCAGGACATGAGGCTCGCCCTCGACCTTCAGAGGGCGCAGGCGAGCGCGGTACTCAGTACCATCATTGAGCAGCTGCTCCGACACCTCATCGGAGTCTGCCAAGGCCTCAAGACTCGACTGACGCAGACAAGGGCAGCGATCGCCGGCGAGCAAGCAGTTAGGCTCCCTCTTAATCTGATCGGCCGACAGCAAACGCACCACGGGGTAGGTCTTCGCGACACGGGCGACCTCAGCGGCAGCCTCCTCGTCGGTTAGATTGACCTCGTGATTTTTGCGCATATGGGGCCCTTTCTATCGTTATGCACGGCAACGGTGCATATCAATTGGTACAAGGGTAACATCTAACAGCTGAAGGCAAACGCGCGATTATCGTTACATTTTTATGACCTGGCAAGCGGCGGTAATGGAGCCGCGGGCGCGCGGTTATGGACGCATTCGTTAACAATGACGAAACGCTAACAATCCCTCTCCCCGCAGGTCATCGAGCGTGCTAACGCTCCAAGACATCACGAACGGCATTTGCCGCCGTAACGGGGCGATCGCGCAGACCGTTATGCGCGCCCGGAATCGTCACAAGGGGGCAATCGAGATATTCGGCAGCCACCCTCGTGCCCGCCTCGCGGGGCGTGCCAACCGAGAGCTCGCCCAAGAACACGGCCGACACCGCCTTTGACGCGCGAGCGCGCTCCCAGTCGGGAGCATATGTCATATTTGTTCCGTATTCATTGGCCATAAAGCAACGACCATTGCGCAGGGCATGTTTGACTTCCGCTTCGGTCGTCCCAGGAGCCTCGGGGTCCAAGTCGCCGAGGGCTCCCAAGAAAAGCCGGAGCGCCCTTGAAACCTTTCCCGCCGCAATCATATCGAGCAAAACCGGAGCTGCGCCCATACCGACACCTTTGGCCGACACAGCCGGCTCATGCAGAATCGCACGGGCGACGAGATGGGGTTCGGTGCGAAGAAGCTCCAGCGCAACCAACGTACCGGCACTATGCGCAAGCACATTTGCCGGAGCGCCAACGTGTTCGATCACGGCTTGCAGGTCGGCGGCCTGAGCGGCAAGATCATAGCTGCCGTCTGCCGCATCGCTGCTGCCACCGCAGCCGCGGCGGTCGTAGGCAATTACGCGGTAGTTGCGGCTGAGCTCACAAGCGATACCGTCGAAAAATGTGCCGTCGACACAAGCGCCGTGCACGCACACCAAAGCAGGAGCATCAGGCGACACATCCGGGCCGGCATATTCGCGACAGGCAATCGTGGTGCCCGCATTCTCGACCGTAAAATCCATGTTGTGCC
>DXMC01000073.1:0-1771 GCA_019414365.1 Collinsella sp.
AAAGACGATATGAGTAGAACATTGTGAGCCCCTACTTCATGTCGTCTTCCTAATGACCGTGGATCATAGGCTGATAATGGTCGTGCGTCATTTATACAACCGGCAGTTTTTCCTAAGTTGCCACATACATGAGAGGGGCTCACAATGAACCATGTTACTTCAATCGGCCTGGATGTCCATGCCCGATCCGTTACAGCTGTCGCACTCGACTCAATCACAGGCGAGGTTCGGTCGCAGAAGTTCGGTTATTCGCCCGCGGAGATCGCAGGATGGATTCTTCAGCTTGACTCTCCCAAAGCGGTCTACGAATCCGGCGTGACGGGGTTTCATCTTGTGCGCGAGCTTCGAGAGATGGGCGTGGACTGCATAGTGGGCGCCGTGTCCAAGATGCACAAGCCCGCATCGGACAGGCGCAAGAAAAACGACCGCAACGATGCGGAGTTTCTGGCGCGCCGGCTCATGGCGCACAACATCGTGGAGGTGTTCGTGCCCGACGTCGAGACAGAGGGCGCCCGCAACCTCTCTCGTGCGCTCGAGGACGTCCGCGACGACCTCACCCGCGCCAAGCACCGCCTCACCCATCTGCTCATCCGGTGGGGATATGCCTGGAACGAGTTTAACGAAGATGGAAAGCGCCGAGGCAGCTGGACCCATGCGCACTGGGAGTGGATCCGGGGAATCGAGCTTCCCGACGCTGCCGCTCGAGAGTCCCTCGACTACTACATCTCCGAGGTGCGCCATATCGAATCGCAGAAGAAGGCCATCGAGAAGAGAGT
Organism: Collinsella sp.; assembly: GCA_019414365.1. Taxonomy (GTDB): domain Bacteria; phylum Actinomycetota; class Coriobacteriia; order Coriobacteriales; family Coriobacteriaceae; genus Collinsella. The sequence continues at coordinate 777 of DXMC01000073.1, forward strand.
GGCCCAATGCGCCTCAAGGCCTCGTTGGCGGGATCGCGTTGAGGCGCTCAGGTGCATGAAGGGAATAGAGACCGTGACGGCGTTCGCGCTCACGGTCGAAGCCGGCGTGTTCTCCCGCTTCGATTCGGCGCGCGCCTTCGCGAGCTGGCTTGGGCTCGTTCCCTCCGAGCACTCGAGCGGAGAGCGCGCCTCCCGGGGCGGCATCACCAAAGCCGGCAACTCTCACTTGCGGAAGCTGCTCGTGGAGGCATCCTGGCACTACACCCGCGCCACGAAAGAGCGGAAGCGCTCGCTTTACGATGAGAGCGTTCCCGCTTCCATATCGAACCATGCGGCAGTCGGTGTCAAGCGCCTTGTGGAAAGGCGTCGCCATCTATCTTGCGAGCTGCGCAAGCGGCCTGTGGTCGCAAACGTCGCTACAGCGCGCGAGCTGGCTTGCTGGATATGGGCGCTCGGGCGCATGAGCGAAGGAGCGCTCGCGTAGAGGGAGCGATGGCAATCCCATAACGGTCATTCCCCGCGGCTTCTTCCATATCGACTGGTCGTTGGATGCAATCCCAGATCTGTTTTTGAGCAGCGGGACGACCGCCATGCTCGCCGAAAGATTCTTCTTGTTAGAAGGTGCGCGCATCCAGCCGTAGCAACGAAATGCGAAGCCAGGGCGGCCGACATAGACGGGCGATGACGCGGCGGACCCGCGTGCGGTCCGCGCCAGCCCGAGGCCGTCAACCCGCGAATATTAAACTGCGAATACGAGCGTCGGTTTGATGACACAACCTGTCGGAAGAAATCATCGGGTGATGATAGAAAGGCCCAAGTCGGGAAAGATTTTCCTGGCTTGGGCCTTCATTGCCTCTTGACAATGTTCTACTCATATTAAAATAGGGCAGAATCGCTTTCACGATCCCGCCCCGCAAACCCGAGGGTTTCTAACTGGAACCTATTATGCAGCTAAGTGGCGTCTTATCAACACCCCCCCGCGTAACAGACTCCAT
>DXMC01000008.1:0-2828 GCA_019414365.1 Collinsella sp.
CTATACGCCGCACCAATTGAACTTGAAGCCTCCGGCAACGGGGGCTTTTCTTTTATGTCGCCGCTGCACGGATTCGAACCTCGGTCGAGGCGCGGGCGTGAAGCGGACGATTTCTTATCGACTCGTGTAAGATTCCGAGTAGGTATCGCGGCCTATCCGCGACCGCTCCTTCTCTAGACGACCGATCAGGGTGATATTTCGTGGCAGAGCGTCCGACATACAAGCTCAGGTTTCTCGATCCCAAGAAGCGCTTTCCGGCGATGCCCGAGCAGCCTGCGGGACGCTCATATGGCGTGGTCTGGAAACTCTTTGGCGAGGATCAGCATGAATCTTGTTATGTCGTCGAGTTCGTTGGCAAAAGTCATGTGTCGCTTTTGGGCTACGTAAGCGTTTCGGGTGAGGTGTACAAGGTGGACCGCCCCGTCAGCGAGGCTCCGCTGCCCAACGATCCCGACATGGAACTGGTCCTTGACGAGTCGGATTCCAGTATTGGTGAGATTATGGTAAGGAAAGCCAACGGTGCAATGCGCGCGTGTGCGCAAACTGCCGGCTCTCCCGAAGGCCCCATGCGCGAGCAGTCCGACCACGAGACATGGAATTCGACCCGCGCCCTTCCTTACGGTGAGTTCATGGCCTCGATGTTCTTGCGCTACGTGATATTTGCCAACTCCGAAAGCGCTATTGTGAACACGGCGGACGCCGGCGGACTCGACGAGGGTATGCAAAACGTTGTCGACAAGATCAAGCTCGTAAAGTTGCCCGAGCCGGTCGAGGTGTTTTTGGGCTTTAACACGGCACCGCTCCCCGATGCTATCGAGACGCTGCTTTACCGCGTTGACCATGCCGAGAATCCGAGCGGTATCGAGCGCTATGCCGCCGCCCTTATGAGCGAAATTGACTTGCCCCGCCTGCGCACCATCGCTGCTAAGTCCGAGATGAGCCTGGCTCGCATTGATCGCTCAAAGATTTTCTATCTCAATTTTGATCGTAGCCTGTTGGACCAGGACGAGATTGACATGCTGCTTGCCATCGAGTGCCGTCTCAACCGCCTCTCCGGCATCCTTGAGCGCATCGGGGCCGGATTGGCCCCTGCGGCATCCTCGCCGAGCCTTGAGGGCTGCGCGCTCTTTGATGCGTGGCATATCGCCAAGACGACCAACGATGTTCCCCGACTGCTCGATACGGCTTCGAGCGATAACCCGTGGGCCAAGCCGGGAACGGTTTCGTGCCAGCCGGGCGGCGAGTGGGACGTGCGCACCCGTTTTGCGCGAATCGTTGAGGCGCTCAACGTGGTCACGCGGCTCGACTATACCTATCGGGCAAACGTTGCCGAGGGGATTATGCTCGTTCGGTTTGGGCAGTCTGTCGTTGATGCCATGCTGCAACGTGAATACGACGCTCAGGATGACGCCTGGCGCGAGCTGGACGAGGACACGCGCGCGATCTGGGCCGCGGAGCACGATGCGCGCGTGGCACTCACGCTTGCGGCAGCGTGTTTTGCCGCGGGCACCTGCATCACGCGCTGCTATGTGCAGATTGCTGCTCCCGACAGTGAGCAGGGCGAGCGCGTTGTCACAACGTATTTCTTTGGGCGCGCGGCCTATCTGGCCGATTGCGTGCCTGTCGCCAAGGATCTTGAGAGCATGGACATGGACGATATGCCGTGCAAGCGTGTGCTTGAGGCGTATGAGTCAACCGCTCCGGAGACGATTGAGCCTGCGGAGGTTCATGCTCGTCCGCGTGATGACCATCGCACGCTGCCGCCGGCGCTGCGCGATCTGCTGCTTGCCGATACGGCTGACGAGTTGGAGGTCATGGAAGAGGACGACGACCCATACGTGGCCCGTGTTGTTGAATTGCGCGAGCAGGCAAAAGTAGACCGTACAGGTGCTTTTGAAGGCTTTTCCCGTCTTGTCGAGGAGTTGGAGGCTAAGTGCACTGTCGCCGAGCTTTTGGCGACAGGTCCGGTTCAAACGCAGTTTTGCGATAACCAGCTGGTGCGCATGGTGTTACCGGTATTGGAAGAAGACGACTCTGTGCGAATCCTTCGTGCGCCCGATGCGCTGTACTTTGCCCAGCACGAGATCTGCAGCTTTTACGCCGAGCAAGAGGACTTTGAACGAGCACTGCCCGAGGTGCGCCATCTTTACGATCTGGCGCGCTCGTCCATGCAATCGCACTTTGCGCTCATCAACGTGCTTGCGCGTCTGGAGCGCTTTGACGAGATTATCGAGGTGGCGCGCCATGGCCTACGTATTGCCAGCGATCGTTCTGCAATTGGCTACCTGTTCTATCGCTTGGCGTTTGCCTATTGGAATTGCGATCAGCTCGACCTAGCGCTGGCTTGTTACCGTCTAGTGCCGCGCGGCGAGGAGTCGGGCAGCAGCGCGCTGGAAGAAATGCAGGGCCTTATGAATGAGATGGGCGTCAGCGAGCCTCCGACGTTTGAGGAGGCGGTCGAGACCATCCGCAAGGCTGGACTCGAGCTGCCGCCAGTGTCCGCCGTGACGAATCAGCTGGCAGATGCCGCTGTGCAACTGGTCGACAACGGCTTCTTTTTCCTGGCACGCGGTTGCATCTTCCAAATGTGGCGCACCATGGGCAACGACGAGCTCGGCTCCCTTAACCGTTCGCTGGGGTAGGCGAAGCTTCCAAGGAGGAAAGGATGCTAGGCAATTAGAAAATTTCCTCTTGCCCATCCTTGGCTGTTTGGTTACTATAGAACGGCTGTTACGGAGAGCTGACCGAGAGGCCGAAGGTGCTCGCCTGCTAAGCGAGTATGCCCCAAAAGGGCATCTGGGGTTCGAATCCCCAGCTCTCCGCCAGTA
>DXMC01000008.1:2928-59936 GCA_019414365.1 Collinsella sp.
GCGAGTATGCCCCAAAAGGGCATCTGGGGTTCGAATCCCCAGCTCTCCGCCAGTACGAATTTGAAGAAGGGTCCCATTTGGGGCCCTTTTTTATTATCAAGAATGGCGGCTGGGGATTCGAACCCTCAAAAAGGAGGCATCCTTTCGGACGCCTCCTTTCAGTGGGCTGATTATTCTTGCGCTCTACACCTCAGGAGCCTTGGCGACGGTCTCGCTCTCTGCCGCAAGTGGGCGATTGTCGATGCGGCGGCCCAGGCGGTCGAGCTTCACAAGGAGCCACTCAATGGGATTCGGCCCTGCGCCTTCCTCGTCAGCAACCAGGTCCATGACGGCGATCTTGGTGCCGTCTTGCTTGAGCGTAACGCTGCCCACCTTGTCGCCCACATGCACCGTGCCCGAAAGATCGTCGTAGCTAACCTTTTCGGTCACCTCGCCGGCAAGGGAAAACACGGTCGCTTGCGCCGTGGGGTCGGCGAGCGTGGCGTCGATCGTCTTGTCCGTCCAATCTGTCTGGCTAATGCGTGCCATAAGCGGGTTGTCGTTGGCGGTCTTTTCCTGCGTGTTGGCGATCGCGACCGTCACCTTGTGACCGTAGTACCAATTGGCAAGGGTTGCGGTATCGGTAAAGCGCTGGTCGGTGGTAGTGGAGTTCAAAACGACGGTGTAGATCTCGTCGCCATCGCGGTTGTAGGCACTCGTAAAGCAATAGCCTGCATCGTCGGTGGTGCCGGTCTTGCCACCGATGTTGCCATCTTGGCCCAGCAAATAGTTATGCGTGTCCATGGAATGCGAATGGTCGGTGCCGTTGGCGCCCGTGACCTCGATCCAGGAATCCTCGCTCGCTACGACCTCGCGGATCGTGTCGTTTTTCATGGCCTCCTGCATCATCAGCGCTACGTCGTGTGCGGTTGAGTGCATATCGCCAGCCCACTCATCAAAGTCCAGACCATGCGGGTTTTTAAAAAGCGTACCGGTGCAGCCGAGCTTCTTAGCGCGCTCGTTCATGGCCTTCACAAATGTGGCCTCGGCGTCTTTGGTCTTAGGGTCGATCTTCTTGCCCACATATTCGGCGAGCACGATGGCGGCGTCGTTGCCCGAGGGAATCATCAGGCCGCGCAGTGCCTGCTCCACGGTAAGCTCGTCGCCTTCGAGCAAGCCGGCGGTCGAATTACCCACGGTGGCCGCGGCGTTGCTCACTGTGACCTTCTCGTCCATCTTGCAATTCTCGACGGTTAGGATTGCGGTCATGACCTTGGTGATCGAGGCAATTTTGACCTGCTCATCGGCATCGCGGGCATAGTAGACGGTGCCGTCTTTGCCCATGACGAGGGCATTGGTCGCATCGATATCGGGCAGGTTTTCGGCCGTGATACCGCGCACATCGGCGGTTTTGCCGCAAACATTGTCGGTCGTGAGCACTTGGGCGCCGGCGACGGTGGGCACGCCGGCGGCAAGGGCGATAGCGCAGACAAAGCCGGCGGCAAGCTGGGCTGAGCGCTTTGCAAAAGAGGTGAGGGACTTCACGGATTTCGCTTTCGACGGGATGGTCTCTTCTGGAACAAGAGTATATCGTTTGCCGGCGTCGGCGATCATCGCGTGCGTGCGTGGCCCACATCCGCGCCCGAACGGGCGCAAGGGTGCTTAAGGCCGACTTAATCACCCTCGCTTGTTGTGTGTGACGGGCACCCCCTCGGGCATAATGGAGCGCGAGAGGAGCACGCATGAACGAGCGCATTTTGGTAGTTGATGACGAAAAGGCCATCGCCGACTTGGTTGGTATCTACCTTACAAAAGAGGGCTTTGATGTCCAGATTGCCTATAGCGGGGCCGATGCTGCCAAGGCAATCTTGGAGCAGGAGTTCGATCTGGCGCTGCTGGATGTCATGCTGTCCGATATCGATGGCTTTGAGCTGCTGCGTACGATCCGTTCCAGCCATACCTATCCCGTGATCATGCTGACGGCGCGCGATGCCCAGCAAGACAAGATCGAGGGCCTTTCGCTTGGCGCGGACGATTACGTGGTTAAGCCGTTCCGCCCGCTGGAGCTCATCGCGCGCGTGCACGCTCAGCTTCGCCGCTACACCAGTTACGGTAGCCGTGCACAGGCGGCCGAGTCGCCGACCATTCAGCTCGACGGCTTGGAGATCAACCGCGACGCTCGTTCCGTGACGGTGGACGGTGCACCGGTACGCCTCACACCCACCGAGTATTCAATCTTGCTGTATCTGGTCGAGCATCGCGGCAGCGTGGTGGCCGTGGAGGACCTGTTCCGTGCGGTGTGGAACGAGGATTTTATGCCCGGCTCCAACAATACGGTGATGGTGCACATTCGCCACCTGCGCGAAAAGATCGGCGACGACGCACAAAAGCCGCGCTTTATCAAAAACGTCTGGGGCGTCGGCTACATAATCGAATAACGCCTTTGATGGTGGGGAAGTGGATATGACAAAAGACGATAGGCAGGCATTCGAGGTACCCGATCGGCTCTTTGATTACGTGAGGTCGGTCGTCGACAACCGTGCGCTTGCAACGGTGCTGCTCTTTTTGCTGAGCCTGCTGCTGATTGGCATCGACAACATCGTCGGAATCTTGGCGGTGCTGCTTGTTGGCTTTTTGCTGATCGATCGATTTGAGATCGTGCGCCGCTGCGTGGTGATTGGCGGCGCCGCGTGGGCCATGACGTTGGCGATTGGCGCCATGGCGCTCGGCGGCATCGAAGGGCCGGTGCTGTTCGATGCCGGCTTTGTATTCAACATGCTTGGCTTTGTGCTGGCGCTTGCCGCGTGCGTGCTGTTCTTGTGCGGCCGTGCCCTGTACTACCAGGGCTACGAACAGGGCGAGCAGCATGCCGATTGTGTGCTGGCCGCTCGTATTCAAGATCGCCTGATCGATCACCCCGACACCTGGGACAACATCGACGGCGACTTCTTGGAGGCCGAGGGCGCCCTTAACCGCGTGCGTGACCGTGAGCGCAAGGTGCAGCAAGCTCTGCGTGACGAGTCGCATCGCAAGGACGATCTGGTTACGTACTTGGCACATGACCTACGCACCCCGCTTGCGAGCGTAGTGGGCTATCTTTCGCTGCTGCAAGAGGCTCCTGAGCTGCCGGTTGAGCAACGTGCGCACTTTACGGGCGTGGCTCTCGACAAGGCGCACCGGCTCGATGCGCTCATCGAAGAGTTCTTCGATATCACGCGCTTTGACTTCCACGATATCGTGCTCACGCGCGGCTATGTTGATCTGGGGTTGCTGCTGGCTCAGGTGGCTGACGAGTTCTATCCCATCCTCAACGAGCAGCATAAGGAAGTCCAAGTTGATATTCGCGAGGACCTGACGGTGCTCGTGGATGGCGACAAAATGGCTCGCGTGTTCAACAACATCATGAAAAACGCTATTGCCTATAGCTATGAGGGCTCGACTATCACGATTGAGGCCGGGCGCCAAGACGATGGCGGCGTGCGCGTTCGCTTTATCAATCAGGGCGATCCTATCCCTGCGGCTAAGCTCAAGGTGATCTTTGAGAAGTTCTATCGCCTGGATGCGGCGCGTGCGACCAATCGCGGTGGTGCCGGTCTGGGCCTTGCTATTGCCAAGGAGATCATCGCGGCACACGGCGGTACCGTTGCATGTGAATCGACGCCCGAACACACGATATTCACCATCGAGCTGCCCGCCGCATAGCCAGCGTGCCCTTACAAACACTTGACAATGCGCTCACGTGCATATGAGCCGCGATTTCTACTATCGATACTGCTGAATTGATATCGATGTGGAGGTATGCGGTATGACGGCTGCTGCGGCTGTGGAGCCCACGGAGCTTGAAGAACTCATGGAAGCGCAGGCCGAGGCCGCGCACGAGCGCGAGGTTGGGGATGCGACTCGCCCCACGGCAGAGGATCTTGCCGCCTCGCCGACGCGCATCGACGTCGAGGGCCTCGACCTGTTCTATGGCGACCATCATGCGCTCAAGGACGTGAATATCAAGATCCGCGACAAGCAGATCACCTCATTTATCGGGCCTTCGGGCTGCGGAAAGTCCACGTTGCTGCGCTGCTTTAACCGCATGAACGACGGCATCAAGGATTGCCGCATCGCGGGCAAGATTGCGCTCGATGGTCAAGATATCCTGGGCGATTACGACATCTGCCGTTTGCGCCAGCGCGTGGGCATGGTGTTCCAGCGCCCCAACCCGTTTCCCATGAGCATCTACGACAACGTCGCCTATGGGCCGCGCGGTATGGGTGTGCGCGACCGCGTCGTGCTCGACGAGCTGGTCGAGGACTCCCTTCGTCGCGCTGCGCTATGGGATGAGGTCAAGGACAAGCTCAAAGAGTCGGGTCTGGGTCTTTCGGGCGGCCAGCAGCAGCGTCTGTGCATCGCCCGCGCGCTGGCCGTGCAGCCCGACATTCTGCTGATGGACGAGCCGACCTCGGCACTCGACCCTGTGTCGACGCTGGTGGTGGAGCAGCTGGCCTGTGAGCTCAAAGAGACCTGCACGCTCGTGGTCGTTACGCACAATATGCAGCAGGCGGCGCGTATCTCCGATTCGGTCGCATTCTTTTTGCTGGGTGAGCTGGTGGAGCACGCGCCCACCGCGCAACTCTTCAAGAATCCGACCGATCCGCGCACGGCGGATTATTTGACGGGGCGTTTTGGCTGATACCATCTCGTAAAGGTACCTTTAGAGTTAAGATGCGGTCATGCCGGCCGCAAAGGGGTTCAACATGATCTATTACGTCGAGGACGATGACAACATCAGGGATTTGACGGTCTATGCGCTGCGCAAGCAGGGGATTGAGGCCGAAGGCTTTTCGTGCGACGGTGAGTTTAAGGCTGCCGTGGCGCGACGGGTACCCGATGCCGTCCTGCTCGACATCATGCTGCCCGATACCGATGGCTTGGCGATTATGCGTCGACTGCGTGCCGATCGCCTGACGGCGACGGTGCCCATCATGATGCTTACCGCCAAGGATACCGAGCTCGACAAGGTGATGGCGCTCGATGGCGGTGCCGACGATTACCTGACTAAGCCGTTTTCGCTCATGGAGCTTGCGAGCCGCTGCCGCGCACTGCTGCGTCGCGGCGGCATGGTCAAGCAGGCGAGCGATGTGCTCAGCGTGGGCGACATCGTGCTCTCGCCCAGCCATCGCGAGGTGACCGTTGCCGGCGAGCCGCTTAAGCTCACCCTGCGCGAGTTCGACCTGCTCGAGTACCTCATGCGCAAGCCCGGCGTGGTTTTTACCCGCGAGTCGTTGCTGCAGAGCGTGTGGGGCTGGGACTTCGACGGCGGTTCGCGCACCGTTGACGTGCACGTGCAGACGCTTCGCCAAAAACTGGGCGAGCATGCCAGCGCCATCGAGACCGTGCGCGGCGTGGGCTACCGCTTGGCCGAGCCTTCTGCCGGCGATGGTGCCAAAGGCGACGACACCGCGGCCACCGCATCGGAGGAGTAACCCGTGGTCTTCGCCCCCCAGGGAAAACATACGCTGTCGCACCGCGTTTTTGTGACGATCTTTGTCTGCGCCATGGCGGTTATCGTGGCGTTTACGGTGCTGGGTGCGTTCTTTGTGCAAAACACCTTGGCGGATGCCACGAGTGCCAATCTGGCGCAGGAAACCGAGCTCATTGCTGCCGCTCTCGACGAACAGCAGGAGCCCATCCCGTTCTTGCGTAGTCTCGATCGCGAGGACTTGCGCATCACGCTGATTAACAAGGATGGATCGGTTGCCTACGACAACGAGGCGTCGCCTTCCACACTGCCCAACCATGGCGATCGCCCCGAGGTCATCGAGGCCTTTGAGAGTGGTTTGGGTTCCGCGGAGCGCGCAAGCTCTACGCTCGACGAGATTATGCTGTATCGCGCCGTCGCCCTTGATAACGGCCAGGTTGTCCGCTTGGCGCAGGCCCAGCCTGGCGTTGCGGCGATTTTGCTGTCGATGGTGGCGCCGATGCTGCTTATCGCAGCAGCGGGTGCGGTACTCTCGTTTTTTATGGCGCGCCGCGAGTCCCGTGCCATCATCGCGCCGTTGCAAGAGGTGGATTTGGACCACCCACGCCGTAGCTATGAGCACGCCTATGCCGAGATGGTCCCCATGCTTGAGCGTATCGAGTCGCAGCGCCAGGAACTCAAGCGCCAAATGGCGGTGCTAGCGGACAACGACCGTATGCGCCGCGAGTTCACGGCGAATATCACCCATGAGCTCAAGACGCCGCTTACGGCGATTTCGGGCTATGCCGAGCTCATCGCAAACGGCATGGTCGAGGGCGAGGGCGACCTGCGCAACTTTGGCGGTCGCATCTATCGTGAGGCGGGCCGCTTGGCAGCGCTTGTCAACGATATCCTTACGCTGTCTAACTTGGACGAGGCCGAACGTGCAACTGAAGGCGAGGCAGTGCCCATTGGGTCCACGGAGCCTATTGAGCTCTCGCGTGCGATCTACGCGGTTGAGCAGCGTCTTGAACAGGTCGCCCGTCAGGCGAATGTGACGATAAGTCATGAGACCAAGCCTGTGGTCATCGAGGGCGTGTCGCGCTTGATTGACGAGCTCATCTATAATCTGGCAAGCAACGCCATCCGCTACAATCGACCCGGCGGTACGGTTACGCTGCAGTGCGGCACCAACGACGAAGGCCATCCGTTCCTTGCGGTCGCCGACACGGGAATCGGTATCGCGCCTGAAGAACAGGGCAAGGTATTTGAGCGGTTCTATCGCGTGGACAAGAGTAGGTCCAAGGCACGCGGCGGAACCGGTCTGGGGCTTGCCATTGTCAAGCATGCGGCCCTGTATCATCACGCCACGCTCGATCTGTCGAGCGAGTTGGGCGTGGGAACCACCATTACGGTGACGTTTCCCATACAGCAGGACGAGCCATTCGCATAGCGATACAACATAGATATTGATGTAGACGCCGCATTTGACTTTCGGGTGCGGCGTTGTTGTGCAATTTTACGATTGCTTCCGACATTTTTACAGGAGAGCCTGTTTCTTATGTATAGAGTTTGGTCTCGGTAAAAAGATGCGATAACATACGGACAGTTTTGTCAATCCGAACTGGGGAAATGAAAGGCAAGCTGCATGACCCTTCTCGAACTGTTCCAGCTGCTGAAGAAGCACCTTCAGCTGGTCATCACCCTTCCGGTGGTCTGCGCGATCGCCATGGGCATCGTGTCCTTCGTTGCGATGGACAACACCTATACCGCGACGACGAGCATGTACATTCTCGCCAAGACCGACGATAGCGGTCAGATGAGCTACAACGATCTCTCGGCGAGTCAGATGCTTTCCAACGATATCGCCACGCTGCTGGATAGCGATAGCGTTAAGAGCGGCGCAGCCAATGAACTGGGCCTCACCGATCTGGATGACTACAAGGTGTCTGTTTCCTCCGAGACCACCACGCGTGTCATTACGCTTTCGGTTACCGGCACCGATGCCAAGGAGACGGCTAAGGTCGCAAAGGCCATAGCTAGCTCGGTGAGTACGGTCGCTCAGAACGTCGGCGCTGCCCAGAGCATCAACGTTATCGACGAGGCTAAGACCCCCGAAGCCCCCAGCGGCCCCAAGCGTATGCTGTACGTTGCTGTCGCGTTCCTCGCGGGCATCTTTATCGCAGTTGCCTATGTCGTTTTGGCAGACATGCTCAACACCCGCATCCGCGGTGCCGAAGAGGCAGAAGAGCTCCTGGGCATTCCCGTTGTTGGCCGAATTCCGGCTATGAAAGGTGGTAAATAGGCATGGCTAAGGCAAAGAACACCGATAAGCTCGTTGTACAGAATGCCGCCAAGACCCTTCTGGCCAACATCCGCTTTGCGAGCGTGGACGACCCCATTCGCACCATCACCGTTACCTCCTCGATTCCCAACGAGGGCAAGTCTACGGTTTCCATTAACCTTGCTCAGGCAATTGCCACGAGTGGCAAGTCCGTGCTCCTGGTTGAGGCCGATATGCGCCGCAGGTCCCTTTCCGATATGCTCGGCGTTCGTTCGCGCGGCGGACTCTATGCGGTTCTTTCCGAGCAGATCTCCATTGACCAGGCAATTGTCGAGACGGGTCAGAAGAACTTCTACTTCCTTGATGCCGAGCCGCATATTCCCAATCCTGCCGACATCATCGTCTCTCACCGCTTTGCCAAGCTGGTAAAGGCACTGTCTGCTAAGTTCCAGTACGTCATCTTCGACGCTCCCCCGGTCGGCACCTTCATCGATGCTGCCGAGATTGCCAGCCTGACCGACGGCACGCTGTTCGTGGTGCGCGAGGACTTCACCAAGCGCGAGGAGGCGCTCAACGCCATCGGTCAGCTTAAGAAGTCCGAGAAGGTCAAGCTCATCGGTACCGTTATGAACTACTGCGAGACCGAGACCAGCGAGTACTACTACTCCTACTACACCAAGGACGGTAAGAAGGTTAAGAAGGGCTCCGACGATCAGGGGACTTCCAAAAAGGGCATCTTCACCAACCGAGCAAACGTTTAGTTGATTAAGGCTGACCTATGCGTGACATTCATTGCCATATCTTGCCGGGTGTAGACGACGGCGCCGCCGATCTCGATGAGAGCTTGGCGATGCTCGAGGCTGCCAAGCGGGCCGGTGTAACCAGAATCGTTTGCACTCCTCACTGCCGTGATCCCTATTTTGATTACGACAAGATGTGGGATGCCTTTGAGCTGCTGCGTGATAACGCTGACGGTTTTCCGCTCCAGATGGGCTTCGAGGTCAACCATCGAAAGCTCGTTGAGCTTGGTATCGATGCCGCGGAGCACTTGCATTTCGATGGGACCAACGAGTTTCTGCTCGAACTTTCGACGCATGCCGATGCGTATGCGTTTAGAGAGTACGAGAACACGATTTACGATTTGCAGTGCCGTGGCTACCAGGTGATCATCGCTCATCCTGAGCGCTATCGTGCGGTTCAAAAGGATGTAAGCGTGGCGGAGCGTCTGGTCGATATGGGCTGCAAGCTGCAGGCTTCGGCGGACTTTATTGCCGGCGGTCGCTTTGGTCGCGAGAAAAAGCCGGCACAGCGCCTGTTCGATCAGAACCTGTACAGCTTCATCGCGAGCGATGCCCATAACGTGGGTCATTACGACTGCCTGGCGAAGGCTCGCGCGAAGTTTAGCGTACGCGGAGCTCATTTTCGCTAAAATCTGTCCCTAACGTTCGCATTGAATGAAAGGGCAGCCATGGATATCCAACTTAAGACGGGATGCTTTGATGACGCGGCGTTGGTGCGCCGCGTCGTTTTTATGGACGAGCAGGGCTACGAGAATGAGTTCGACGCTATCGACGAGGATCCAAACTGCATTCATGTGACGCTCTATGTAGACGGCGAGCTTGCCGGTTGCTCGCGCGTGTTTCCCGAAGAGCTTGAGCGCGTGGCTGACGCAGAGGCCCCGGTGTTGCCGGCATGCGACATGGACGAAGGCGTTGCGGCGGGGGAGACCTACATTATGGGGCGCGTCGCCGTGCTGCCGGCTATGCGTCGTCGCGGACTGGCGAGTGCGATCGTGGAGACCAGTGCTTCGTGTGCACGCGATGCCGGCGCCAAGCTTATTAAGCTGCATGCGCAGGAATACGTGCTGCCGCTCTATGTAAAGGCGGGCTACACGCAAATTGCCCCGGTAGATTACGAAGACGAGGGCCAGCCCCATGTCTGGATGGCCAAGCGCGTAGATGGCAGATAGGGACGTTCCTTTTCTGCCGGCAGCTGGGGACACTCCTTGGCAATTGACGCATTGGAGCGCTCGGACATACAGTTTTTCGATTCCGTATGTATATATGCGCGCTATTGGGTTATAAAATCTAAGTCTGAACATAGCAGGTCTGCGATGCGGCTCGGGCAACCGGGCCGTTTTTGCGGACGGGGGTAGCGCGAAAGGACTGCACATGCGTCAATTTAAGACCGAGAGCAAAAAACTGCTCGACCTCATGATCAACTCCATCTACACCAATAAGGAAATCTTCCTGCGCGAGCTTATCTCTAACGCGAGCGACGCCGTCGACAAGCTCAACTTTAAGAGCCTGCAGGATCCGAGCGTCAAGATCAACCAGGGCGACCTGGCCATTCGCGTCTCCTTTGATAAAGACGCCCGCACCATTACCATCTCGGATAACGGCATTGGCATGACCGCCGAGGAGCTCGAGCGCAATCTGGGCACCATCGCCCATTCCGGCTCCGAGGAGTTTAAGACCGAGAACGCCGAGCAGCAGGGCTCCGATGTCGACATCATCGGCCAGTTTGGCGTGGGCTTCTACTCTGCCTTTATGGTTGCCAGCCATGTGAAGGTCGTCAGCCGCGCCTATGGCGAGGATGTCGCCCATGTGTGGGAATCCGACGGTCTTGAGGGCTACACCATCGAGGACGGTGAGCGCGCCGAGCACGGTACCGATGTCATCCTGACGCTGCGCGAGAACGAGAAGCTCGATGCCGACGGCGAGGCCGAGACCTACGATCGCTTCCTGACCGAGTGGGGTCTCAAGAGCCTGATTCAGCAGTACAGCAACTATGTGCGCTACCCGATTCAGATGATGGTGTCCAAGAGCCGCCAGAAACCCAAGCCCGAGGACGCCGGCGACGATTACAAGCCCGAGTACGAGGACTACCAGGAGCTCGAGACCGTCAATTCCATGACACCGATCTGGAAGAAGCGCAGCTCCGATGTCGAGCAGAAGGACTACGACGAGTTCTACAAGTCCACGTTCCACGACTTTGACGATCCTGCGCGCACCATCAGCTTCCATGCCGAGGGCACGCTCGAGTACGATGCCCTGCTGTTTGTGCCGGGCCGCGCGCCGTTCGATCTGTACAGCAAGGATTACGAGAAGGGTCTGGCACTCTACAGCTCCAACGTCCTGATCATGGAGAAGTGCGACGACCTGCTGCCCGACTACTACAACTTTGTCCGCGGCGTCGTGGATTCCGCCGATGTGTCGCTCAACATCTCGCGTGAGACGCTGCAGCAGAACCGTCAGCTCAAGGCCATCGCCAAGCGTGTGGAAAAGAAGATCACCGCCGACCTTGAGGATATGCGTGACAACGACCGCGAGGCCTACGAGAAGTTCTTTGAGAACTTTGGCCGCGGTCTTAAGTACGGCATCTACTCGAGCTATGGCATGAAGGCCGATGAGCTCGCCGATCTGTTGCTGTTCTGGTCTGCCAAGGAACAGAAGATGATTACCCTGGCCGAGTATGCCAAGGGCATGCCCGAGGATCAGAAGGCCATCTACTACGCCGCCGGCGACTCGCGTGAGCGCCTGGCCAAGATGCCCGTGGTAAAGGGCGTGCTCGACCGCGGCTATGACGTGCTGCTGCTGACGCAGGACGTGGATGAGTTCACCTTCCAGGCTATGCGTGAGTACGTTGCCGCCGATATGCCCAAGATCTACGAGGACGATGCCGCCCGCGAGGCTGCCGAGAAGGCCGTGGCCGATGGTGCCGAGCCCGAGGTTGAGGATCGTCACCTGGAGCTCAAGAACGTCGCAACCGGTGATCTTGACCTGGCGACCGAGGACGAGAAAAAGGAGGCCGAGGACGCCACCAAGGAGAACGAGGACCTCTTTAACGCCATGAAGGAGGCACTCGGCGACAAGGTCGAGAAGGTTGCCGTCTCTGCGCGCCTGACCGATGCTCCCGCGTGCATCACCACCGAGGGCCCGCTTTCGCTCGAGATGGAGAAGGTGCTCCAGAAGGGTCCCGAGGGCGCGCCCGACGGTATGCCCAAGAGCCAGCGCGTGCTCGAGCTCAACGCCAAGCACCCGGTCTTTTCCAAGCTCGTCGCCGCTCAGAAGGCGGGCGACGCCGACAAGATCAAGCAGTACTCCGGTTTGCTCTATGACCAGGCCCTGCTGGTCGAGGGCATCCTCCCCGAGGATCCCGTAGCCTTCGCGGCGGCTGTTTGCAACTTGATGTAGTTCGGGGATACGGCACCGTAACTAGATTAGAACGAGAGTGGATAATCTCCCACTTTTGGCTCGAATGCGGGCTTGAAGTGAGAGATTTTCCACTCTCGTTTCCTTTTGAATGATCCCTCCGTCCCCAAGGGATCATTTATTTGTGCGGGTTGTGGTTTTGTGACCTGCTGAAATTTAAGATACTGTACAACTGTACGTTAACTCATCTTCGTAGTATATTGCTACCCGCAAAACTCAACACCATTGTGCTTTGAGACGTTAAAGCGCCTACTACAATGGTTGTCGATAGTACGATTCGATTCAACGACAGGATGGATGGTCCAAGCGTGAGTCTCGGCAGCAAACTATCCAATGCAAAGGTCTCCTTTGCGATATTTAAGCGCGACATTAAGCGACTGCTTGTGAACCCCGTCGCCTTGGTGGTTACCCTTGGCGTGTGCGTTATTCCCTCGCTGTATGCCTGGTACAACATCGTGGCCAACTGGGATCCGTACGGAAACACCCAGGGCATCAAGATTGCCATCGCCAACAACGATCGGGGCACCCAAAACGACCTGGTGGGCGAGCTCAACGCGGGCGATCAGGTCGTCGATCAGCTCAAGGAGAACGATCAGCTGGGCTGGACCTTCGTCGATTCTGCGGCCGATGCCAAAGAGGGCGTCGAGAGCGGTGAGTACTATGCGGCCATCGTAGTCCCCAAGAACTTCTCGGATAACCTGGTTTCGATGCTCGACGGCAACTACCATCAGCCCAAGCTTACGTACTACGTCAATGAGAAGAAGAGCGCTATTGCGCCCAAGGTTACCGACACCGGTGCAAACACCATCGAGGAGCAGATCAACTCGGAATTTGTCTCCACGGTGGGCGAGACCGTTGCCAGTATTGCCAAGGATGCCGGAGTCGATTTAAAGGACAAGGCAACCCAGACTCAGGATTCGTTGGCCGGTTCGGTATCAGAGGCTTCCGATACGTTGGGCGAAGTGCGTGATTCGATTGGCGACATGAATGCCGCCATCGATAAGACGAGTGGTTCCATTGCCTCGGCAGATGCGGCACTTGCCGGTCTGCAGGGTCAGGCGCCGTCGCTGACGCAGGCGATCTCCCAGGGCAATGACCTGCTGGGCGAGGCTCGCGCCACGGCGGGCAACTCTGTCGCCTCGCTCTCCAAGGCGCTCTCGGAAGGCAGCCTTGCGCTCACCAAGACGTCAGCCTCTGCGAACGCTGCCATCGGCAAGCTGACGGGCACGGTCACATCTACGACCACCCGTATCGACAACTCGCTCGAGTCTCTCCAAGCGACGATCGACCACAATAAGGCCGTTATCGGGCACTTAGAGATTCTCGCCAATGACACGTCGACAGGTTCCGAGGAAATTGACGCGCGCATTGTATCGACCATCGATTTGCTTCGAGAGCAGAATGAAAAGCTTCAGAGCATCAAGGACGGTCTGTCCGCGCAGTCGAGCGCCATGGCGAATGACGCAGCGGCTGTTTCGGGTGCCAGTGACGCTATCAATAACGCAATTCATACCGGTGCGACCAACCTTGGCCAAGCCCAGACGGACTTGGGCCAAAACGCGCTGCCGAAGGCCTCGAGCGCGCTCGACTCTTTTGCTGCCGTTTCGGGCGACCTGACCGGTATCGTCTCGGGTATGACACCTACACTTGCAAATGCGCGCGGCACGTTGGCGCAGCTTAGCGCTACGCTCGGCCAGGCCAAGACCACGCTGTCCCAGACCGATTCCTCGCTTGCCAAGGTCCAGGACAAGCTTGCAACCGCCGCCAATGACATCGCGGCGCTGCAGACCTCCGAGTCCATGGGCGAGCTGGCCGATCTGATGGGCGTCGATGTCAATGACGTGGCAGATTTCATGGCGTCTCCGGTTGAGTTGACGTCCAAGTCAATCTATCCGGTCAAGAGCTTTGGCTCGGGCATCGCTCCCTTCTACACCAATCTGGCGCTTTGGGTGGGCGGCTATGTGCTCATCGCCATTTACAAGCTCGAGGTCGACCGTGAAGGTGTTGGCAGCTTTACGGCGCGCCAAGGCTACTTTGGCCGCTGGTTGCTCATGGTGATCCTGGGCGCGTTGCAGGCCATCATCGTTACGGTAGGCGATCTGGTGATTGGCGTGCAGTGCGTCAGCCCGCTGCTGTTCGTGCTGGGCGGCATCGCCATTTCGTTCACCTACGTCAATATCATCTATGCGCTGTCCACCACGTTTAAGCATATCGGCAAGGCTATCGGCGTCATTCTCGTCATCGTGCAGATCCCGGGTTCGTCGGGCATGTACCCCATCGAGATGATGCCCGGCTTCTTCCAGTGGCTGCACCCGCTGCTGCCCTTTACCTACGGCATCAATCTGCTGCGCGAGACGGTCGGCGGCATGTATTCGTTCAACTACCTGTTTAACCTGTGCATTCTGGGCGTGTTCTTGATCGTGGCGCTCTTTATCGGCCTGCAGCTGCGTCCGCTGCTGCTCAACCTTAACCTGCTCTTTGATAAACAGCTCTCCACGACCGGTATGATGATTTGCGAGTCCAACGACCTGCCGCGCCAGCGCTACTCGCTGCGCACGGCCATGCGCGTCATGCTCGATTCCGATTCGTACCGTCGCGAACTGCTCGATCATGCGGTCGCCTTTGAACATCGCTACCCGTACTACATCAAGGGCGGTTTTGCCGCCGTGGTGGGCGTTCAGGTCCTGCTCTTTGTCCTGTCGACGGTTCTCGATATCGACAATAACGGCAAGATCATCCTGCTTGTCATTTGGATCATCTCGGTTATTGCCATCTGCGGCTGGCTTATCAATATCGAATATATCCGAGCGAGCCTCAATACCCAGATGCGCATCTCGGCGCTTTCGGATGAGGACCTGCGTCGCGAGATGCGCGAACACACGGCCGCCATTCCTGCCGCCCGCCACATGTTTGGCCTCAACGCCAGCGAGCGTGGTGCCAAGGGCGGCGATCAGTCCACGGGCCGCTTGCCGCATATCGGCTCGCACCATAAATCTCAGGGCAGCGACAGCACAGCCACAAATGATGGAGATACCACCGCGCTTGGCAAGCACTCCAAAGGAGGTGAGGCATAAATGAAGAACATCCTGCATCTGTTTAAGCGCGATGTCCAAAACGTGTCTCGCTCCGTGATCGGCTTGGTTGTCGTGATGGGCCTCATTATCGTACCGTGTCTGTACGCGTGGTTTAACATCGCCGGCAGCTGGGATCCGTACGGCAACACCGGCAATCTTAAGATCGCCGTGGTCAACACCGATGAGGGTTACGAGAGCGATTTGATCCCCGTCGAGGTTAACGTGGGCGAAAACGTGACCGCCACCCTACGCGGCAACGAGAGCTTCGATTGGGTTGTGCTCAACAATCGCGAAAAGGCTATCGAGGGCGTTAAGTCGGGCGCGTACTATGCTGCCGTCGTTATCCCCAAAACGTTTAGCGCTGACATGATGACGCTTTTCTCGACCGACGTGAAACACGCCGATATCGAGTTTTACGAGAACCAGAAGGCCAACGCCATTGCGCAGATCGTGACCGAGAAGGGTTCGAGTGCCGTTCAGAGCCAGGTTAACGAAACTTTTACCGAGACCATTACGAGCATCGGTCTTAAGACGGTGTCCAGCCTGCTCGATTACATGAGCACCGACCAGGTCAGCAACTTTATCGCCAACCTGTCCTCGACGCTTGGCGATTCGATTGAGGACCTGCGAGACGTTCAGGCAAATGCTTCGTCGCTGGCGGGCATTTTGAGCTCCACGTCCGATTCGCTGACGTCGGCGAGCGGCATGCTCAAGCAGACCGGTGCCGTCGATGAGTCGACAAAGCAGCTCATGGAACATGCCAAAAGCGGCATCGATGATTCCAAAGAAGCGCTTAAGGCGGCAAACGATGCCATCGATGCCGCAATCGATGGAAGTGCGGGTTCGTTCGACAATGTGTCTGCCGAGCTCGCGAAGGCGTTCGACACCGCAAACCAGCATGTCGACCTTACGGTGTCCCAACTCAACGATGCCGCTGCGGCCCTCAATGCGCGCGCCAAGGATATCGATGCGATGGCCGATCAGCTCCGCAGCCTTGCCGACCAGGTGAGCGATGAGAATTTGAAGGACGGCCTCAAGTCCGCCGCGACGTCGCTGGGCAGAATCGCCGTTGAGTACCGCAACAATGCCAAGGATCTGGCGGCTACCGCGAAGTCTCTCTCCGATAGCATGGCCGAGGTCAACAACTTGCGTGCCGAGGTCGATCAGGCCATCGCTGATGCCAAGGCCGGCATCGCGGGTGCCAAATCCGATTACGATTCCACGTTCTCGGTTAAGGCCAAGGAGCTCAAGAAGACGGTTTCGGGCATTCTGGACTCGCTTGATGGCATCTCGGGCGACCTGGATAGCGCCGTAGGCGGCCTGACCGACGCATCCGGCTCGTTGGCGAAGGGCCTCTCCAAGGCCGCCAAGCTGGTCAACAAGGCTTCCGATCAGCTAGGTGAAGCGTCCGATAAGATCAGTGCGTTTAAGGATGAGCTCGATGGCGCCCTGATGTCGGACGATCTGGCCACGATCAAGACGATGATTGGCAACGATCCCGAGGGTTTGGCCGTGTCGCTTTCCGGTCCCGTCGCGCTCGATCGCAAACCGGTCTATCCGATCCGCAACTACGGCTCGGCCATGGCGCCGTTCTACACGATTCTGTCGCTCTGGGTCGGCTCGATCGTGCTGGCGGCCATGATGAAGGTGTCGGTTGACGATGAGCTTATCAACGAGCTCATCCCCGTACGCCTACACGAGATCTACCTGGGTCGTTACTTGTTCTTTGGCGGTTTGGCTCTGCTGCAGGCAACGCTCGTGTGCGCGGGCGACATCCTGTTCTTTGGCATCCAGTGCGACAACCCGCTGCAGTTTGTGCTGGCGGGCTGGGTCGCGAGTCTCGTGTTCTCCAATATCGTCTACACGCTTACGGTGTCGTTTGGCGATATCGGCAAGGCTTTGGCCGTTGTGCTGCTGGTCATGCAGGTCGGCGGTTCGGGCGGTACGTTCCCCATCGAGATGACCGGCCCTGTGTTCCAGGCGATCTATCCGTTCCTGCCGTTTACCCATGGCATTAACGCCATGCATGCCGCCATGGCTGGCGCCTACCATATGGAGTACTGGGTTGAGCTGGGCATTCTGGCGAGCTATCTGATTCCGTCGCTGGCCCTGGGCGTCGTCTTCCGCCGTCCGGTCATCAAAGCCAACGACTGGATCATCGAAAAACTGGAGTCAACCAAATTGATTTAGTTCAGACACGTAAACGCTGTCAGAACATCGAGGCCTTCCAGTTTTACACTTTATTATGCTGGATTGCGATGCAACGCCGGTTGTTGCTACAGTAGCGGGGCGTGCCGGGGGTCCGGTGCGCCCCGTTTTTATTTGACCATGAGGCGGCACGCAGCCATACGCGTGCGGACACCACGCCAAGATTGAGTGTGAGGATGTTCCATGGCCCAATACGCTGCCAACGAAATCGAAAACATGCCCGATAGCCCTGTCGCACGGGAGGACCTGGGCGCCGGCGGCACCTCCCGCGGCGCCGGCGCACGCTCGCCGCTGTTCTGGAAGGTCTTGCTGCTTTCGATAGCGGTCATCTGGGGCTATTCCTTCACCACCATGAAGGATGCGCTCGATACCGTTCCGGTGTTCGAGCTGCTCTACATTCGTTTTCTTCCGGCGTCGTTGGTCATGCTTGTCATCTTCCACAAGCGCATCATTGCCCATTTCAACGCTCGAAACCTGATTGTTGGACTTGGCATGGGCGCGCTCATGTGGGGTGCCTACGGTTTGCAGACGATCGGCCTGGCACAGACCACGGCAGGCAAAAGCGCGTTTTTGACGGGCACGTACTGCATCTTGGTTCCGTTTGCGAGCTACGTTCTAAGCGGCGAAAAGCTTACCCGTTACAACTTGGGCGCCGCGTTGCTGTGCCTGGCGGGCATTGGGCTGGTGGCGCTCGATAGCGTCGAGTTCAATGTCGGCGATGTCATCACACTGGGCGGCGCGGTCTTCTTTGCCATCCAGATGGCGGTGACCGCCAAGTATGGCCGCAAGATGGACATCAACGTCATCACGTTTTGGATGTTTGTGGGCAACGGCGTGCTGAGCCTGATCTCGTCGCTGTTATTCGAGACCCAAGCGCCGCTGTCCGTGTGGACGCCGAGCTTTATCGGTGTGATGGCGTTTCTATCGGTGGGCTGTACGTGTGTGGCTCTGCTCATCCAAAACGTCGGCCTGGCGCATGTCCCGGCCTCGACGGGCTCGCTGCTCCTTTCGATGGAGTCGCCTTCGGGTGTGCTGTTCTCGGTGCTGCTGATGGGGGAGGCGCTCACCTCGCGCCTGCTCGCCGGCTTCGCGCTCATCTTCTTGTCGATTATCTTGAGCGAGACGCATTTCGATTTCTTGCGCCGAAAATCTCGCCCGCAATTGTAAACAACTTGTTGCGCCGCCCTTCCAAGGCGGCATTTTTTATGTCATGCCCTTACAGTTGTGCCTTGCACTTTACGCTATCAAAGTGCGTGCTGCAAAAACGTTACTGGAGGGCATCTATGGCATCAGCTCTGTCCGATTTTCAACCGCAACTAGCGCCCAAGGCCACCACAGCGGCGCAGACCGCTATCGGCGACGGTCTTGTCGCAGAAGCTCAGGCTTTTGCAGACGAGTTCGCTGCGTGGCGCCACGATCTACACCAGATGCCCGAGCTCGGTAACAATCTTCCGCAGACGTCTGCCTATATCCAGGCACGTCTGGACGAGATGGACATCCCCCATACCACGCTCGTCGACGGTTCCTGCGTCGTTGGCCTGATCGGTGCCGGTGCGGCCGCGGCCGCTCAGGGCAATGGCACGTGCAAGGACGAGCAGGCCGGAACGGTCGTCATGCTTCGTGGCGACATGGATGCCCTGCCCGTTGCCGAAGAGTCGGGCGAGCCTTTCGCCTCTACCAACGGCTGCATGCACGCTTGTGGCCACGATATGCATGCGACGGCGCTGCTCGGCGCGGCCCGTTTGCTCAAGGCCCGCGAGGCCGAGCTTGTGGAGGCCAACGCTACCGTCAAGTTGCTGTTCCAGCCGGGCGAGGAGACCTTTGAGGGAGCACGCGCTGCCATCGCCGACGGCTTGCTCGAGAACCCGCGCCCTCAGGCGGCCTTTGCCATGCATGTCAACAGCCAGTCGCCGCTTGGCCTGGTGCTCTACGGCAGCCCGGCGCTCTCGGGCGTGTACGGTTTTCGCATCACGCTTCAGGGCAAGGGCGGCCATGGCTCGAGCCCCGAGATTTGCATCGACCCCATCACAGCGGGCGTGCATGTGCATCTGGCGCTCCAGGAGCTCATCTCCCGCGAGGTGCCGGCGGCCAAGGAGGTCGCGCTTACCGTTGGCAAGTTCGCCGGTGGCTTGGCGGCCAACGTCATCCCCGACACCTGCGTGCTCGAGGGAACGCTGCGCGGCTTTGATGTTGAGCTCATGGCTCACCTAAAGACCCGCATCGCGGAGGTCGTTAACGGCGTTGCCACGACCTATCGTACGCCGGCGACCATCGAGACACTTTCGGATGTTCCGCCGCTTGTACTCGACAGCGATATGACTCAGGCGTCGCTTGGCTACGTGGGCGCAGTGCTGCCCAAGGCGGCTTTCTTGCCGCTTTTCCATGCCATGGCGAGTGAGGACTTCGCGCTTATCTCGAGCGAGATTCCGAGTGCGTACTTTACCGTGGGCGCGGCCGTAACCGACACGGACGAACACTTTGCCCAGCACCATCCCAAGGCACGTTTTAACGATGCCGAGCTGCCGCTCGGTGCTGCGGCTTATACCGCCGTCGCTTTGGGCTATATCGCCGACCACCGGTAGCATCCAACCTTGCCTTTCAAGCCTGCGGGCATGGCCGTAAGGCCTATGCCCTTGTCTTTCAAGGCAATCTTGGGCACTACCGGCGCCCGGCGCCGGCTATTCGTTTGTTAAATAAGGAGCAGTATGTCCCAGCAGCGTAAGTTCTTCCCCGGCTGGCTCGTGGTGACCTCCGGCTTCGTGATCATGGCCACGTGCTACACGATTTTCGTCAACTGCATGAGCCTGTTCCAGCCGCTGATCGTCAGCGACCTGGGCATTTCCCTTGCGCAGTACAACATCTCCAATGCCATCTCCACCGTGGTGAGCGTCGTGGGTTCGCTCGTTATCGGCCATGTTGCCGATAAGGTGAGTGGCCGCATATTGGGCTCGCTCACCGTTATCGCTACCTCGGCGGTGCTTGCTGGCATGAGCTTTGTCGGTGAGCTGTGGCAGGTCTACGTGCTCTTTGCCGTTTCGGGCTCCTTTGCGAGCACCTGGATCGTGTGCTTGGCGTGCTCCGTGGTCATGCTCGTGTTCCTGCTGGTATCCGAGCCCATCGCCGCCAAGCTGCGCGCGAGCGTGGCGGGGGAGTAGGCGTCCGTCGCTCTTTTCTGTTCGTCCCGTTCTGTCCGTGGCCGCCTTGGAAGCCGAATGGATGCTCGTACCATCATTCGGTTTCCAAGGCGGCCACGGGCCTACGAAATGATCCCTATTCCTCCGTCCCCAAGGGATCACGTGATCCGAAGGGGACGGAGGAAAAGGGATCACAAACAGCGGCGGCGCGTCTGGTCGAACGAGTCCCCATACCCTCGTTCGGTCAGACGCGCCGCCGCTGTTTGTATTTGTGCCGTATAATGACCGTTACCTATGACGCGATACAAAAGAAAGGTGTTTGCCCATGCAGGCACAGAAGGCGGAGGGAACCCGCGACCTTATCGGCGCCGAGATGCGCGCCTGGCAAAAGATGCAGCAGATTGCGGCCGGCGTGTTCGAGCCGTTTGGTTTTAAACCCATCGAGACGCCCGCGATCGAGCAGGTGGACGTGTTTGTCCACGGTATCGGCCAGTCGACCGACGTCGTGCGCAAGGAAATGTTCCGCGTGTTCAGCGGTGCCAACCTGGAGCGCGTCTTTACCGAGGGCACCGACACCAAACTCAAGCCCAAGCAGCGCCTGGCGCTTCGCCCCGAGGGCACGGCCGGCGTGGTGCGCGCCGTCGTGGAGAACAACCTAGTGCCCCAGGGCTCCACGCCGTTTAAGGCGTACTACGCCGAGGCCATGTTCCGCGGCGAGCGTCCCCAGAAGGGCCGCCTGCGCCAGTTCCACCAGGTGGGCATCGAGTGGCTCGGCGCTCCCGATCCGGCGGCAGACGCCGAGTGCATCATCATGCTCATGGAGTTTTACAAGCGCCTGGGCTTCGATCTTTCCAAGCTTCGTCTGCTCATTAACTCGATGGGCGACGCTCAGTGCCGTCCGGCTTACCGCGAGCAAGTCAAGCAGTTTATCCTCGATCACGCAGACGAGATGTGCGATGAGTGCCGCGAGCGCGCCGAGCTCAACCCGCTGCGTGCCTTTGACTGCAAGAACGACCACTGCCGCGAGATCATGGCCGAGGCTCCGCTGATGGGTGACAACCTGTGCGATGAGTGCCGCGAGCACTACGAGCAGGTCAAGCGCTATCTGGATGCCGCCGGTATCGAGTATGTCGAGGATCCCACCTTGGTGCGCGGCCTGGACTACTACACCCGTACTGTCTTTGAGGTCGAGGCCCCTGGCGCCGGCGTCGGCTCCATCGGCGGCGGCGGCCGCTACGATGGCCTGGTCGAGCTCGAGGGTGGCAAGCCCACGGCGGGCGTCGGCTTTGCTGTCGGTTTTGAGCGCGCCCTGCTGGCCCTGCAGGCCTTTGGCAGCGATTTGGGTGCCGATGAGGCCCCGTGCGTCTATGTCGCCAACGCCGGCAAGGAGCTGCGTCAGAACGTCTTTGCCATTACGCAGGAGCTTCGCGCCGCAGGTATCGTGACCGAGGCCGACTATCAGGGTCGTTCGCTCAAGGCCCAGTTTAAGCAAGCCGATAAGGTAGGCGCCAAGCTCATCTTGGTCCTGGGTGGCGACGAGCTTGCCGCCGGCAAGGTCAAAGTGCGCGACATGCAGAGCCATGACGAGGTGCTCGCCGATCTGGACAACGTCGTCGAGGCGGTTCGCGAGCGCCTGTAGCGCATCTTTTTGAGCTTCGGGCCTGCTAACGTGCCCTGCTCATGGAGAGCGATTGTTACGGGGGTGTTTCGCTTTTATGCGGAATGCCCCCGTTTACGTATGCCGCCCACCGAGAAATACGACCATTTAGGGCAAAAACCTTTGCAATGCAGAAAATACTTTTGTGTGGTAAAGCGCAATCAGCGTCGAAAGTATTTCTCAAGCGCCTATAATGAATACCGCATGTTACGTGCATAGAAGGAGGAATGGGAGGAAACGTGGCTGAGAACCTAAGCAACCAGTCTGTACCCGAAGCCGCGGCGCGCGTCGCTGCCGTGGTCAACCGCCTCGTTAACCGAATCGGCTCGAATGCCGAGTCCAGGGAGCGTCTCGCCGAGATCGAGATCCCCGAGGAGCTGCGCGACAATCTGGCGCTGTTCTTGCGCCTGGAGCGCCGTGTGCTTAGCGAGTATGATCCCGAGATCGCGGACCTGTTCGACAAGATTTTGACAGCCGAGATTGTGGTCAATGCCGGCAACCCCGGTACCTGCGCTGCCGACGAAGCCGTCGACGAGCAGGGCGTGCCCACCGCCGACGAGCCCACTGCCGTGGCATTTCGTGAGGTCGTCGATTTGATCGACAGCCTGCCGCTCGATAAGCAGCAGGTCATCGTTCGCGCCTTTACGAGCTTTTTCCATCTGGCAAACCTGTCGGAGGAGAACTACCGTGTGGCGCAGCTGCGCGAGCGCGAGGCCGGTGCGTCGACCGATACCGAGGTCGATCCTGCCAACGAGCTTACCGTTGCCTATCACCAGCTGGTGAATGAGCTGGGTGTCGAGGGTGCCAACGAGCTGCTCGACAAGCTCGAGTTCCACCCTGTCTTTACCGCACATCCCACCGAGGCCCGTCGTAAGGCCGTCGAGGGCAAGATCCGCCGTATCTCCAACCTGCTGGAGGAGCGTCCGCGTCTGGGCGGCTCCGACCTGGTGGAGAACGAGCGCCATATGCTGCAGGAGATCGACGCCCTGGTGCGTACGAGTCCCATCGCGCTCAAGAAGCCCACGCCGGTCGAGGAAGCCGATACCATCATCGACATCTTCGATAACACGCTGTTCGACGTTATCCCCGTTATCTATCGTCGTTTTGACGATTGGGTGCTGGGCGACAAGGCCGGTACTGTGCCGCCGCTGTGCCCGGCGTTCTTCCATCCCGGCAGCTGGATCGGTTCCGACCGCGACGGTAACCCCAACGTCACCGCCAAGGTGAGCCGTGAGGTCGCCGCCAAGTACTTTACGCACATGGTGCTCAAGCTCGAGGACAAGTGCCGCCACATCGGCCGCAACCTCACGCTCGAGGCTACCTACAGCAAGCCGTCGGCCGAGCTCATTAACCTGTGGAACCATCAGGTCGAGATGAGCCCTCGTTACACGGCCCGCGCCGAGCTGATCTCCGAGCACGAGCCGCATCGCGCCGTCATGCTCGTCATGGCCGACCGCCTG
The DNA here is from genome assembly GCA_019414365.1 of Collinsella sp. Taxonomy (GTDB): domain Bacteria; phylum Actinomycetota; class Coriobacteriia; order Coriobacteriales; family Coriobacteriaceae; genus Collinsella. Next base: position 26,388 of record DXMC01000008.1, read on the forward strand.
AACGCCACCGTCCGTCGTATCACCGACACCATGTACCACAGCGCCGACGAGTTCCTGGATGACCTGCGCGTCGTCCAGCGTTCGCTGGCCGCCTGCGGTGCCGTCCGTGCTGCCTACGGCCCGGTCCAAACCATCATCTGGCAGGTCGAGTCCTTCGGCTTCCATATGGTCGAGATGGAGTTCCGTCAGCACTCCGTGGTGCATGCCCGCGCCCTTAAGGATATCCACGAGAACGGTATCCATGGCGACCTGCAGCCCATGACGCGCGAGGTCATCGATACCTTCCGCGCTATCGGCTCCATCCAAAAGCGCTACGGCAAGAAGATGGCGCACCGCTACATCATCTCGTTTACCAAGAGCGCTCAGCATGTGGCCGACGTCTTTGAGCTGGCGCACCTGTCCTTTGCACACGAGGAGGATGTCCCCGAGCTCGACGTGATCCCGTTGTTCGAGCAGCTCGAGGACCTCGAGGGCTGCGTCGACGTGCTCGATCAGATGCTTACGCTGCCCGTGGTGCAAAAGCGCCTTGCCCAGACCAACCGCCGCATGGAGGTCATGCTGGGCTATTCCGACTCTTCCAAGGATGCCGGTCCTACCACGGCCATGCTCGCGCTGCACTCCGCGCAGGAGCGCATCGCCAAGTGGGCAGAGAAGAACGATATCGACCTGGTGCTCATGCACGGTCGCGGCGGTGCCGTGGGCCGTGGCGGCGGCCCGGCCAACAAGGCCGTGCTGGCGCAGCCCAAGGGTTCGGTCAACTGCTTCTTTAAGCTTACCGAGCAGGGCGAAGTCATCTTTGCCCGTTACGGCAACCGCACGCTGGCTCAGCGCCATGTTGAGTCCGTTGCCGCCGCAACGCTTTTGCAGTCGGCCCCGAGTGTCGAGAAGACTAACACCGAGACCACTCAGAAGTTCTGGGATATGGCCGAGAAGCTCAACACCGCAAGCCACGAGCGTTATCTGGACCTGCTGAACACCGAGGACTTTACACCGTGGTTCTCGACCGTGACGCCGCTGACCGAGGTCGGTCTGCTGCCGATCGGCTCGCGTCCCGCCAAGCGCGGCCTGGGCGCCAAGTCGCTCGATGACCTGCGTACCATTCCGTGGATCTTCAGCTGGAGCCAGGCGCGCATCAATCTGGCCGCTTGGTACGGCCTGGGTACCGCCTGTGAGCAGTTGGGCGACCTTGACCAACTCAAGGCTGCCTATCAGGAGTGGCCGTTCTTCCGCACGTTCATTGACAACATCGAGATGTCGATCGCTAAGACCGATCAGCGCATCGCCAAGATGTATCTGCACCTGGGCGACCGCCAGGATCTGTCCAAGAAGGTCTTCACCGAGATGCAGCTCACGCGTAAGTGGGTCCTTGCCATCGTCGGTGACGAGTGGCCGCTGCAGCGTCGTCGCGTGCTCGGCTGCGCCGTCCGCGTGCGTAACCCCTACGTCGACGCCCTGTCCATCGCCCAGGTCCGCGCCCTTCGCGAGGTGCGCATGAACCAGGACGAGATGGCCGAGGAGAAGAAGGCCGAGTACATGAGCCTGATTCTTTCGACTGTGACCGGCGTCTCGGCAGGATTGCAGAACACGGGGTAATCGATAGCCCTGTAGTCGTCCGGGCCCGCCATCAGTTTACTTTTAGGCACGTCCTCGGACATGCAAGAAGCCCTCGCTGCGCACTTCGTGCGGCGAGGGCTTCTTGCGTCCTGCGGAGTGTGCCTAAAAGTAAACTGATGGCGGGCCCTGCGATGTCCGGTCTTCGGCGGATTACTGGCTGGGGGAATAATGGTGCGCTCCGCGCGTTTTGGATGGGGTCTGTCCCGGCGGCGCGTTTGGCGCTTCGCGCCTCGCGTCTTATCGATTGGGATTGAGATGCATTTGGCGCTTCTCGCCTTACGACTGTTCCGGCCGCGGTCCTTTTTGGGATCGCGGCCGTTTTGTTGTGGGTCAAATATGAACGTTGTGTTAATGAGTCGGTAGACGGTGGTGTTTTTCGGTGAGCGGCGTATCCTTCCAACGGTTTATCTAGTGTGTCAGTTGAAAGGAAGAGGGCGCTCATCATTGTTTGAATGTGAACTGCCGTTTGACCACAAGACGTTGCATCTGGAGCTCGAGGACAAGAACTTCGCGGGTGTGATGGAAGGTCATCAAAACGAGTTTAAGACTGCGAAATCGCAGGAAGAGCTGGTAGAGGAGTCGCTTGCCAACCCTTATGGCTCGCCTTCGCTCGAGGAGCTTTGTGCTGGCAAGAAGGATATTGTCATTATTAGCTCCGACCATACGCGCCCCGTTCCCTCGCGTGTGACGATGCCTATTCTGCTGCATCACATCCATTCCGCTGCGCCCGAGGCTCGCGTGCGTATTTTGGTTGCTACGGGTATGCATCGTCCGTCGACGCACGAGGAGCTCGTCAACAAGTACGGCGAGGAAATTGTTGCCAACGAGGAAATCGTTATGCACGTCGCGACTGACGACAGCATGATGAAAAAGATCGGTACCCTGCCTTCTGGTGGCGAGTGCATCATCAACAAGATTGCCGCCGATTGCGATCTGCTGCTTGCAGAGGGCTTCATTGAGCCGCACTTCTTTGCCGGTTTCTCTGGCAGCCGCAAGTCCGTGCTGCCCGGTATCGCCAGCTACAAGACCATCATGTACAACCACAACGGTCAGTTTGTGAACGATTCCCATTCGCGTGCCGGCAACCTGTGCCACAACCACGTGAGCGAGGATATGTTCGCCGCCGCCGAGATGGCCCACCTCGCCTTTGTGCTTAACGTGGTGCTCAACGGCAAGCACGAGGTCATCGGTTCTTTTGCCGGTGACATCCACAAGGCGCACGAGGCTGGCTGCGAGTTCGTGAAGAGCCTTGCCGGCGTTGAGCCCGTTGAGTGCGAGATTGCCATCACCACCAACGGCGGTTACCCGCTCGACCAGAACATCTATCAGGCCGTGAAGGGCATGTGCGCTGCCGAGGCCACGCTTCCCGAGGGCGGCGTGATCATTGATGTCGCCGGTTGTGCCGACGGTCACGGCGGCGAGGGCTTCTATCACAACATCGCCGACAACGACCCGGCGGAGTTTGAGCGCGCCTGCATCGACCGTCCTAAGGACGAGACCCTGCCCGATCAGTGGACGAGCCAGATCTTTGCCCGCATCCTGGCGCATCACCCTGTGATCATGGTCACCGACCTGTGCGATCACCAGATGATCAAGGATATGCACATGACGCCGGTCAACACCCTCGAGGAGGCGCTCAAGCTCGCCTTTGAGATGAAGGGTGCCGATGCCAAGGTGGCCGTCATTCCCGATGGCCTGGGCGTTGTCGTCGCGCAGCACTAGTGCGCGGCCTAAACGAATCGTTTGTAACCGACAAGAAAGATAAGGTTTTATGCTTACCAAACTCCTCTGTGAATTCGGCGCAACGGCCCTCATGATCATCTTTGGCGTGGGCGTGCACTGCGATACCGTGCTCAAGGGCACCAAGTATCAGGGCTCCGGCCACATGTTTGCCATCACCACCTGGTCTTTTGGCATCTCGGTCTGCCTGTTTGTCTTTGGCGGCGCCGTGTGCATGAACCCCGCCATGGTGCTTGCCCAGTGCATCGTAGGCCTGGTGCCGTGGAGCAGCTGCATTCCCTTCATGATTGCCGATATGCTCGGCGGCTTTGCGGGCGCCGTGATCGCGTGGTTGATGTATGCCGATGAGTTCAAGGCTTCCGATGGCGTCGTCGACCCCATTGCCCAGCGCAACATCTTCTCGACCAACCCCACCACCGAGGGTACGAACTACGCCCGTAACTTCTTCTGCGAGGCTATCTGCACCTTTGTGTTCATCAGCGCCATCCTCGCTGCCGCTAACCGCGCCGGCGAGAACGTTCTGATGCTCGCCATCTGCGTCGGCCTGATCGTTTGGGCCGTTGGCATGGGCATGGGCGGCATCACCGGCTTCGCCATGAACCAGGCTCGTGACCTTGGTCCTCGCATGGCCTATCAGGTGCTGCCGATCAAGAACAAGGCTGACAACAACTGGAAGTACGGCCTGCTTGTTCCTGGCATCGCTCCGTTTGTCGGTGCCATCGTGGCTGCGTTGTTTGTGCATGGTTTCTTGGGCATGTTCTAGTCCAAGGCTACATAGTTGTCCGCTGTCCGCATGGGGTAACTTCCCAGCGCGTCCTCGGACATGCAAAAAGGCTCGCTGCGCACTTCGTGCGGCGAGCCTTTTTGCGTCCTGCGGAATGCGCTGGGAAGTTACCCCATGCGGCCAGCTGCGGGATTTTAGTCGCGTTGGAACAAGCAACCCAACATATAAATCTGAATTTGGATGGGAGGGGCTTGTTGCTGATAGGGGCGCTGGGCTGTTGTTGACACTTTGGGATGCGTGGCGCCCTGGGTTGGGGTGATGCTTTGGGATGAGCTTCTTACTTAGTTGAAGAGGGGCTTAATGGCTGATAGGTAGTCTTTGGCTACTTCGGTCTTATCTGCTTGGAAGTTGTGCCAGGCCCACCATTGGACCATTCCTACGAAGCTTGAGGCTATGTGGTGTAGTAGGAAGCTTCGGTCCATGGTGGCGGCGGGGCCGTTTGGGTCGGTAGGGACGGTTTCGGCTGCTCGTGACATGATGGTCTTGCGTAAGCAGTCGGCGAAGACGCGTGATCCGGCGCCGGATACGAGGGCCCTTACACCCTGGCGTCGTTCCCAGAGGTTGTTGAGGATGTGCTCGACCTGTACGAGCGGGTCATCGAGGGGCGTGCCGTCATCGTCGAGGGCATGGGTGCAGATATCGCACACGAGCTCGGCAAGCAGGTCGTCTTTGCTCTTGAAGAGCCCGTAGAACGTCGCGCGACCCACGTGAGCGCGAGCGATGATGTCGCCGACAGTGATCTTGCCGTAATCTTCCTCGCACAGGAGCTCGGAGAATGCCGCAACGATGGCGGCGCGGCTTTTTTCCTTGCGGGCGTCCATGGCTATGCGTCCGCGTGAACGAGCAGGCAACGGAGCGTGCCGGAGCAACCCTCGTAGGGGCGCTTACCGGCGCCGTAGCCGACGGCCTCGATGCGGTAGCGGGCCGGCAGGTGCTCGGACGTGCGCAGTGCGGCGACGATGGCGGCGCCCGTGGGCGTCACGAGCTCGCCGGCGACCGGTGCGGGCGTGAGGGCGATATTGCCTGCTTGGCATAGGTTGACGACGGCGGGGACGGGAATGGGCATGAGGCCGTGGGCGCAACGAATGGTTCCGTGTCCCTCGGAGAGCGACTCAACCACAATGTCCTCAATACCCAGGTCATCGAGGCAGATGGCGACAGAGCAGACGTCGACGATGGAGTCGACGGCGCCCACCTCGTGGAACATGACGGTCTCGGGCGTTTTGCCGTGGGCCTTGGCCTCGGCGGCGGCGAGTGCGGTAAAGATGGCGAGGGCGCGACGCTTGGCGCCATCGCTTAGCTGCGAGCCATCGATAATGGCGGTGACGTCCGCCAAAGACCGGTGGTGATGGGCGTGATGATGGCCCTCGTGGCCATGGCCGTGGATCTCATGGTCGTGCTCGTGGCAGTGATCGTGCTCGACATGGTCGTGATGATGGTGCCCATGCTCATGCATATGCTCGACAGCTGCTTCGTTGCCGTAGAGCCAGGCCATATCGTGATCATGGTTCTCGAGACCCTCTGCAAGCTGGACGTCGAAATCGCAGGCGTCGATGCCGTGCTTGTTTACGCGCGTCACAGCGATCGAAAAGCCGTCGACCGGCAGCGTGGCGAGCTGTTCGCGCAGATGCTCCTCGCTGGCGCCCAGGTCGAGCAGGGCCGCGACAGTCATGTCGCCGCTGATGCCCGAGGTGCCGTCGATGATAAGCGTGTGCTGATGGTTGGACATGGGATGCTCCTTAGCGGGCGCAGGACGTGCCGGCGCTCAGATGATTGATAAGACTTGCCTGATAGGCGGCACCAAAGCCGTTGTCGATATTGACGACCGAGACGCCGCTGGCGCAGGAGTTGAGCATGGCGAGCAGTGCGGCTACGCCACCAAAACTTGCGCCGTAGCCCACGCTGGTGGGAACGGCGATGACCGGACAGCTCACCAGACCGCCGATAACGCTCGCCAGGGCGCCCTCCATGCCGGCGATGGCGATGACCACCTGTGCCTGGGCAAGTTCCTCGGCATGCGCGAGCAGACGGTGCAGACCGGCGACACCCACGTCGTAGAGGCGGTCGACCTCGTTGCCATAGAACTCAGCCGTCAACGCGGCTTCCTCGGCGACGGGCAGGTCGCTCGTGCCGGCGCAGGCGACAACGATGCGTCCGTTGCCGGTAGGGGAGGGCTTGCCGCCCACGAGGGCGAGCTGTGCGTCCGGGACATATCCCAGGTCGATGCCGTTGTCGAGGAGCTCCGAGGTGCGGATTGCCTTCTCGGCATCCAGGCGCGTGACCAGGATGCGCTCCTGGCCGGCATCGCGCAGCGCTTTGATAATGGCGGCAATTTGCTCGGCGGTTTTACCGGCACCGTAGACAACCTCGCCGGCTCCCTGGCGCACCCCGCGCGAAAGATCGAGCTGCGCAAAACCCAGATCGGCGGTCGGAGCCGTCTGGATGCGTGTGAGGGCGTCGGCAGGGGTGACTGCCCCGCCGGCAACATCGCTCAGCAAATGCTCAAGATCTCGCTTATCCATATATGCTCCCTTCGACGGTGCAAAGTCTAGCACTCGAGGGGCTGTTTCCGAACATTAAGACAAAACTGTTCGGAAACTAGACATAGAAGATTTGATTCTATTGTTAGATGGATCGGCTAGTCACGCAGGATGATGTCCATGGCGAGCATCAGGTTGCGCTCGTCGATGGCAAACGGGGCGGCCTCGCGCGTCTTGGGCTTGGCGCAAAATGCGATGCCGGTGCCCGCGGCTTGAATCATGGGGATGTCGTTGGCGCCGTCGCCGATCGCCGCGGTATGGGCCATGTCGACGCCGCACTCAACTGCCCAATCCAGCATCTGGATGAGCTTGGACTCCTTGGTCACAATGTCCGCAGCCAACTTACCGGTGAGCTTGCCGTCCACGACCTCCAGGCGGTTAGCGAGGCAAAAGTCGATGCCCGCGGCGGCCACGATCTTATCGGCGACCTCGTGAAAGCCGCCGCTTACCACGCCGACTTTCCAGCCCTTGCTGTGCGCCGAGCGCACAAGCTCCAGCGCGCCGGGGGTAAACGTCACGCGCTCAAACGTGCGCTCGAACACGCTCTCGTCCAAGCCGGCAAGCAGCCCCACGCGCTCCTCGAGCGCCTGCTTAAAGTCAAGCTCGCCGCGCATGGCGCGCTCAGTGATCTTCGCCACTTGCTCGCCTACGCCGGCCTCCTCGCCCAAAAGATCGATAACCTCCTGGTTGATGAGTGTGGAGTCGATATCCATAACGATGAGGCGTGCAGTCATGGCGGGCCTTTCCGCGTGCAGTTGTATTGGGGCACATTGTCGCACGTGGCACGCCTTGGCGACGGCCGCGGTGCACCAATTGTTTCGTCTCCGTCAAGTCTTTGGGCATGAGCTACTTTTCCGCGGCACATCGACACAGGTGCGATAAGATAGAACGCCATGTCTGGCTGCGCGGTTTACGCAGGCTGGGCAAATCTGTACGACGCCGCCCGGAACGACACGGGGCGGCACAGATCCATAAAGGAGGATCACTGGTATGAGCCAGACCCGTCCCATCGACGAGCATTCCATGCACACCCGTACCTGCGGCGAGCTTCGTCGCGAGAACGTGGGCGAAGAGGTCACCCTCACCGGTTGGGTGAGCCGTCGCCGCGACCACGGCGGCCTTATTTTCTGCGACCTTCGCGACCGTGAGGGCATCACGCAGCTCACCTTCGACCCCGAGCACTCCGACGGCGATGCCTTTAAGATCGCCGAGACCATGCGTCCCGAGTGGCCCATCAAGATCCACGGCGTTGTGCGCGCCCGTGGCGAGGAGACCACCAACACCAAGCTCGCGACCGGCGAGATCGAGGTCCTGACCGACCACGCCGAGGTGCTCAACACGTCCGTCACCCCGCCGTTCCAGATCGAGGACGGCATCGAGACCAGCGAGGACACCCGCCTGCGCTATCGCTATCTGGACCTTCGTCGTCCCGAGATGATGGCCAACCTTAAGCTGCGCTCCGACTTTACCTTTGCCATTCGCGAGGCGCTGCACAACCGTGAGTTCATGGAGGTCGAGACGCCCTCCCTGTTCAAGTCCACGCCCGAGGGCGCTCGCGACTTCATCGTTCCCAGCCGTATTCAGCCGGGCAACTTCTACGCCCTGCCGCAGTCCCCGCAGCTTCTGAAGCAGCTGCTCATGGTCGGTGGCGTCGAGCGCTACTACCAGGTTGCCAAGTGCTTCCGCGACGAGGATCTGCGCGCCGACCGTCAGCCCGAGTTCACCCAGGTCGATATCGAGATGTCCTTCGTGGACCAGAACGACGTTATGAGCGCGCTCGAAGAAGTCCTGGCCGATGCCTTCGGCCGCATGGGTGTCGAGATGCCCACGCCGTTGCGCCGCATGAACTACTGGGAGGCCATGGACACCTATGGCTCCGACAAGCCCGATACCCGCTATGGTATGCACCTGGTCGACCTGACCGACATCTTTGCCAACTCCAAGTTCAAGGTCTTTGCGACTGCCGCAAACGAGGAGGGCTCTGTCGTCAAGGCTATCAACGCCAAGGGCGCCGGTGCCTGGGCACGTGCCAAGATCGATAAGCTTGCCGGCGTGGCCTCCACGTTTGGCGCTAAGGGCCTGGCCTGGATCGCCTTCCGCGAGGACGGCTCCATCAACAGCCCCATCGTCAAGTTCTTCTCGGACGAGGAGATGGCGGCTCTGCGCGAGCGTATGAACGTCGAGCCCGGCGACCTCGTGATGTTCGCCGCCGGCCCGCGCTTGCTCTCCGACGAGATCCTGGGCGGCATGCGTTCCCACATGGCTAACGCGCTCGAGATCAAGCGCGAGGGCCACGACTTCCTGTGGGTCGTCAACTTCCCGCTGTTCCACTGGGATGAGGACCGCAAGGCCTATGCAGCTGAGCACCAGCCCTTTACCCTGCCGACCGAGACCGACATCGCCAAGATCGAGGCCGATCCGCTGGCGGCTGGTTCTTGCACCTACGACTTTGTCATGGACGGCTTTGAGGCCGGTGGCGGCGGTATGCGTATCCACAACGCCGAGATGCAGATGTCCATGCTCAAGCTCCTGGGCTTTACCGAGGAGCGTGCCGAGTCGCAGTTCGGCTTCCTCATGGAGGCTCTCAAGTTTGGTGCGCCCCCGATGGGCGGTTTTGCTCTGGGCCTGGACCGCGTGTGCATGCTGCTCACCGGCTCCGATTCCATCCGCGACGTCATGGCGTTCCCCAAGACGGCCAGCGGCTCCGACCTCATGTCGGGCGCCCCGAGTGCCGTTTCCGGCGCCCAGCTCAAGGACGTCAGCCTGCGCCTGATGTAGGCAAGCGGCTACATATTGCCCGTTGCGAGGGAAGGACGCGTGCCTTCCCTCGTTTTTTATGGGACGGGGGTGCGCCGGTAACGTACAATAACTACCACGTGGCTGGGTTTGCCGGCCGAATGTGCGATGTCGTGGGAGGGGACATGGTCGAGTTTACAAAGACGATTAAAGATCCGTTGGGATTACATGCCCGCCCGGTTGCGCTGCTCTATGACATCATTGCCAAGCATCGTAGCGACGTGTCAGTCAGTATCGGCGATCGCCACACGGATGGCCGCGACGTTATAGGGCTCATGGCACTCTGCGGCGAATGTGGCGAAGACGTCGTCTTTCGCGTTTCGGGCGTGGATGAGGCCTCCTGCGTCACATCGATCAGAAACCTCTCGCTCTAACCTCAACAATGTGACAAAGGGGCAGTCCCCTCTGTTACATAAATTGGTATCAATAGGCACTGCAAAGAGACGGTCTTTGCGGTGCCTTTGTTTCGTATGGGAAACTTTTTCGAAATCTGGATGGGGACCCTTTCCAAAAAGTTAACCACGTGTTAGTTTACTAAAGCGAACATAGGCGTGGTTAACTTTTACCGCGTCGATGTTAAGGACGAACTGACGTTAGGAGCCACTCATGTCTTGCGGACCGCAGATGCCGGCAATGCCGCTTTCGATGGTAAAAGCGGGCGAAACCGTGCGCGTGTCTCGTGTAAAGGGCAATGAGGATATGAAGCACCACCTCAAGGACCTCGGCTTTGTCGAGGGCAACGAAATCCACGTGGTGAGCTCGAGTGGCGCCAATATCATCGTCACGGTGCTGGGCGCACGCTTTGGCATCGATTCCAAGGTTGCCATGCACATCATGACCGTCGGTTAGTCGACGGTATTTCTGTACGCACTGAAAGGGGGACAAGTAAATGAAGACGTTGGGTGACGTTAAGGTGGGCGAGAGCTCCACCATCGTCAAGCTTCACGGTGAGGGTGCGCTTCGCCGCCACCTTATGGACCTGGGGCTCATCAAGGGCACTTCGTTCAAGGTCGTGAAGGTTGCGCCGCTCGGTGATCCGGTCGAGATCAACGTGCGCGGCTACGAGCTTTCCATCCGCAAGGAGGAGGCCGCCGTCGTCGAGGTTCAGTAAGGACTCGCGGCGCATATTTCTGCAGATAAAGTTAGGTTTTTCTAACTTAACGCAGCATCTTTGAAGCACATTATCCAGCCCGCGCGGAGAAAGCAGCGCAGGCACACAAGGAAGAAGGATTGAATGGCGGATTCTCAGATCCATGTCGCACTGGCGGGTAACCCCAACTGCGGCAAGACCACGCTTTTCAACCTGATCACCGGCGCCAACGGCTACGTTGGCAACTGGCCCGGGGTCACGGTTGAGAAAAAGGAAGCCAAGCTCCTAAGCGACAAGAACGTTACCATCACGGACCTCCCTGGCATCTACTCGCTTTCCCCCTACAGCCCCGAGGAGCAATGCTCGCGCGATTACCTCATGAGCGGCGAGCCCGATGTTGTCGTCCAGGTGGTCGATGCCACCAACCTCGAGCGTAACCTGTACCTGGCGCTTCAGGTTATCGAGACCGGCCTGCCCGTGGTCGTTGCCCTCAACATGGCCGACCTGGTCGAGAAGAACGGCGATAAGATCGACACGGACAAGCTCTCCAAGAAGCTCGGTTGTCCGGTCATGATGATCTCGGCTCTTAAGAACAAGGGCATCAAGGAGCTCTTTGAGCAGGTCAAGAAGTCGGCGGCTGCCAAGGCCGACGCGCCGGCGCACAGGTTCGATTCCGCCATCGAGGACGTTCTGACCCACATCGAGAACAACCTGCCGGCGAGCGTTCCCGCCAACAAGCGTCGCTACTACGCCGTCAAGCTGTTCGAGCGCGATGCGGACGCCTGCAAGCTCATCAACCTCACCAAGGAGAAGGCCGCTCGCGTGGAGCAGCTGGTCGCCCGGTGCGAGCAGGACTGCGACGACGACGCCGAGTCCATCATCACCGGCGAGCGTTACGGCGTGATTGCCCACATCATTGACGAGTGCCTCACCAAGGCTCCGGCAAAGATGAGCACCTCCGAGAAGATCGACCGCGTGGTTACCAACCGTATCCTGGGCCTGCCGATCTTTGTGGTCATCATGTTCTGCGTGTACTACATCGCCGTTTCTACCTTGGGCGGCACGGTGACCGACTTCACCAACGACCAGCTCTTTGGTACCGACGGTTGGTATGTGCTCGGCCAGGGTCGCGACGCCTACGACGCAGCTGTCGAGGCCGCGGGCGATGCTGCCGATTCGGTTGACCCGGCGGAGTATGGCCCGTATGTTCCGGGTATTACCACCATGGTCCACGACGCCCTTGTGGCGGGCGGCACCGAGGACGGTGGCCTGGTCGATTCGCTGGTCTGCGACGGCATTGTCGGCGGCCTGGGCGCCATCTTCGGCTTTGTGCCGCAGATGTTCCTGCTGTTCGTCATGCTGTCCTTCCTGGAGGACTGCGGCTACATGGCCCGCGTCGCCTTCATCATGGACCGCGTGTTCCGCCGCTTTGGCCTGTCCGGTAAGTCGTTCATCCCCATGCTCGTATCCTCGGGCTGCGGCGTCCCCGGCGTAATGGCCACCAAGACCATCGAGAACGAGAAGGACCGCCGCATGACGGTCATGACCACCACGTTTATTCCCTGTGGCGCTAAGCTGCCGATCATCGCCCTGCTCATGGGTTCCATCATCGGCGATTCTTCCACCACCGCCGCGTGGATCAGCCCGCTCTTCTACTTCCTGGGCGTCTTCGCCGTCATCGCCTCGGGCCTCATGCTCAAGAAGACCAAGCTCTTCGCCGGCCGTCCGACGCCGTTCGTTATGGAGCTTCCCGCCTACCACTTCCCGGCGATCCGCTCTTGGGCGCTGCATGTGTGGGAGCGCTGCTGGGCCTTTATCAAGAAGGCCGGCACGGTCATTTTCGCGTCCACCGTCGTGGTTTGGTTCCTGTCCAACTTTGGTAGCTACAACGGCACGTTTGGCTTCCTGCCTGCTATGGAGGGCATCCCCGAGGAGTTCATGGACTACTCTGTGCTTGCCATGCTCGGCAACCTGGTCGCTTGGATCTTCGCCCCGCTCGGCTTTAGCACCTGGCAGGCAACTGCGCTGACTGTCTCTGGCCTTGTCGCTAAGGAGAACGTCGTCGCCACCGCCGGCTCGCTGCTGTCCGTGGCCGACGCCGCCGAGACCGACCCGAGCCTGTGGACCGCGTTTGCCGGCATGTTCCCGACCATGGGTGCTTGCGTTGCCTTTGGTGCATTCAACCTGCTGTGCGCTCCGTGCTTTGCCGCCATGGGCACCATTCGCAATCAGATGGACTCCGGCAAGTGGACCGCGATTGCCATCGGCTACGAGTGCGCCTTCGCATGGGTGATCGGCCTGTTCATCAACCAGTTCTACAACCTGCTTGTCCTTGGCCAGTTTGGTATTTGGACGGTTGTAGCCATTGTGCTGCTGGTTGCGATGCTCTTCCAGATCTTCCGTCCCATGCCTAAGCACGCTTGGACCGACGAGGACGAGACCAACACCGCTTCCGCCGCAGTTTCCGCTTAAGTCCGAATAAGGATTAGCCCCTTTCCGCGAGCCCGGGTGTCCCAGCGACACTCGGGCTTTTTGGTGGGGGAGATGTGGCGTTTCCGCAGATAAAACCGACCAAAATAAACCTGTCCCTTTTTGGTAGGTGGGGAATGGGGTAAAGTAAGTGGTGGCTAACTAGAGGAGGCTTGCTATGGCACCTATCGATATTGTTGTACTGGCTGTTATCGGTATTGCGTTTGTCGCCGTGTGCGTACGCATCTACCGCAAGGGAACCTGCGCCGACTGCGCTCAGGGCGGCGTTTGCACGGGACATTGCTCCAACAAAAAGACTTGCGCCGCACTTAAGGGCGTGGACAAAATTGCCGAAGACTTGGGCCGCGGTATCAAGTAAGGTCCGTCATCCAAGCGCCTCGCGAGCATCCGTTCGCGGGGCGCTTTGCACATTTGGGGGAGAGTGTGGCGAGTTGAAGAGTATTTTTGGGTATCGCTAACTATGTGGTCAACGGCCCGCTCACCGTGGTCCATGCCGTAGCGAGCGCCAATCTCGCCGTCGAAGGCATGACCAACTACCTGGGCCTCTAACTCCATCCCGCCCATCAGTTGCGGTGAAATACAGACTGTTTTGGCCGTCAAAGGCCTTATCTACTCCGTATTCCACCGCAACTTTTTTGTGGGGTGGGCTAGAGACGCTGCATGCGGTACCCGACACCCATGTGCGTCTGAATCATCTTGGGGTGAGAGGGGTCTGCCTCGATCTTCTTGCGCAGGGTGCGCATGAACACGCGCAGACTCGCCAGATCGCTGTCCCAGCTCGTGCCCCATATCTCGCGGGTGATGAAGGTGTGGGTGAGCACCTTGTCGACGTTTTTCGCCAGAAGGACGAGTAATTTGTACTCGGTTGGGGTGAGCGAGAGCTCGCGTCCGTCTTTCGTCGCGTATCCCGCGGCATAGTCGATATGCAGCGGACCGTTGTCGAACGTGCTCGCTTCTGTCGACTCGCTCGACGCCATCGAGGAGCGCCTCAAATTCGCACGGACGCGCGCGAGCAACTCATCCACAGAAAAGGGCTTGGTGAGGTAGTCGTCTGCCCCTGCGTCAAGTGCTGCAATCTTGTCGGAATCTTCGGTGCGCGCCGAAATGACGATAATGGGGACTGCCGACCAGCTTCGGATCTTCGTGATGACCTCGATACCGTCAATGTCGGGAAGGCCGAGGTCGAGCATGATGAGGCTGGGGCCGTGCGACACCGCATCCATGATGGCGGCCTGGCCGTCGCAAACCTTGCTCACGACATAGCCGTGGAGGTCAAGCGCGGTCGAAACGAGGTTTTGAACGGTCAGGTCATCTTCGACCAGGAGGATGCGTGGCTTAGCGGCATTATTCATGAATCTCGATCTCCTCAGCGGGCAGGGTAAAACGGAAGACGGCCCCATGGGGGTGGTTGTCGCGAACTTCGATGACGCCGCCATGCGCCTCCACGATGGAGCGGCAGAGCGACAGCCCAAGGCCGATGCTTCGACGCGAATCCACGGGCCGCGTATTGCTTGAGGTGAAGAAGCGCTCAAAGATATGAGGCTTGTCGCAGTCTGCCACACCCGGTCCATCGTCTGCGACGTCCACCACGACGAACGCGCCCTCGCGACGTGCGCTGATGGTGACAGTCGAGTCCTCGGGCGTGTATTTGAAGGCGTTCATGATGAGATTCGTAAGCACCTGCATGATGAGATGGACGTCAATGCGTACCAGCAGGATGTCGTCAGTGTGCTCGATGGTGACAACACGTCCATGCGATGCTTGTGCGACATGGCTGAGGGCGGCCTCGATGACCTCGTCGATAAGCTCGGATGTGAAGTTGAGGCGAATGGTGCCGTCCTCGACGCGTGTGATGGCGAGGAGGTTCTCCACGGTATCGATAAGCCAGAGGGAGTCGTCGTAGATGGCATCGGCGAGATCGCGGCGTTGTTCGAGGCTGAGCTTCTCGTCGCTCTTCCGAAGGATTGCCGCAGATCCGGATATAGCCGTGAGGGGTGTCCTCAAATCATGGCCGATGGAGCGCAAAAGGTTGGCGCGCAGCTGCTCGTTTTTCGCCAAGACCGCAGCCTCTTCGCGCTCTTGCGCCGCCCGGTCGCTTTCGAGCGCCAAGGCGCATTCACCTACGATAGATAGGACGATCGAATGCTCGAAGGCTTCGATCTCGCGCCCCTCCAGGGCGATGCCGATGACACCGAATACCTTGTCGCCGGTGCGAACCGCGAGGTAGAGACAGCGCGCCTCAGGCAGGGTCCGCGTGCTTGCGCCCGCGCGCTTGTTGTTGGTGAAGGTCCAGGTTGCAACGGCGCGCTCGTAGTCGGTGAGCAGCGACGCGGATCGGTTTTCGGTGCCAGCGGACTCATAGAGCGCCTTGCCGAGCGTGCCGTGTTCGGCGGGGTAGAAGACCACGTCGAGTTTTAGCAGTTTGACGAGTTGGTTCATGGCGACGCGGGCGCACTCCTCCGCGCTATGGGCTTGCTGTAAGAGCTGGTTCGTTTCGAGGAGTACGCGCGTTTTGAATGCGTTCTCGGCGGAGGTACGGGCATTGTCGGCGATGCGCGCAGTTAACTCGCCGGCGACCATAGCGGTAGCGAACATGATGCCGAACGTGACCAGATAGCTTCGGTCGTAGCTGGCGAGCGAAAACAGAGGCGTTACAAAGCAGAAGTTGTAAAGCACTACAGAGAGCACGCTCGATACGATCGTGCAGATACGCCCCGTCGTGGTGACGGCGGTCAGCAGGGCCGTGAGGATATAGAGGGATATGATGCTGGAATCGGCAAATCCCAGATGGCGGAAAGCCGTGCCGATCGCCGTGGCGACAAGAGAGAGGGCCAGCGTGCGAAGCACGTTTCGGCTGCTGGGCGGCTGCAGGGCGAGCGCATGGCGGCGTCCTTTGGGTCGGGAGGGCGGAGTCGACTGGTCTGGAATTATGTAAATGTCGAGGTTCGGGGCGAATGTTATGAGCTGTTCTACGAGAGATTTGCGGCCAAAGAGGGCCTGACGGACGCTGCTGTGCTCACCCGTGCGCCCCATGACGATCTTCGAAATACCCGACAGGCGCGCGAACTCGGAGATCTGAAACGCGACGTCGTCGCCATAGACGGTTTCCATATGTGCTCCGAGCTGCTCGGCTAGGGCGATATTGTCTGCAAGCTTGGCGCGCTCATCATCGCTCATGGCTTGCGTGCGCGGGCTCTCTACGAACAGGGCGACGAGCTCGCTGCGAAACGCTTTCGCCATGCGTGCGGCGGCACGGACGATGCGGGGATTGGTCGGCGCCGGGGAGACACAGACTAAGATACGCTCCTTGGTGTAGTAGTCACGGTTTCCCAGCACGCGTGCAGCGTCTGTGAGGTGGCCGGTGCGATCGGCGCAGCGGCGCAGCGCGATTTCTCGGAGTGCGGTGAGGTTCTCGACGGTAAAAAAATGCTGTTGCGCTCGGTCGGCTTGTGCGGGACGGTAGACGAGGCCGGCGCGAAGGCGCTCAAGTAGGTCTTCGGGCTCTATGTCGACGAGCTCGACCTGGTCGGCATCATCGAAGATACGGTCGGGGATTCGTTCGCTCACGACAACGCCGGTGATGGATGCAACCATGTCGTTTAGGCTCTCGATATGCTGAACGTTTACGGTCGTATAGACGTCGATGCCCGCATGTAGAAGTTCCTCGACATCTTGATAGCGTTTGTCGTGGCGAGACCCCGGCGCATTCGTATGGGCGAGCTCGTCGACAAGGATGAGCTGAGGGGCGCGCTCGATAGCCACATCTAGATCGAACTCGCTGAGCGCAATGCCGTTGTGCTCGATGAGTTTACAGGGCACGTTCTCAAGCCCTTGTGCAAGATGGGCAGTTGCCGGACGTTCGTGCGGCTCGATGTATCCCGCGACGACGTCGACACCTCGCCGCTTGGCGGCGTGGGCGGCTTGAAGCATCGCATAGGTTTTGCCTGCGCCAGCAGCGTAGCCAAAGAAAATCTTGAGGTGTCCCCGGCTGGTTCGCGCGTCATCGGCGGCCTCGTCTTTCTCAATTGCCTTGAGGATGAGGTCTGGATTGACGCGAGTGTCCGATGCGTCGCGCTGCATAGCGTAGCCTTTCTGAAGCGTTGTCCATGCGTGCATACGCGGTGAGGACGCCACTGTATGCTCGCGAGGTCGAGTATAGGCGCACTGCAGCCGCAATAGTGCTTTCTACCTGCATCTTTACGGCATCTTAAGGTCGTGAGCCCCAGCCCTCACGCCTCTTTAACACCTAGAAGCGTTTACTGTCCCCAGACGCTTGCGAGGGCAGGCGTCCGAGACATCGGACCGCGTGTGAAAGGGGCGGTAAATGGACATCCTCATTCCCATCATCGGAGTCGTCTGCATTGGACTCCTTATCTATTACATCTACATTCTGATGAGGAGTGATTCGTAAACTATGGACGCTGCGATTCAGTACATCTTGTACTTTGCCGTGCTCGTCGTCCTGGCCGTTCCGCTCGGTCGGTTCATGGCCCATATCATGGATGGTGAGCATACGTTCCTGTCGCCTGTGATTGCTCCTGTGGAGCGTGGCGTCTATCGTCTGCTTCGCATCGACGCGGCAGAGCAGATGGGGTGTAGGCGCTATCTGGCGAGCGTGCTGGTCTTTTCGGGGATCGGCCTCGCGGCTCTTGTGGCGCTCCAGGCGCTTCAGTCCTTCTTGCCAGGCAACCCCCAGCACCTGCCGGGTGTGTCATGGGATCTGTCGTTCAATACGGCTGCTTCCTTCATAACCAACACCAACTGGCAGTCCTACTCCGGTGAGACCACCCTGTCCTACTTCGTGCAGTTCATGGGCCTCACCGTGCAGAACTTCGTTTCCGCTGGTACCGGTATCGCGGTCATGTTCGCGCTGATCCGCGGCTTCCGTCAGGTCAAGGAGCAGGGTCTGGGTTCCTTCTGGGTCGACCTCACCCGCACCGTCCTGTATGTGCTCATCCCGCTGAACCTCGTGTTCGGCATCTGCCTGGCTGCCGGTGGCGTCATCTCCAACTTCCAGCCGGCTCAGAAGGCTGAGCTCGTAGAGCCCGTCGCTGTCCAGCCTAATGCAGACGGCGGCTGGAGCGTCATCGACGGCGCCCAGATCGAGGGCGACACGGTCAAGGTCGACGGCAAGGTTGTCGAGGGCGCGCGCGTGGTCACCGAGCAGTTCCTGCCCCAGGGGCCCGCGGCTCCTCAGGTCGCCATCAAGCAGTCCGGCACCAACGGCGGCGGCTTCTTCGGTGTGAACTCCGCCCATCCGTATGAGAATCCCAGTGCCTTCACCAACATCATCGAGATGACCAGCCTGCTGCTGATCCCGGCCGCCTGCTGCTTCACCTTCGGTATCGGCGTCAAGAACACCAAGCAGGGCAAGGCCATCTTTGCCGCCATGTTCATCCTGCTGGTGATCTTCACCGGCATCATCGCCGTCAACGAGCATGCGGGCACCCCGCAGCTGGCCGATGGCGGAGCGGTCAATATCGAGATGACCGACGGCCAGGCCGGCGGCAACATGGAGGGCAAGGAGAGCCGCTTCGGTATCGCCACCTCCTCCACGTGGTCGGCTTACACCACCGCCGCTTCCAACGGCTCGGTTAACTCCATGCACGACTCCTACACCCCGCTGGGCGGTTTTGTCCAGATGCTCCAGATGGCTCTGGGCGAGGTCGTCTTCGGCGGCGTGGGTTGCGGCCTGTACGGCATGATCGGCTTCGCCATCCTCACAGTGTTCATCGCCGGCCTTATGGTCGGCCGCACGCCCGAGTTCCTGGGCAAGAAGATCGAGCCGGGCGAGATGCGCTGGGCAGTCGTCCTGTGCCTGGCAACTCCGTTTGCCATTCTGGTGTGCTCGGCCATCGCCTGCATGGTGCCCGGTCTTGCCGACCAGCTCAACAATGGTGGCGCGCACGGCTTCTCCGAGGTGCTGTATGCCTTCACCTCATGCGGCGGCAACAACGGCTCGGCGTTTGCAGGTATGAACTGCAACATTCCCTGGATCAACGTCATGCTCGGCCTCGAGATGCTGTTCGCCCGCTTCATGCCCATCATCGGTACGCTGGCTATCGCCGGCTCGCTGGCCAAGAAGGGTAAGGTCGCCGAGAGCGCCGGTACCCTGTCTACCACCAACGGCATGTTCGTATTCCTGCTCGTGTTCATCGTTCTGCTGATCGGTGCCCTGAGCTTCTTCCCGGCCCTGGCGCTTGGCCCCGTTGCCGAGTTCTTCCAGATGATTGCGTAAAGGAGGGCGCAGATTTATGACTATGCAAAAAGACATGATGGGCCGCGCGGTCCGCGACTCGTTTGCCAAGCTGGACCCTCGCGTCCAGATTCAAAACCCGGTCATGTTCCTGGTGTGGCTTTCAGCCGTCATGACCTCCGTCCTGGCCGTCGCTTCCATCTTCGGTGTGCAGGACGCGGGTGTGCCCACCTACTATGTGGTCGCCATCGCGGTCATCCTGTGGCTCACCGACCTGTTCTCGAACTTCGCCGAGGCGCTTGCCGAGGGCCGCGGTAAGGCTCAGGCCGATTCCCTGCGTGCGGCCAAGAAGGATGTCGAGGCCCATCGCATCGAGTCCGTTGAGGACAAGGAGCACTTCACCGTCGTTCCCGGCACCGAGCTCACGCGCGGCGACCTGGTGATCGTACGCGCCGGCGAGCAGATTCCCGGCGACGGCGACGTCATCGAGGGCGCTGCCTCCGTTGACGAGTCCGCCATCACCGGCGAGTCCGCCCCCGTGGTCCGCGAGGCCGGCGGCGACCGCTCTGCCGTTACCGGCGGTACCACGGTGCTGTCCGACTGGATTATCGTCAAGATCTCCAGTGAGCCCGGCCAGAGCTTCCTGGACAAGATGATCGCGATGGTCGAGGGTGCCGCGCGCAAGAAGACCCCTAACGAGATCGCTCTGGAGATCTTCCTGGTGGCCCTCTCCATCGTCTTTATCCTGGTCACGCTGGCCCTGTATTGTTACTCCTGCTTCTCGGTCGGTCTTAACGACATGGTCAACCCCACGGCCGTGACCACGCTCGTGGCGCTGCTCGTGTGCCTGGCTCCCACTACCATCGGCGCCCTTCTGTCCGCCATCGGCATCGCCGGCATGAGCCGTCTGAACGAGGCCAACGTGCTGGCCATGTCCGGCCGCGCCATCGAGGCCGCCGGCGACGTCGACATCCTCATGCTCGACAAGACCGGCACCATCACCCTGGGTAACCGCCAAGCCGCCGAGTTCATCCCGGTCGACGGCGTCGATCCCGCGGAGCTGGCCGATGCCGCCCAGCTTTCCTCGCTGGCCGACGAGACCCCCGAGGGCCGTTCCATCGTCGTGCTCGCCAAGGAGCAGTTCGGTCTGCGCGGCCGCACGCTCGAGGATAAGGGCATGGAGTTCATCCCGTTCACCGCGGCAACGCGTATGTCCGGCGTGAACTACGAGGGCAATGAGATCCGCAAGGGCGCTGCCGATTCCGTGCGCACCTATGTGGAGGCAGCCGGCGGCGTGTTCTCCCAGGAGTGCGACGAGGCCGTCGAACGCATCGCCAAGGCCGGCGGCACCCCGCTGGTCGTGACCAAGAACTGCCGCGTGCTGGGCGTTGTGTACCTCAAGGACATCATCAAGTCCGGCGTTAAGGAGAAGTTCGCCGACCTGCGCAAGATGGGCATCAAGACCATCATGGTGACGGGCGACAACCCGCTCACCGCCGCGGCAATCGCCGCCGAGGCCGGCGTTGACGACTTCTTGGCCGAGGCCACCCCTGAAGGCAAGCTCGAGAAGATCCGCGAGTTCCAGCGTGAGGGCCACCTGGTCGCCATGACCGGCGACGGCACCAACGACGCGCCCGCTCTGGCCCAGGCCGACGTCGCCGTGGCCATGAACACGGGCACCCAGGCTGCCAAGGAGGCCGGCAACATGGTTGACCTCGACTCCAGCCCCACCAAGCTCATCGAGGTCGTGCGTATTGGCAAGCAGCTGCTCATGACCCGCGGTTCGCTCACGACCTTCTCAGTGGCCAACGACGTGGCGAAGTACTTCGCTATCATTCCGGCCCTGTTCTCGCCGATCTACCCGGGCCTTGGCGCGCTCAATATCCTCGGTCTGGCAAGCCCGCTGTTCGCGGTTCTTTCGGCCATCATCTATAACGCGCTCGTTATCGTCGCGCTGATTCCGGCTGCGCTGAAGGGCGTTAAGTACCGCGAGGTCCCGTCCGGACAGCTGCTGACCCACAACCTGCTCGTGTGGGGTCTGGGCGGCATCGTTGCCCCGTTCGTATTCATCAAGCTCATCGACATGCTGCTCGCGTTCTGCGGCATTATGTAAGTGGAGGTTTGTATGTTCAAAGGTGTTGCATCGCGCGCACTGGGCGTGTTCGCGCTGTTTACCGTTGTCTGCGGCCTGGGCTATACGCTCGTCGTGACCGGCATCGCCCAGGTTGCGTTCCCGTATCAGGCGAACGGTTCGCTCATTACGGTCGACGGCAAGGTTGTGGGCTCCGAGCTCATCGGCCAGAACTTCGAGGACGAGGACCACATGTGGGGCCGCATCCAGAACGTGTCAATTGTCGAAGGCGAAGACGGCGAGCTCATGGCGTATGGTGCCCCGTCCAACCTGTCCCCGGCGAGTGAGGAGTATCGGCAGCTTGTGGACGCGCGCGTGAAGAAGATCCGCGCTGCCAACCCCGATGCCGATATGGACGCTGTGCCCGTCGACCTGGTGACGTGTTCGGGGTCCGGCCTCGACCCGGAGATCTCTCCGGATGCCGCCGAGTACCAGGTCCCGCGCCTTGCCAAGGCCACGGGCAAAAGTAAGGACGAGGTGCGCGACATCATCGCCGCGTGCACCAAGGGCCGTTTCCTCGGCGTGTTCGGCGAGCCCACGGTTAACGTGCTCAAGGTGAACCTTATGCTGGACGGCGCGCTGTAGGTGAGGAAGTGGCGGATGAGGGCATGACTGACTATCTGAGCCCTCAATTCCACCCCGCCCATCAGTTGCGGTGAAATACGGACTGTTTTGTCTGTCAAAAGCCTCATCTACTCCGTATCCCACCGCAACTTTTTGTGAGGGTCGGGATTGAAGGTGGAGAGTGCGAGCGAGTGCGGATACGGCAGTTGCTGGTACGATAAGTACGTTAGCAACTGCCGCCGAGCGGCTCAAACGAAAGGAAGCCTGCATGGAGTCCTCCTCCTACCCGATGCTCTTTAGCCCGATCAAGGTCGGAACGACCGAGGTCAAGAACCGCGTCTTTATGCCGCCGGTGTCTACCAACCTGGCCGATCACGGCTATGTGACCGACGATTTGGTCGACCATTACCGCGCCCGTGCCAAGGGCGGCGTGGGTCTGATCATCACCGAGGTCGTGACGGTCGAGCCCACCTATACCTATCTGCCGGGTGACATGTGCTGCTACGACGACACGTTTATCCCCGGCTGGGAAAAGCTCGCCGCGGCCGTCCACGAGTACGGCTGCAAGATCATGCCGCAGCTTTTCCACCCCGCCTACATGGCCTTTAACATT
Organism: Collinsella sp.; assembly: GCA_019414365.1. Classification (GTDB taxonomy): domain Bacteria; phylum Actinomycetota; class Coriobacteriia; order Coriobacteriales; family Coriobacteriaceae; genus Collinsella. The sequence continues at coordinate 48,946 of DXMC01000008.1, forward strand.
CCGGGCACGCCTCGCCTGATCGCTCCGTCCTTTGTGGGCCCGTCTTACGCCCGCGAGGCACCGCGCCCCATCACGGTCGATGAGATCCACGAGCTCACGCATCAGTTCGGCGACGCCGCCGTGCGTATGCAGAAGGCCGGCGTCGATGGCGTTGAGGTCCATGCGGCGCACGCCCATGGCATGCTCGGCGGCTTTTTGACCCCGCTCTACAACAAGCGTACCGACGAGTACGGCGGCTCGCTCGACGCCCGCATGCGCTTCTTGCTCGAGGTCATCGCCGAGATTCGCGAACGCTGCGGCAAGGACTTCATCATCGACGTCCGCATCTCGGGTGACGAGTACACCGATGGCGGCCTGACCCTCAACGACATGATCTATGTCTCGCGTCGCCTGGAGAAGGCCGGTGTCGACATGATCCACGTGTCGGGCGGCACCACCATCAAGCGCGGCTCCGCCATTCCCGCCGCCGGTACCCAGCAGGCCTCGCACGCCGCCTGTTCGCGCGAGATCAAAAAGCACGTCAACATTCCCGTCGCCACCGTCGGTCGCATCAACGAGGCCTGGATCGCCGAGGAGCTGATCGAGGACGGCGCTGCCGACATCTGCATGATGGGCCGTGCCAATCTGTGCGATGCCGAGTTCTGCAACAAAGCGGCTGCCGGCAACGCCGACGAGATCCGTCCCTGCATCGGCTGCCTGCGCTGCCTGAACGGCATTATGTTCGGCAAGCGCATCTCCTGCACCGTCAACCCGGACGTGGAGCGCGACGAGGCCGGCTACGAGCCTGCCGCAGAGGCCAAGAACGTTCTGGTCGTGGGTGCTGGTCCTGCGGGTATGGAGGCAGCCTACATTGCCGCCAAGCGTGGCCACAACGTAGTGCTCGTGGATAAGCAGGACGAGCCGGGCGGCGAGATGCGCATTGCGGCCGTTCCGCCGGCAAAGCAGGAGCTCACGCGTGTGATCAAGTATCAGTACCGTCGCTTGGCCGAGGCAGGCGTCACGTGCGTCTTTGGCACCGAGCTCTCGGCCGAGGACATTCAGCGCGACTACGCGGGTTACGAGGTTGTCCTGGCCTATGGCGCCGAACCCATCGCCCCGGCCTTTATGCAGGGCTTTAAGCAGGTCATGACGGCTGATGACCTGCTGGGCGGCAAGGCTTTCCCGGGCAAGAAGATTGTCATCGTGGGCGGCGGCACCGTCGGCTGCGAGACGGCCGATTACCTGGCCCCGTTGGTCAACGACCTGTCGCCGGCCAATCGCGACGTCACCGTCATCGAGATGACCAAGACGCTTGCCGCTAACGAGGGCGGCGCCGGTCGCGCGGTGCTCATCACGCGCATGCTCTCCAAGGGCGTCCACGTGCTGACCGAGGCCAAGGTGACCGAGATCACCGAGGACACCATCAGTTACGAAAAGGACGGCGAGGTCCACACCATCGCCGATGCCGATACGCTGGTGCTTGCCATGGGCTATCGTCCCAACACCAAGCTTGCCGACGACCTTGCCGCTGCCGGTGTTTCCACCCACGTGCTGGGCGATGCCCAGAAGTGCGGCAACATTCGTGACGCTATCGGCGATGGCTACAAGATCGCCTGCGAACTCTAGTCAACCCCTTGGTGCATGGGGCTGTCCCCGCGGCACCAGTCGCTAGATAGCAAAAAGCGGCGGCCGCCCCGGGTTTCGGGACGGCCGCCGCTTGCGTTTTGCCAAAGAAAGATTATTGTCGGGCCCTAAATGCCTTTTGCTTCTGCTCCCTCCGCAATCATGTTGCGGTTATACACCAGGTGCAGATACATCGCGTCATGCGCGGCGGTGGGATTGCGCGAGGCGATGGCGTCGGCCACATCGCGGTGCGTGCGGATAGTTTCCTCGACGAGCTTTTTGCCGGTCACGTCGATAAAGAGGGGGACGGATGCCTTGAGCACGCCCATCAGGCGGGGAACGACGAGGTTTCCGCCATCCCAGGGCGGCTACATGGAGTAGCGCCCGTGCGCATCGATTCCCTCTCATAGATGTGCGGCACAAAGAACCCCGAGCTCACACGAGCTCGGGGCCTTTTTCGTCTGGATTGGGGACGCATAGCCGGACGAAAGCGTGTTGCGTTTGGCGTAAAACCATACGAAAGTGCAATTTGCGTCTTATTTCCGAACGTAAAACAGACGAAAACCGTTTACGTCTGCTTTAAATCCGTACGAAAACGGTTTTCGTCTTGCAGGGCAGTTGCCGTTTCTACAGTTCAACTTCCAGTTCGGCTTTGTGTTCGCAGAGGTAGTCGCGCATGTAGGGGATGGCAAATGAGACCTTGCCGTACGAAGGAGCCTCGATAATCGATTCTCTTAACAGGCGGCTGCGGACGGAGCTCACCTGTTGAGGCGTTTTGTTTAGGGCATCGGCAACCATGCTGGTCGAGCTCGTCTGCCCCAAAGACGCCATGCTCAGCAGATAAGCGATGCACGTGGGCGGAATGCGCTGCAGCGCGGGCTCAATCACCATGGCGCAGAAGCGTTCGCGTGCCGTTGCAATGCCACGCTCGGCTTCTTCTTCTCCAATAATCGCTGTATGTGCGCGTCTTGCCAACTGCCATGCGTAGTATCCAACGAGTTGGATCATGAAAGGATAGCCTTGCGTTGCCTCGGCAAGTTGGCCGGCAATACCTGGCTGCAACTCCATGCCAGACGCTTCAATGGTTTCCTCGAGGGAGTACGACACTTCGGTTACTGCCACAGCCTTCAGATCAAAGGGGAGGGCACGGCGCAAAAACGTAAGTGTCTTTCCGTTGATGATGCTTTCAATCATCGAAGGCAGCCCAGCAAAAACAAAGGCGATATCAAGGTCTTCGCCGATAACCTGCTGAATCGCAATGGAGAGCGTTCGGACCTCATCGAGCTCTGCGTCTTGAACCTCGTCGAGAGTGATGAGCAGGCCATTTCCATTCTTGGATATTGTCTGTCTCATGGCGTCGCGTAGCGATGGGCCGATTCGCTCAATATCTATGCTGCCGATGGATATGCCAGCTACGGTGGGCTCAAATCTGGCGTGTTTGGCCTGGAATTTGGGCTGCAGCTGTTCGAGAATGCGCTGGCAAAGTCCCTCGGTTGCGACCTCTTTTATGACCGTCCAGCCACGGCTTTGCGCCAAACGTGAGCACTCGTCAAGGAGGACCGTCTTGCCCGTTCCACGGACGCCGGCTATGCGCATTAGGCGCCCCGGGGCACCAGGCCCGTTGACGAGGCCCTCATTGAATTCCTCGAGCACATCTTCGCGGCCGATAATCGTGGGAGGTGTTTTACCTGCTGTGGGCTTAAAAGGGTTTGTTTGCATGTGAGCCACCTTTGCTCAAGATATAGCAAGATATAGCAAAGTATAGCAAGATATAGCAAAGTATAGTGAGATATAGCAAAGTAAGCGCTACTCGCGGGTTTTGCGGTGGTGCTATTTTCCAAATGCCGCGCGGATAAAGCGCTGGGCGAACAGCTTGTTGGCAACTCACGAGGGCTCGGGGTGCCAATTTGGGGTGCAGTAGTGCTGCGCCACGAAAAGGGCCTATCTACTACGTTTAAGCCGCAGGGGTCAACCATAGTCGGTTTTTTCGAAAATCGACAAGCTATCTACCTGCGGTTTTGTTTTCACGGTTTTCGGTATGGCCGAGGCTATCCGCGTTAACGTAGTAGATGGGCCCCTTTTGTGGCAAGGGTGCCGATCGACAGGACAGGGCAGGTAAAAGAGACACGTCCCAAAAGACTGATTGGGAGCTGGGGCGTGTCGATGCGATAGTATTACGGGTGATATTCGACAAACCGTGGGCTTCATCCGAGGGCTTTATGGAACAACACCAGCATTATCAGAGCCTGCAAGACCAGGCATACAACGCATTGCGCTCCAAGATCATCTATGCCGAGCTCAAGCCCGGCACGCGCCTTTCGGCGATTGGTCTGGAAAAGGAGACGGGAATCGGGCGCACGCCCATTCGCGAGTCCTTTGTGCGCCTGCGTGAGCAGGAGCTGGTGGAAACGCGTCCCAAGAGCGGCACCTACGTCTCTAAGATCAGCATGGAACGCGCCGAAAACGCCTGTTTCTTGCGCGAGAAACTCGAGAGAAGCGTGCTTATTAAATGCTGTTCGGCCGCCACGTCCGAGCAAAAGCATCGGCTTGAGCAGATTCTTGCCGAGTCCGAGTCGCTCGACCATAGCGAAACGCGTCGCTTTTTCGACCTGGATAACCTGTTTCATGAGACGTGTTTTGTGATTGCCGGTCGTCACATGTTGTGGGATTGGATGAAGGGCATCAACACGCATTTTGAGCGATACAACTGGTTGCGTATGTTGTCGCAGGACCTGGATTGGGAGCCGATTCGTCGGCAGCATCGCCGGATTCTCGAGGCCATTAAGAGGGGCGATACCGACGCGGCGAGCTATCTGGCAGAGACGCACTTGCACCTGATGCCCGAGGAGCAGGGCCCGGTTATTGCCTTACATCCCGATTATTTTGAGCTGTCCAAAGACTCGGCCATCTAGCCCATCATCGCATCTGCTCGAGACGCAAAAACGATGCTGCTCACCTACAGCGTTTTGCAACCGAGATTTTTAAAAAATGCCTAAAATGGCTCAGACTGCCAACATTGGGAAACGGGGTGCGCTATGGCGCAGATGAGAATCAAGGACATTGCCGCCGAGGCGGGCGTGAGCCCGGCCACGGTCTCGCGCTATCTCAACAACCGCCCCGGGCAAATGACCGAGGAAACCCGTGCTCGCATCGCCGAGGTCATCGAGCGCACCGGCTATCGCCCGCGTGCCGCCGCGCGCAATCTACGCAGCTCGCGCACCAACCTCATCGGCGTGATCCTGGCCGACATCGCCAACCCGTTCTCGAGCGCCATGCTCGAAGGGCTTTCAGCCAGCGCCGCCGCGCGCGGCTGCTCGCTCATGACGGCCATTAGCGGCAACGACCCCGCAAAGGAAGCAGAGTCGCTCACCAGGCTTATCGACGCTGGCGTGGACGGTCTGGTCGTCAATACCTGCGGAGGCAATGACGAGGCGATCGCCGCGGCCGCGGGGCGCCTGCCCGTTGTGCTGCTCGACCGCGATGTTGCCGACGGCGGTGTTGACTTGGTGACATCTAACAACCGCGAGCTGGTTGCCGGCCTGGTAGACGCCTTGGCTGTCGCGGGCAGCGAGCGCCTGTGCCTGCTCACCGAGGCAAGCGACGACAGCCCTGTGCGTCGCGAGCGTGCCGAGGCCTTTGCCGACGAGCTTTCGCGCCGCGGTCTTGCGGGCGAGGTCGTCACCCTGGCCGACGGTGGCGTCGAGGGCGTCAGTCGCCTGGACGAGACCATCCGCGAGTATGCGGGTAAAAAGCTCGGCCTCATTGCCGTCAACGGCTTGGTTTTCCTGCGCCTGACCGAGGCGCTGGCCCAGCTGGGGCCCTCGTTGCCGGCGGGTCTCAAGATCGCGACGTTTGACGACTATCCCTGGAACCACGTGCTCTTTGGCGGTGTGACCACGGCCGCGCAGGACACCCTCACCATTGCCGAGCGCGTGGTCGAGCGCCTGTCCGAGCGCATCGACGTTGTTACCACTACGGTGGGCGATGCCGCAAAGCTCGCCCCCAAGCGCATCGAGATCCCCGGCCACATCGAACACCGCGCTTCGACCTCGCGCTAGTTTGTGTGATAATATATAGACAATGTCATACAGGAGGTATCCATGGCTGCGTCTGTACTGAGTGTACGAGTGGACTCGTCAATTAAAGATTCATTTGCCGAGCTATGCGAAGAACTCGGCATGACTTCGTCTGTAGCGGTCAATATGTTTATGAGGCAGATGCTGCGCGAGCGCTCGCTGCCGTTTGTTCCTTCACTTGGTAAAAACTCTGCGAGCGAAAACGTCGCCGCAGACATTTTGGATATTGCTCAGATTGAGTCCGCCGTCCGCGAGGCGGCCAGCTCGATTCCCGCCATCAAAACCGTGATTCTTTTTGGCTCGTATGCTCGTGGCGAGGCGCGTGCCGATAGTGACATTGACTTGCGTCTCGAAGTCGATCGCGATCAGGGCTTTGGCCTTTTCGCGTTGTCGGCGTTTGGTGAGGCGGTGCGCAAAGAAACCGGGAGGCAGGTCGACCTCGTCTCGAGTGATCATCTTGATGACGATCTTGCCGCGGTAATCGAGCGCGAAGGAGTGATCCTTTATGATCGCGCGTAAGTCAGACGGCCTTCGCGCTCAAGAGGTTTTGGAAGCCATCTCTGAAACGAACGAGCGCATCAGGGCTTTTGATATCACCGAGGACCAGTTTCTGCATGCGAATGACGTGCGGACGAGGGCGTTGGCGGACTCCCTTTTGATGTGTGCGCTTAGGGTGACGGAAGAAGCGGGCAAGTTGTCGGAACGCTCGCAGCGGCTTCATCCCGAAATCGAATGGCGTGGAATTATCGGCATGAGAAATTATCTTGCGCATGATTACGGCAATGTCGACCGCTCGGTTGTATGGGATGCAGTGACGATGGAGTTCCCTACGCTGGAACGAGCTTGTAGACAAATTGTCTCCGAATCTGAACGCTAGCCACTCGTTCGCAACTGCCTGTTCGCGCACGTTTTTTGAGCGCTTGATACGCTTTAACCCTGCGGAAACATTTTTCTGCGATAGTATCTGCGATATAGACCAGTCGAAACCCGCCCGAAAGAAAGGGGAGCGACATGAACCAGCAGAACATCGATTACGTACTCCGCTCCGTAGAGCAGCGTGACATCCGCTTTGTTCGTCTGTGGTTTGTCGACATTCTCGGCCGCCTCAAGAACTTTGCCATTAGCCCCGAGGACCTCGAGGTCGCTTTTGAGGAGGGTATCGGCTTTGACGGCTCCGCCATCGAGGGCTTTGCCACGCCCGAGGAAGCCGACATGCTGGCGTTCCCCGATGCTTCGACCTTCCAGATCCTGCCGTGGCGCCCGAGCCACAACGGCGTCGCCCGCGTGTTCTGCGATGTGTGCACTCCCGATCGCAAGCCGTTTGCCGGCGACCCGCGCGATGCCCTGCGCCGCATGTTCCGCAAGGCCGAGAAGGCTGGCTATCTGCTCAACGTGGGTGCCGAGCTGGAGTATTACTACTTCCCCGACGAGCACACCCCCGAGCCGCTCGACAACGTGGGCTACTTCGATCTTTCGGTGAGCGATGCCGCCCGCGACCTGCGTCGCAACACGGTCCTCACGCTCGAGAAGATGTCCGTGCCCGTGGAGTACACCTTCCACGCCGCCGGCCGCTCGCAGCACGGCATGAGCTTGCGCCATGCCGAGGCCCTGAGTATGTCCGACGCCATCACTACGGCCAAACTCATCATTAAGCAGCAGGCCTACGAGAGCGGTTGCCACGCTTCCTTTATGCCCAAGCCGTTGGCGGGCGAGGACGGTAGCGCCATGTTTTTGCATCAGTCGCTGTTCGACCACGACGGCAACAACGTCTTTTGGGGCGAGGACGACGAGAAGTACCACCTCTCCGAAATCGCCAAGCACTACATGGCCGGCATCTTGGCGCACGCGCGCGAGATCAGCGCCATCACCAATCCCACGGTCAACTCGTACAAGCGCATCACCACGGGTGGCGACTCCGTGCCGCAGTACGCCACGTGGGGCCTGCGCAACCGCGCGAGTATGGTCCGCATCCCGGTCTACAAGCCCGGCAAGCCGCTGTCCACGCGCATCGAGCTGCGCAGTCCCGACCCCATGGCCAACCCGTACCTGGTCAACGCCGTCACGCTGGCGGCTGGTCTGGACGGCATCGAGCGCAAGCTGGAACTCCCGCCCGAGGCCACGGCCGAGACGCTCAAGCTTACCGACCGTCAGATGGTCGAGGCCGGCTACGCGCCGCTGCCGCGCTCGCTCAAAGAGGCGCTTGACGTGTTTGAGGACTCGCAGTTTATGAAGGATGCCCTCGGCGAGCACATTCACAGCTTCTTCCTCAAAAAGAAGCGCGACGAGTGGCATAAGTTTGAGTCTACGATCACCGAGTGGGAGATCAAGCACTACCTGGCGAACTCCTAATCGCGCTGGCTTGTTCCAGTACGATTGAGCTCATTTCTTTGGAGGCCGATATGTCCGAAAAGAGTGCCCTGTTCATGGCGCGCACGACGCGCTTCCACGAGTTTGCCCGCAGCTTGACGACTACCCTGGGTGTCGAGGTGAGCCTGGCAACCCCCGATTCGCCAACTGCGGCGCACGACTTTGACCTGCTGATTCTCGATTCAGATGGCATCCGCAGCGACCGCATCGATCAGATTGCCAAGTGGCTTGACGATCGTGGTGGCGTCCCCATGTTGGTGATCGTTGACGACGAGGCGCTCGGTACCTTGCGCCTGCCCAATCACGCGCATGCCGACTTTGTATGCCCCACGGCGACGCCCAACGAGCTCAAGGCTCGCGCGCAGCGCCTGATGGGCGAGGAGGAGACCGTTACCGCCGACGATGTGCTCAATATCGATAACCTCGAGATCAACCTGGCCACCTACCAGGTGACGCTCGATAACGAGCCCATCGACCTGACGCTGATGGAGTACTCACTGCTGAGCTTTTTGGCGACGCATCCCAACCGCGCCTACAGCCGCGAAGTGCTGCTGCACCGCGTGTGGGGCTTTGAGTACTGCGGCGGCACGCGCACCGTCGACGTGCACATCCGACGCATCCGCTCCAAGGTGGGCCCGCAGATCGCGGCACACATCACCACCGTCCGCGGCGTGGGCTATCTGTTTAAGGACTAGATTTCCACCACAAAGGGGACAGGCACCTTTGTGGTGGTTTTGACGCAGGTGCGGGTTTCTTTCGAGTTTGCAGCAGAACTTAAGCCTTCCTAAAAGATTGCGTTCTCGTACACGTACGCCCGCATATTGGGGTACAACTCAACGTGAACAATGATGGCCCGCCACATGTTTGGCGGGCCTTTGGTTATTTGACGAAAGGATCGCAGCTATGAGCGAGTACGATTCCCAGCGTCCCCAGGATGCGGGCAACGCCGGCGAGACCCAGCAGCAGCCGCGCGTGCAGGTGGAGTCGACGCCTGCCGACGGCAACAATCCCTACGTGCAGGCCTACGATACGCAGACCGGCAAGCCGCTGGGCGGCCAGCAGGTTGTAAACAAGCACACGGTAGTCAAGACCAAGACCAAAAAGCTGCCGATCTTCATTACGGCGCTTGCCGGCTGTGCCTGCGGCGCCCTGCTGGTCATTGCACTCATTATGAGCGGCACGCTCGATATCGGCGGTGGCAAGAATGCCGTGACGGCGGGTGCTTCGGGTTCATCGACGCAAAAGATCACCATCGATTCCGAGGACACTACGCTGGCCGAGGCCGTTTCTGCCAAGGCCCTGCCCTCCGTCGTTTCCATCACCGCCACGTCGAGCGGCAGCCAGAATGGCTCGCTTTCGCAGTCTGCCGACGAGTCGGACAACTCGGGCAGCGTCGGTTCGGGCGTGGTGCTCGATACCGAGGGCCACATCCTCACCAACAACCACGTGGTCGATGGCTATGACCAGTACGTGGTGACCATGGACGACGGCACCACCTACGAGGCCGAGTTCGTGGGCAACGACGCTTCGAGCGACCTGGCCGTCATCAAGCTCAAGGACGCCGACGCCTCCAAGCTCACGCCGATTGAGATCGGTGATTCCTCCAAGCTCAACGTGGGCGAGTGGGTCATGGCGATCGGCTCGCCCTTCGGCAACGAACAGTCTGTCTCCACCGGTATCGTCTCGGCGCTGTATCGCTCCACGGCCATGAGCTCTACCGGCGGCAACACCATCTATGCCAACATGATCCAGACCGATGCCGCCATCAATCCGGGCAACTCCGGCGGCGCGCTCGTCAACGACAATGGCGAGCTTGTGGGTATCAACTCGCTTATCGAGAGCTACTCGGGCTCCAGCTCGGGCGTGGGTTTTGCCATTCCGGTTAACTACGCCAAGAACATTGCCGACCAGATCATCGACGGTAAGACGCCGGTGCATCCGTACATGGGCGCTACGCTTTCGAGCGTCAATGCGCTTAACGCCCGCACCAACAAGTTGAGCACCGATAGCGGCGCGTATGTGGCGAGCGTCGTTGAGGATGGTCCTGCCGCCAAGGCCGGCATTCAGGAGGGCGACGTCATCACCAAGCTGGGCGACGATGAGATTTCGAGCGCCGACGGCCTGATCATCGCGCTGCGCAGCCACGAGGTGGGCGAGAAGGTCGAGATCACGCTCATGCGCGGCAAGGAAGAGAAGAAGGTCACGGTTGAGCTGGGCTCCGACGAGGAGCTGCAGAACCAGCAGCAGAACGACAGCGCGACCGATACCGGCAACGGCGGTATTACCGACGAGCAGCTGCGCCAGTATCTGGAGGAGCTGCTTGGCCAGCAGGGTCAGGGTCAGGGCAACGGTCAGGGTTTCTAACGAACCGTATTGCACATATCGAAGCCAGAGGGGACTGTCCCGCCAACGCGGGACAGTCCCCTCTTTTCTTATTGATCCGTTGGGGACGGGGAAACGGATCATTTAGAAATGGCAAGGGCATGAGTTGATCGCGCGATCCACTCCGGTCTGGCGGCTGCCGATTCGATGCGGTTTGAAAGGGCGATTCGACCCCATTGTGACCGGTGGTACTCTAGTATCCGTTTGAAATCGAGCGAAGGAGTGCCGCAATGGAGCAATCGAGCCTGTTTGGTGACGGTGTAGATATCGATACCAAAACGCCCGCGAGCGAGGATACCGCTGCACCGGCCGATGCCCGTGCCCAGGCGGCGGCGCGTGCGGCCGAGCTGCGCCACGAGCTCGATTACCACGCCTACCGCTACTACATGCTCGATGCGCCCGAGATCACGGATGCCGCCTTCGACAAAATGCTCGTTGAGCTCCAGCAGATCGAGGCCACCTACCCCGACCTGGTGACGCCCGACAGCTATACCCAGCGCGTGGGCGGCTACGTGAGCGAGCAGTTTACGCCGGTCACGCACATGGCACGCATGTATTCCATGG
>DXMC01000009.1:0-58304 GCA_019414365.1 Collinsella sp.
AATGAGCTGCCTAGGACGGGGATCAATGAGTTTTTTATCCCTGTCCCAGAAAAATCCTTGGGCGCCGCGCAGCCGCCTAGGCAGTGTATGCAATTGTGGCGTCGACAGCATGGCGCCAGCCGGCGATCTTTTTGGCGCGCTCGTCGGCGGACATGGCGGGCTCCACGATGCCGCGGGCGCCGTAGACGTCGACGACGTCGCGCGTGTACATGCCCAGCGCAATGCCGCAGGCCCAGGCCGCGCCCAGACCGCTCATCTCGTCGTTGCTCGCAATGCGGATGGGCGAGCCGACCAGGTCGCTCTCAAACTGCATCAGGTACGCGTCGCGCGTGGGACCGCCGTCAACACGAAGCTCGGCCAGCGCCGCGCCTGAATCCTCGACCATCGCATCGATCACGTCGAAGATCTGATAGGCGATCGACTCATCGGCAGCCTTCACGAACTCCGCGCGGCCCGTGGTGCGCGTCATGCCAAAGACGCACCCCTCGGCATCGCTCGCCCAGTGCGGCGCGCCCAGGCCAGTGAACGCCGGCACAAAGTAGACGCGGCTCGCCGGATTGGCGGCGTAGCACAGGTCGGTGACTTCCTCGGGATTGTTGATGAGCTCAAGATCGTCGCGCAGCCACGTCTTGACGGCGCCGGCGTAGCTCACGTTGCCCTCGAGAACATACTCGGTCACACCGTCCATACGCCACGCAAGCGAGCTCGAAAGCCCGTGCGAGCTGGCAACGAACTCGTCGCCGACGTTCATCATGACCGAGCTGCCGGTGCCATAGGTCGCCTTGGCCATGCCGCGGCTATGGCAGCCCTGGGCAAACAAGGCGGCATGGCTGTCGCCGAGTACGCCGTGAATGGGCACGGGCGCCGGCAAAAAGCCGCCCAGGTCCGTCATGCCGAACAGGCCATCGGAATCGGTCACCTGCGGCAGGCAGGCTGCATCGACGCCAAAGGCCTCGCACACCGGCTCGCTCCAGCAGCCACGGCGCAGGTCGAAGAGCTGCGTGCGGCTGGCATTGGACCAGTCGCAGCGAAACTCCGCGCCGCCCGTGAGCGTCCAGACCACCCAGGCATCGATGGTGCCCAGGCACAGTTCGCCTGCCGCCGCGGCCTCGGCAGCCGTGGGAACGTTCGCGAGAATCCAAGCCATCTTGCCCGCCGGATAGTAGGGCGAGAGTACCAGACCCGTCGTGTCGCGCACCAGCTCGGCCACACCCTCGCGCGCGGCCAGCTCGTCGCACAGCTCACGGGCGCGGGCGCACTGCCACACCACGGCGTCGCACAGCGGCTCGCCCGTCGTGCGCCTCCAGGCAACGGTGGTCTCGCGCTGGTTGGAGATGCCGATGCCGGCGACGTCGGCCGGATCGACCCCGGTCTCCTCCACCACGGCGCGCGCCGCGGCCAGCACGTTGGCGGCAATCTCGGCCGGGTTGTGGCTCACCCAGCCAGCCTCGTTGACAATCTGGCGATGCGGGCGATCGGCACGATGAATCAAATGGCCGCCCTCGTCCACCAGCAGCGCCTTGGTGCCCTGCGTGGATTGATCGATTCCGATGATGTATTTGCTCATGTACTCTCCTGTCTCCCCCGTCGATTCAAAAACTACAACCCGACGGACAAGGAGCGAGCGGCCGACCGGCTCATGAGAGCGCAGCCGGCCTGCTCAAAATTCAACCAAAAAGGATTGGCGCAAACCTGTCCCCGATGCACCAATTACTCTGCGGGAAGGACCTCGGCGACCGTCTTGGCGATTCCCTCGCCCGTCAGGCCGTAGTGCGCGAAGACCTCGGGGCTCGTGCCGGTGATGACCGGCGCATCGGGCAGGGAGAGGCACTTGACCGGACGCGGGCAGTGCTCACCCACGACCTGCGCGACCATGGAACCCAGGCCGCCGAAGGGACTGTGCTCCTCGACGGTCACGACGGCGCGCGTGGCACCGGCGGCCTCGATCACGGCCTCGGCATCGAGCGGTTTGACGCAGTACATATCGAGCACCGTCGCCGAGATGCCCTGCTCGGCCAGCAGATCGGCGGCGTCCACGGCGTGGCGGACCATCTCACCGGTAGCGACGATCGTCACATCGGTGCCGCGGCGCACCCAGGTGGCGCGATCCATCTGGAACGGGCACTCGTCCTCAGTGTACACGTCCTCCACCGGGTTGCGGCCCACGCGGATGTAGGCCGGCTTGTTGTCGGCGACCAGGGCACGCACGAGCTCGGCGGTCTGGAAGCGATCGCTCGGCAGATACACGCGCATGTTGGGAATCGCGCTCATGGCGGCGATATCCTGCACGGAGTGATGGCTCATGCCAAGAGCGCCGTAGGACACGCCACCCGAGATGCCGATGAGCTTGACGTTGGTGTTGGAGTACGAAACGTCGACCTTGCACTGCTCATACGAGCGCGTGGTCACAAAGGACGCCGGCGAGGCGGCCCAGGCCTTCTTGCCGCACGAGGCCATACCGGCGGCGATACTCACCAGGTCCTGCTCGGCGATGCCGACCTCAATAGACTGCTGGGGATACTGATCGAAGAACGGCGTGAGCGATGCGGAGCCGCGGGAGTCGGAGCACAGGACGACGATGTCTTTATCGGTTGCGGCGGCCTCGAGCAGCGCGTCGCAGATAGCCTTGCGGTTGGCGATCTTGTTAGCCATTGATAGCCTCCTTATGGGCAGCGAAATCGGCGATGATCTGGGCATATTCCTCATCGTTGGGCAGGTGATGATGCCAGGCGGCCTTGTCCTCCATAACGGGCGAGCCATAGCCCTTCACCGTGTTGAGGATGATGACCGTGGGCTTACCCTTGGTCTCGGCGGCCAGCGTCAGCGCGGCGTCGATGGCCTGAATGTCGTTGCCCGGAATGGAGAGCACGTTCCAACCGAAGGCGGCCCAGCGCTCCTCCTGCGAGTCCTGCTTCATGACGTCCTCGGTGCTGCCGCTGATCTGCAGGCGGTTGCGGTCCACGAGCGCGCACAGGTTATCGAGCTGGTAGTTGCCGCCGCTCATGGCGCCCTCCCAAACCGAGCCCTCGGCAAGCTCGCCGTCGCCCATGATGGTGTAGACGCGGTAGTCGCGGCCGTCCATCTTGCCGGCAAGCGCCATGCCGACGGCCACGGGCAGACCATGGCCCAGCGAACCGGAGTTCATCTCGATGCCCTTGAGCTTGTTGTTGGGGTGGCCGATGTAGGGGCTGCCGAACTTGGAGAAACGGGCCTTGACGTCGTCGAGGTCCAGATAGCCCTCGTAGCAGAGTACCGCGTAGTAGGCCTCCATGGCATGGCCCTTGGAGAGCACGAAGCGATCGCGGTTGGGATCGTCGACGGTCTCAGGCGAAATGTTGAGGTGGTTGGCGTAGAGCGTCATGAGGGCGTCGATCACCGACATGTCGCCGCCGATGTGGCCGCCGGCGCCGGCCATGATGATATCGACGCAATCGCGGCGAAGGTCCCAACGCAGGGATTCAAGCTCTTCGATAGTTGCCATTTCTACTCTCCTCGCAGGTAAGCTTTGACGTCTTCTTCGATGGGGTCGTACAGGTCGGGGACAATGCCGATGTACTTGCACGCCTCGTAGAGCACCGGCACCACGTTGGCGTGAATGGCGACGCAGTGGTGGATGTAGGGACCCTCAACGATCTTGGCCTCGAGGCGCTTGAGGTTTTCGACCTCGACCCACAGGTAGGTGCCCATGCCGGCCGGGCCGTCGATGCCGCGGGCGTTGCCCAGCAGCAGCGAGTACTCGCCGTTGTCGCCGTCAAAGCGGGCAAGGGTGAGGTCGCCGTGCTTGGCCTCGGCCGTCAGCGCGCCGGGGTGATCGAAGGCCAGCGGGTAGGTGAGCTTGGGCTTGACGGCCGCGCAGCTGCAGGGCCAGGGGCCGCAGTGCTGCAACAGCTCGCCGTTCTCGTTATCGGGATGGCGCACGGTCCAGTCGGCGAACATGCCGCGGTGACGGCCCAGGTCGGCGGCCTCGACCATCAGCGCGGTGATGGCACCATGGATGTCGGTCTCGCATACGATGGGGATACCCATCTCGTTGAGGATGGCATTGGCGGCGCAGGGCATAATGCCCAACTCGTCCTGCAGAGCGTTCCAGCACTGAATGGCGCCGGCGTTGCAGCCGTACTTCTTTACCAGGCGCTTCATGGCGATGGCAAGACCGGCGACCGCGGGGACCTTGTCCTCGGGGATGCAGATCTCAAAGCTGTCGGCAATGTGGGCGAGCATAGCTGCCATGGCTTGCTCGTCTGCCTGGGCGTCGCGCACGGCCTGGACAAGCTCGGTCATGGGGATGGGCGAAAGCTGGATGTTGAACTTCTCGAGCAGCTCGCCCTCGTTGCACATGGTCGACCAGAAGTCGAACGGGCGGGTGGCCATCTGCAGGATGCGGGTGTGCTTGAAGGTCTTGACCACGTTGCACACGGCCAAGAAGTCCCAAACGCCACGCTCGAACTCGGGATCGGTCAGGCGGCAGTTGGTCATGTAGGTGAAGGGAACCTGAAAGCGGCGCAGGACCTTGCCGGTCGCGAACAGACCGCACTGGCTGTCGCGCAGACGGGTGCCGTCGGGCTCGGGGCGCTCGTCGCGCGGGCCCCACAGCAGCACGGGCAAGCCGAGCTCGCGGGCAAGGCGGGCGCAGACATACTCGGTACCAAAGTTGGCGTGGCAGAGCATGATGCCGTCGACGCCCTCGGCGCGGAACTTCTCGACGATAGGCGCGATATGGCTGTCGTCGAACAGCAGGCCCTCGTCGTTGATGTCGTCGATATCCACGATCTCGACGCCGATCTCGCGCAGGCGATCAGCCGTAAGGCCGCGATACTTGATCGCGTCCGGCGCGCTAAAGATACTGCGGCGCGTGGGCACAAAGCCAAGCTTGATCTTATCCATGTACGTCCTCCCCTAGTCACATGTTCAGTAAACAGACGCATGTTTCGTTTTGTTCTGTTTACTAAATGTTTTACTCTTCTGTTTAGAAGTTTAGCGCGAAATACCCGTAGGCGGTAGAGAAATCAGCCTAAACGGTATGTAAACGAACTGAACATACAAGGGAAACAAAAAGAGGACCCCGAAGGATCCTCTTCTGAATGACGCTATGTTTACTGCCCTAGTGTGCTTTGGCACGCCGCAGACGATGCCGCCTTCGCCTAGATTTCGCGCACGCTCTGGCGCTCGACAAAATAGGTCGACACGGCGGTCTTGCAGGTGTAGCTCTTGGGGTTGCGGATGTTGCCCACCAGGCGGCGCACCGCGATCTCACCCACCTCGTGCTTGGGAACATGCACCGTGGTGAGCGGCGGGTTGGAGAAGGCGCCCAGAGATAGGTCGTCAAAGCCGATGATCGAGACATCCTCGGGCACGCGAATGCCGTGCTCGTTGAACGCGCGCATGGCACCCACGGCGAGCACGTCGTTCTCGGCAAAGAAAGCCGTCGGCAGGTCGTCGTGCGAGGCATTGTCGAGCCACGCGCCCATGTCGCGATAAGCGCCCTCGAGCGTGGTGCCCAGCGTGACGCGCCATGCCGGGTTTGCCTCGAGGTCCGCATCCTCAAGCGCTTGGCGATAGCCGCGCTCGCGGTCCTTAAAGTTGCGGATACGAAGGTCGCCCGCCAGATAGCCGATTTGCTTGTGACCTTTCTCGATAAGGTAGTCCACGGCACGCAGCACCGAATCGGTATTGGCAATGACCACGGCATCGAAGTACTGGCGGTCGCTCCAGCCATCGAGCACAATCAGGTGGGCGGCGGCGTTAGCGAACAGGGCGTAGTCTTCCTCGCCCAGTTCGGTACCCATCAGCACGATGGCGGCGGACGGGTCGGCGATCAGGCCCTCGACCTGCGGGCGCACGGCGTCCAGGTCGCTAAAGTCGAGCGAGACAAAGCTCGTGCTCATGCCGTGGCGACGCGCCTGGCGCTCCACGCCCTCGATGACTGCGGGATGAAAGGTGCTCTCGTCCAGGATGGCGCCTGTCTTGCGCGCGAGCACAAACTGAATGCTCTCGAGCTGCGTCGACTGCTGATAACCGAGCGATTGCGCGCACTCCAGGATGACCTTGGCGGTTTCCTCGCTCACGCTGCGCTTGCGGTTGAGCGCGTTGGACACGGTTGCGGGCGAAAAACCGGTGATGCGGCTGATCTCGCGGACACTTGCTTTGGCCATTGTTCCCCCTAGTAACGGTCGCGGTCGAGCATCGTGGCCTGACCGCCCCGTGACTCGACAACTAAACGACCGCAAATTCAATCTAAACAGAATAGTAAATGTTTAATAGCTAGTTTAGCCTGTTGTCAAGCGAAGCGGCGCGACTATTCCCCCAACGGGCGTATTTGTCCATCTTAACGTTATTACGCAAGGTCTTCGCCATTGCTTGCTATTACGCGTCGGTACCATTCGAAGCTTTTCTTTTTACGTCTCTCAAACGAGCCCGCACCGCTATCGTCTCGATCGACATAGATAAACCCGTAGCGCTTACGCATCTGTCCTGTGGCGACCGAAACCAAATCGATCGGGCCCCAACAGGTATATCCCATGAGTTCCACCCCGTCGAGCTCGACGGTCTCCCTCATCGCCTCGATGTGGGCCCGCAGGTATTCAACTCGATAGTCGTCTTCTATTTCACCCGAATCTTCCGGCACATCAGGAGCACCCAAACCGTTTTCGACGATGAACAGCGGCTTTTGATAGCGATCCCAGATTTCATTCATGGTGACGCGCAGCCCTTTGGGGTCGATAAACCTCCCCCAAGGCTCCTGTTTTAGATACGGATTAGGCGCCGAGCGAAGAAGGTTCGAATCGAACTGACCTTCCGCATGCGCTTTTGCGACGCGCGTCGAGTAATACGAAAACGAGACGAAATCGACCAGGTTTGCAGCCAGTACTTCGCGGTCATCATCCCGATAGGGCACCTCAAAACCATGGCGGGCGTATTCCTTGAGAACATAGCTCGGGTACGCACCGCGCACCTGGACGTCGGTAAACATGTAATGGCTGCGATTCTCAGCCTGCGCAGCCAGCACATCGTCCGGATCACATGTAGCCGGATAGAAGACACCTGCGTTGAGCATGCAACCGATCTTCGCCCCAGGGCACAGCTCATGACACGCCCCGACCGCACGGGCGCTCGCAACCAATACATGGTGCACGGCCGTGTGAACCGTTGCATAGCGATTCTCCCCTTGCTCGAAGATGATCCCCGCCGCCATAAAGCACGCCTGCGTCATGATGTTGATCTCGTTAAAGGTCAGCCAATAATTGACCAATCCCCGATAGCGCTCGAACACGGTACGCGAATATCGCTCGAACAGGTCGACCAACCTGCGATCGCGCCATCCGCCATACGCATCGACGAGATGCATGGGGACATCATAGTGGTTGAGCGTCACCAAAGGCTCAATGTCATGCGCGCGACACGTCCTAAAAACATCCTCGTAAAAGGCAAGGCCTTCTTCATTGGGCTCGGCTTCGTCTCCTTTGGGAAAAATGCGGCTCCAGGCGATTGATAAGCGCAGGCATTTAAAACCCATCTGGGCAAACAGTTCAATATCCTGCTTGTACCTATGGTAAAAATCAATGCCCTTGCGAGCGGGATAGAAGCTGTCGGGTGCCAACGCACGCGGATCAAGGTCTCCCCGCATGACGTCCATGCGTTGATCGCCAAACGGCAGCATGTCGGAATTGGCTAAACCGCGACCGCCTTCGTTCCATCCTCCCTCGCACTGGTTTGCAGCCAGAGCCCCGCCCCATAAAAAATCTTCTCTAAACATTATGGTGTCGTCCTTTCTATCAAATTCCCGGCCCACACTGTCGAACGCAACGGACTCGGCAAGTGCCGCGCAACAGCACAGTACCGTTGCGCGGCCAAGGGGTCGGACCGCGCAACGGCTGGGGAGCATATTTGTGTAGTAGCCTCTTATACCTCGACGGATTCAACGGCCTCAGAATCGCCGCTCTTGGACTTCAACGGCATCTTCTCCTGTCCTTCAAATCCAAAAATCATCGCCAACGCAAACGTCACGGCACCGCCAGCAAGACACCCGATGGTGCCAGGGATGATATCCTGAGCAAACATGAGCACGTTCATCCATGGGAAACCAACGCCAGTGAAGATATAGACGTTGGCATGAAGAAGGCTTACCAGCAGACCACCGACAGCACCACCAATCATGTTCCAGGCAAGAGCCTTCTTGTCGCGAAACAGGATGCCGTAGATGATGGGCTCACTCACGCGACCGAAGGCATAGGTGATGAACAAGTTCCAGCCCGTGGCTCGACTCTCCTTGTCCTTAGTGCGCAGGCCATAGGCGAGCGCGATGGCAAGCGTGGTGTAGGCTACAACCGCGGTGCCGGGGTATAAGATGGCGTCGTAACCGTTCTGGAGCGCGGCGGGCAATATGGCGGTATAGATCGGCACGTGCATGCCGGTGGCGATGATCAGATTCCAGAATGCGCCGATAACCGCGGTCGCAGCGGGACCGGCAACAGAGGCGAGCCAAATGATGAAATCGGCCACAAGGCCCATGACAAATTGGACGGCAGGGCCGCAGAGGCACAGCGCGACCGGCAACATCACGAGCACCGTACCCACGGGTACGATCAGAATGCGCAACATATCAGGCGAGATCTTCTTAAAGAAGCGCTCAACATAGGACTGGGCCCAGGTGATCAAGATGACCGGAAGAACAGCCTGGGTGTAGTTGACGAGCTGCATGGGGATGCCGAAGACGCTGAAAGGCTTTCCGTCCTCAACAATAACGAGCATGTCGGGATAAATCATCACAACAGCGATGAGCAGTGCCAGCACAGGACTCGTTTTGAACTTCTTAGCCGAGCTATAGGCGGCAAACACCGGGAAGTAGTAATACGCCGCATCGCCCACCAGGGAAAGGATCCGATACAGGTCGCTCGTTTCGGACATAAAACCGGCGCCTTCGGGCCCAAACAGAATAACGAGCATCTTGAAGATACCGGCGACACAAAAGATCGGAAGGATCGGGGTGATAGCGCCGCTCACGGCATCGAGCAGCTGATTGAAGAGGTGCTTGGGCGCCAAGCGCTCCTTCCAGCTAAGCTGAGGGCCATCGAGTTCCTCGTCAATCGATACCGTGACCTCGAATCCGCCCTGCTTACAAACCTCGTCGTAGACCTTGTCGACCGTGGGCCCGACCACCAGCTGCACCTGCCCTCCGGCGTGCACGACGCTGATGATAGACGAGATGTCCTCAAGCTTCTCATCATTCGAGAGGCTTTCATCCTTGAGGTTGAAGCGCAGGCGCGTCATGCAATGCGTAACCGAAGCCACGTTTTCCGCCCCGCCCACAGTGGAGAGAATCTGCTCTGCCACCTTTTTGTAATTTGCCATCATTGGCTCCTTTGCACAATCTTGGCTTACTGTTCGAATCGGCAAAGGTCATGCCCCGAATGGCTACGGGTTACAATCCTTTTTTGGAGATGATCCGGTTGAGATGGATCATCAGATAGAGTTCCTCCTCCTCGGAGAGCGTGGCGTCCCACGTTTCACGACAATAGGAACCGATATGCTTCACGCACTCTGCCAACTGCGGAAACTCCTCACGAAAGTTCTTGTACATCTGCATGTTGGCGCTGTTCAGCGACTCGCCGGCTTGAATGCGCTTGAACAGGTACCGCAGATGCGTGGCATAGCGAGTGAAATCGTAGGAATCGCGGTCAACGATGATGCGAAAATCACTCTCGACGATCTCAGTGACATCTTCTAGCATATCGTCAAACTGCTTGGTGGGTTTGCTCGCGGTCTCGATGGCCTGAACAACCCGCGCATTGACGAGATTCATGGCAATGCTGGCAATCTCATCCTTGGGAAGCCGCTCTCCGAGCTCCTTCTCGAGTCGCATGACGATAAACTGGGCAGCCTTGTATTCCTTCGGATACGTCTCCCGCACTTCATAGGCAAGAGGCATCGCGATGCGGACCCCCTTTTGGGCTCGCGCAACGGCAAACGACAGGTGATCAGCCATGAACAGCGTCGCATTGGTCGAGAGGTCGTAGGGCAGTTCGTTGGCAACGATGTCCATAACTTTCGCCGCAAACATCACGATATCCGAGGGAAGATCCCTCATGACATCTTGTCCTTTAGGATCAATGTCGTAAAACGTATGCTCGATTTTAGAAAGAGGGAGCTCTCGAGGAAAATCTCCGCCGAAACCGACGCCCCTGCCCATGGCGATGACATCTCGCCCCTGTCCGTCACGGCAAAGAACCGCGTTTTTGTTAAGCTTTTTAATTGCAAGCATGGTGAACCTCCTTTCAAGAACACTCACAGAAAAAGGCATGATAGCCAATAGCAGTGCTATTGCGGTCATGCCTTACGTAACAATCCGTGTTGTATTGCTCTTGGGCATGCCTCCACACAGGAGTAACAATCCAAGATGCAGAATGCATTATAGCGCTCTCCCCGCCCCGGGGACCATCGGGCTGGCGAACGGTAGATGTCGGCCCGCCAGCGGCCACATCGAGCAGATGGGCGTGCTTCGATCCCGAGCCTAGCCTAGGATGCGGGCCATGCGCGCCTTGAACTCGGACAGAAAGCGCGGGGCGTCCACGGTGAGTGCCACAAGCGCGCTCTTGTCGGGATCGGACAGACAGTGCTCGTCGCAGATGGTGCGGCCGCGATACTCGCCCAGCAAGTCAACGCGCAGGTTACAGCCGAGCGCGCCCACGAGCGTGGGATCAATCGCCACGGCAACCGCCAGCGGATCGTGCAGCGCGCAGCCGCCCAGGTAGGGCGCGTTCATTTCGTACGAACCGATATAGTGCTCGACCATGCTCGCAAACGCGCAGCCAGCCATAGTGCCCGAGCCCGTCCAGCCGGCAACGTCGCGGCGCGTGAGCACCACGCGATGCGTCACATCCAGCCCCACCATAGTGAGCTTGCGGCCCGAACGCAGCACGGCATCGGCCGCCTCGGGGTCGCTCGCCATGTTGGCCTCGGCACCGGCGCTCACGTTTCCGGGCACGGTAAGCGCACCGCCCATCACGACCACGCGACCGATAGACATCATCTCCGCCGCATCGCGCTCCAGGGCAAGCGCCAGATTGGTGAGCGGGCCGGTCGCAACGTAGACCAGATCGGGACCATAGGTACGCGCGGCATCAATCAGGTAATCGACCGCCGCATTGCCGTCGGCCGACGTCGCGCCCACCGGCTCGTACGGCGAGGCGGGCACGCTTGCGCCGCCGATGCCGTTCTTGCCGTGGATAAGCGTGGTGGACGCCGGCGGCGTGTAGGGTTCGGTCGCCTTCATGGGACGATCGGCGCCCAGGTACACCGGCACCTCGGGACGACCCAACAGGTCGAGCACCGCCAAGCAGTTGTGCGCCGACTGCTCGACGCGCACGTTGCCAAAGCACGTGGTGATGCCGACGAGCTCCACCTCGGGGCTCGCGATGGCGTAGGCAAGCGCCATCGCATCATCCACACCCATATCCAGATCAAGGATCAGCTTCTTGGTTGCCATTGTTCTACTCCGCTTCTCCGTCTACATCCAAACCGTCTAAACCAAACTTGTGCTCGACTTCCGCACGCGTGGGAATTGATTGCTGAGCGCCCAGGCGCGACACCGTCACCGCCGAGGTGCGAGCACCCGCCGCCATGCACTCAAAGAGCGGCAGGCCCTCCAGACGAGCCGCCGCCAACGCGCCGATAAACGTATCGCCCGCGGCCGTCGTATCGACCACCGCGCTCGAAAGCGCCGGCATGCGCAGCGGCTCACCGCCATCGCCGAGCGTAACCGAGCCGGCGCCGCCCAACGTGATGACCGCAGCCCCGGCGCCCTTGTCGAGCAGCGCATTGAGCGCGGCGACGCAGCTCTCATCGTCCTTGGGCAGGATACCCGTCAGAACCTGGCACTCGGTCTCGTTGGGGCAGACCAGGTCGACCGCAGGCCACGCTCCTGCCGGCAGGTCGCAGGCGGGCGCCGGGTTAAAGATCGTATAGAACCCCAGCTCGTGAGCGCAAGAGAGCGCCGCGGCCGTTGCCATCAGATCACATTCGCCCTGGGCGATAAAGACGCTTCCGGCAGCCGGGGCAATCTCGCTGGCATCGCCGTCGAGCTCGTCGGCCACCAAGCGCCTCAGTGCGCGGGCAACGTCCTCGCCCGCAAGCGCATGGTTGGCGCCCGGCGACAGCACGATGCAGTTGTCGCTCTCACAGCGAATGATAGTCGCGGTACCGGTCTCCACGTCATCGCGACGCGCCACAAACTCAACGCCCACGTCGGCATCCTGGAGCCCTGCCACGAGCGCATCGCCAAAGGTATCGCGCCCAACAGCGCCGATCATGCACGTGCGCGCACCCATGCGCGCAGCGGCAACGGCCTGATTGGCTCCCTTACCGCCGGCGTTGGTGATAAAACCGCTGCCATCGACCGTCTCGCCCGCGCGCGGCATGCGCTCGCACGCCACCGAAAGGTCCATGTTCATGCTGCCGAACACCGCAACGATGCTGTGATCCGCCATGGAAACCTCCTCGTCTTCAGGCTTTGCGCCCACCGTCGACCAACGATTGTGCACTCTCGCACCCCCTATAACTTTAGTCCACTTTGATGTGGACGCGCGCTTGAGCTTGCGCCAGCAGCAAGCATTCACAGGGGCAGGCAGCTACAATGAATACGTGCTGATTATTCTCGTCATTGGATGATGTTTTATGGAACAATTCTCGCAATCGGGCTCGCGCGGTCGACGCCGCACGGGCAACGAGCCGGCGCCGCACGAACGCGTAAAGGGCGAGCGCCGTGCCAACGAGCCGCGACGCACCGCGAGCCCCCATCGCGCTTCTGCCAACAACGCGGGCCGCGCCAACACTCCCGCCGCGGAGCAGACGCCTGCTCGCCCCAAGTCCCGCTACATCCCTGCGCTCGACGGTCTGCGCACGCTTGCCGTCGTCGCGGTGGTGCTCTATCACCTCAACCTCACGTGGGCTCAGGGCGGCCTGCTTGGCGTCACGATCTTCTTTGTGCTTTCGGGCTATCTGATCACGCGCTTGCTGCTCAACGAAGTCGCTAAGACCGGACGCATCGACCTCAAGAGCTTCTGGATTCGCCGCATCCGTCGCCTGGTCCCCGCCGTGGTAACGGTAGTGTTTGTAACCTGCGCGCTGTGCACTATCTTTAACCACGTGATGCTCACCAAGATGCGCCCCGACATCCTGCCGTCGCTGCTGTTCTTCAACAACTGGTGGCAAATTGCCCAAAACGTCTCGTACTTCAATGCTCTGGGCGATCCCTCGCCGCTTACGCACTTTTGGTCGCTCGCCATCGAGGAACAGTTCTACCTGGTTTGGCCCCCGCTGCTGCTCGCTATGGTATCCATGCACATGAGCAAGCCCAACACACGCCGCGTGGTTCTGGGCCTGGCTGCTGTCTCCGCCATCGCCATGATGGTGCTCTACAACCCTGCCGCCGACCCCAGCCGCGTGTACTACGGCACCGACACCCGCGTCTTCTCGCTGCTGCTGGGCGCCTGGATGGCCTTTATCCCCGATCGCGACCTGGCGCCGGTGCGTCTCGCTCATCGTTTGGGGCTCAATCGCCTGGCTGGCGCCGCCAAGCACGGCAAGAACGCCGAGGGCAAGCCTGGCGAGAAGGCCGACAACGCAGCCGAGACCGTCCCGGCACAGCCGAGCGCCCTCGTGCGCTTTTGGTCCTCGCCCGCATCCATCGATGTGTTGGGCGTCGTGGGTCTGGTTGGCCTTGCCGCCATGGTCGCGCTCACCAACGGCTACACCGCGTTCCAGTATCGCGGGGGCACGCTGCTGTGCTCGATCCTCACGCTCATGGTCATTGCCGCCTGCGTGCAGCCCCAGGGCTTGGTCGCGCGAGCCCTTGCCGCCGAGCCGCTCGTGTGGGTTGGCAAGCGCTCGTACAGCATCTACCTGTGGCACTATCCGCTACTGTTGCTCATGAACCCGGTCGCCAACATCAACGATACGCCGTGGTGGCAGTACATTTTGCAGGTGTTGTTGGTGGTCGCCGTAGCCGAATGCTCATATCGCTTTATCGAGACGCCGTTTAGAAAGGGCGCCTTTGGGCGCACCGTATCCGAGTTCCGCAACGGCACCACCACGCCCACCAACTGGGTGCGCGCGCACGTCCCTGTCTGCGCAGCCTGCGCTGTCGTGTTGGTCGTCGCACTGGGCGGCCTGATCTTTGTGCCCGAGACGTCCGCACTGAGCGGCGAGGGCGCCGAAGTTCTGAACAAGGAAGCCAAAAACACCGCGCCCACCGACCAGCAGGCGGCCGACGACACCGACAAGGACAACGACGGCTTCCCCGATGGCTCCTACGACCTGTTGATGATCGGCGACTCCGTGTCGCTGCGCGCCGTTGATTCCTTTGACGGCGTGTTCCCGCACAGCCATATCGATGCCGAAAAGGGCCGCCAGTTTGATGCGGGCCGCGCGACATTTGAGGGCTATATCCAGCAGAACCTTGCCGGCAAGATCGTGGTCTTTGCCCTGGGCACCAACGGTTTGGTAACGGACGCTCAGGTCGACGCGATCATGGCCGACGCCGGCGAGCAGCGTATCGTCGTGTTTGTAAACACGCGTAGCCCGCAGCCGTGGGTCGGGTCCACGAACCAAGCTATCGCCAACGCCGCCACGCGCTACAAGAATGTACGCGTTATCGACTGGTACGGGCACAGCGCCAACCGCAACGACCTGTTCGACGGCGACGGCACGCACCTGTCGGCTACCGGCGTGACCGAGTACCTCAACCTGATCCACGATGCGGTCAAGAAAGACCTGCCCGTGCACCCCGAGGACCACGTCAACGATCCGCAGCCGGCAGCCGTCAAGTCCGCCGGCGACGCACTCGTCAATGCCCTCGCCTACAAGCCGCACAAGCTGGGCATCGACAAGTAACGCGCAGCAAAATCTGCGTACACCCGCAGGGGGCGTCGGCCACGGCCGACGCCCCCTGCGGCAGTTAGGGACACTCCTTTTGCACCGGCACCCGGAAGCACTCCTGGCGCAGCCAATGAAGACCTCTATGGATGAATTCCAAGCCGCTCCGCTCCTCCAGACATCGTTTCCGTGCCTCGCGCCTGCCCCAAACAATCAAAACAAGCCCTTTTCGCCGCGACCTCAAAGGTCTGTGGGCAAAAAAGGGCAAATATGAGTACTGTTACCATTTTAGTAGCAGGCAAAACCACCCAAAATGACGCTCGGGCGATCCCTACAGCCCCCTAAAGCAGCCAACCTGACTGGTTTAAGGCGTATTGAAGCCAATTTTAATGAACATACTATAGATTATGTTTATTATCTTTTTGGATGTAAATGCTATTCACTTAGCAACAGTACTCATATTTGGCATTATTTGCCCACCGCCATATAACTAACACCCTGTAGCAGACGAAAAACAGGCCGCAGCCCATTGCTGCGGCCTGTTCGGAAGCAAAAGTAGGCGCTACGCGCTGTAGCCCATCGCTTGCAGAACAAACATGACGACCGTGAGCACCGTAATCACACCGATAGTCGCCCAAGTGAGCACATTCCACACGCGGCCGTTGCGGTTAGTGCCCATAATGTGACGGTCAGCGGCAATAACCACCTGGAACACCAGAACCACGGGCAGTAGCACGCCATTGATGACCTGCGAGGTCATCATAATCTGGAACAGATCGACGCCGGGCATAAGCACCAGCACGGCAGAGATACCGATGATGGCCGTAATGATGCCGCGGTAAACCGGGGCCTCGTCCCAGCTGCGGTCGGCACCGCGCTCCCAGCCAAATGCCTCGCAGATAGCGCTCGACGTAACGCCCGGCAGCACGCAGGCGGCCAAGAAGCTCGCCGCGACCAGGCCCGAGGCAAACAGTACCGTGGACCACTGACCCGCAATAGGCTCCAGCGCGCGGGCAGCATCGGCGGCATCGCTAATCTGAATACCCGCCGGGAACAACACCGTACCGGTCGTGATGATAATAAAGCCGGCAATGACATCGGCGGCAAGCGAGCCGCTCACGGTATCGATGCGCTGCAGCACGATATCGTCCTCGCCCGCGTTCTTGTCGACCACGTTGTTCTGCGCCAAGAAAATCATCCACGGCGCGATGGTGGTACCGATCGTTGCGACCACGAGCGACACGTAGCTGGGGTCATTTTGAATGTTAGGCACGACCAGGTCGACCGCGACCTCACCCCAGTTGGGGCCAGCCATAAACGCGGCGACAATATAGGTCACGAAGACGCAGCTTACCAGCAGCAGAATCTTCTCGATGCGCTGGAAACTACCCGACATGGTAAGCATCCACACCAGCAGCGCCACCAACGGCACCGAGATGCTCGCCGGCACGCCAAAGAGGGCAAGGCCGCTCGCAATACCCGCAAACTCCGAAATGGTCACGGCTGTGTTGGCGATCAACAGCGCCGCCATAGCAAGTACACTCTTGCGCACGCCAAAGCGCTCGCGAATGAGCGATGCCAGGCCCTTGCCCGTGACGCAGCCGCAGCGTGCCGCGGTCTCCTGCGTCACGATGAGCAGCACAGTCATGACGGGAAGCATCCAGAGCATCTTGTAGCCATAGCTGGCGCCCGCGCTGGAATACGTTGCAATGCCGCCGGCGTCATTGCCCGAAAGCGCCGCCAGCAGACCGGGACCCATAGCGCCAAAGATGGCCGCGATGGTCAGCTTTTGCTTGGTGCCCGACTTTTGCTTGGTATTTTGCACGCGACCACCTAACCCATGACCGACATGGCGAGCAGCACCGCGGCGATGCAATACGCCACACACGAGATCATGACGGCAATGACGTTCATGGCGGTGCCCGACGTGTTGAGGTCATGCTCGTCACGCCAGAACAGCACCATCAGGTAAATCACGGCACTCATGTTGCCAACCAGGCAAATGATGGCAGCGATATTAAAGCACCCGGTAAAGAGTTGCTCCTCAAACATGGGCGCATCGGGGAACGCAGCGGTGCGCACCAGCTGGGCGCACAGGTAGGTCACGAGCGACAGAATCAGGCCCATGCCCGTGCTCTGGAAGAAGAACCCCAGATACGGCTTGGGCTCGTCGTCGTGACCGTCATACTCCAGGAAGTAGTTCTTGACGAACGACACCATGCGCGAGGCCGCCAGCAGCACGAGCGGCATGGCGCACATGGGGAACACCACCAGATGCGCGGAGCCGAGCGCCGTTCCCAGCACGGTCGCCATGATGCACGATGCGATGCCCCATACAACAACCCAGTACTGGCGATGCACGAACCAGCTGAGCACGTTCGTCGAGTCGTCGGACGCGCTGTCACCCGAGCCGACACCGGCGATCTGCAGGTCCTCCTGATGCTCCTCGGCGATAACGTCCATGGCGTCGTCGAAGGTCACGATGCCCAGGATGTGGCGGTTCTCGTCGCAGACGGGGATAGCGACCAGGTCGTACTTGGTCATCTCGTCCGTCACGTCTTCCTGGTCCTCGTCGGGCGACACATAGACCAGGTCGCGATAGGCCAACTGACCCAGCGTGGCGTCGCGGTCGGCTACGATCAGCGTGCGCAGCGAAAGCACGCCGGTCAGCATGCCACTCGGATCCTCGGTATAGACGTAATAGACGCTCTCGAAGTCCTCGTCGAGCTCGCGAATCGCCTCGATGGCGTCACCGACCGTTGCCGTAGCGGGCAGGGAGACAAACTCCGAGGTCATAATGCGGCCGGCGGTGTTGTCCTCATACCCCAGCAGGTTACGAATCGCCTTCTCCTCCTTGACGCCCATCAGGCGCAGGAGCTTCTCGGCCTTCTCGTAATCAAGCTCGTCGATCAGGTCGGCAGCGTCGTCCGGGTCCATCATGGCCAGCATCGACGATGCGTCGGTGTCGGACAGGCCCTCGAGCATCTCGGTCATAAGCTCGTCGTCATCGAACTCCGAGATGGCCTCGGCGGCCTGGGCAGTATCGAGCTGCGCAAACACCTGCGCACGCAGGCGCGGGTCGAGCTGCTCGATAATGTCGGCGATGTCGGCAGGGTGCAGCTCGCCGAGCGTCTTGTGCGACACCGAGAGTTGGATGTTTTTAGTCGAGCGGTCGAGCAGGTCCATGTAGGACCAAGCGATGATGTCCTCGCTGAGCGGCTTGCCCAGGTGCTTCATAAAGCCCTCGACGACGTGCTCGAGTGCGGGGCTGATCGCGCGCAGCAGACCGCGGGCACCGACCTCGGCACCCAACAGGCGCAGCTGGTTTTCGCCCGACATGGAAAACTTGATGTCGTTGACGCGCACGACCTTCATGCCCTGCGTGTCGACGATCTGCTTATTGAGCACGTCGCGCGCCAGCAGGAGCTCGGTCGGCTGCAGGTACGAGAAGCGAATATTGGTGGCAGACGTGTTGAGATACACGCCCGTCTCGTCGATACGGTCGACCCATTTGCGCCAGCTGATCATAAACGGCGTCTTGCCGGGGCCGCGGAACGCGAGCGACGTCACGTGCGGAAAAACTTCGCCGGTAGCAATGCCAAAATCGTTGACCACGCCGAGCTTTTCGCCGTCGACGTCCAAGACCGGCAATTTGAGCATCTCACTCAGATAATTCAATGGTGCTCCCCATCATTATTCCTCCGGACGCGGCCGCGCGTGCGGCGTCCGGGGGCTTCTGGATATGTATACGCATGCGCGGGCGGCACGCCGCTCGACGCTTACACCCCGTGCATGCGCAAAAAGCACCTGCATGGGGTCATCGACTGTATGGTCGAGGTTTGGATTTCACCTGTAACCTTTCTCTTGACCCTCATTAACCGCAGTAACTATAGCATCAGCATCGCCCTGCGGCATCGAATTTATGCGCTGCACATTGCAGGCATACCAAACGCTGACGTATCCGTGACATAGCCCTTGGGGACGTTCTTAAACGACTACCCAATGACTACTCTGTGGTGTCATCGTCCTCGGCAAGTTGGGGGAACACGGCGTCCTTGGGCATGGTGACCTTCGTCAGCGAGGTGAGCTTTTTGCTGAGCGATGTGTCCGTCTTGACCAGGTCGCTGAGCGTCACGATCTTGTATCCGTCGGCGACAAGACCGTCGATAATCTGCGGCAGCGCCTCGAGCGTCTGCTCGGCGCATTCGTCTCTATCGGTGAGCAGCACGATATTGCCCGGCGTCACCGAATCGAGCACCGTTGAGACCTGCTCGTCGGCACCGTTGAGCAGCCAGTCGCCCGAGTCAATATTCCACGAGACCACGGCGGAGACCAGGTCCATCGCATCAATCCAGTTTTGCTCGTCAAAGGAAGCATAGGGAGCACGCAGCAGCATCGTCTTCACGCCGGTCGCCGACTTAATCGCATCGGTGCCTTTCGTGATCTGCTCGCGTACCGCCTCACGGTCCTGGCCCTTGAGCGAATCGTCGCTGTAGCTGTTGGATCCGATTTCGCACCCGGCATCGACAATCGCCTTGGCCGTGGCGGACGAGGCCTCGACCGCATCGCCCGACAGGAAGAACGTCGCGGTGACGCCCTTTTCCTTGAGTACCTGCAAGATCTGCTTGGTAGCGCCGCTCGGACCCTCGTCAAACGTCAGCGCCACGTACTTTTTGTTGCCCTTGGGCGCCACGCTGGCGCACGCAACGACGCAATCGGTGGCGGGCACAACCTCGCCGCGGTCCTGCGTCTTGCCCGACTGCTCACCAACCCACACCTCGGAGCGGCCCTGGACACCCCATGTCTGCACATACTCGATAGCACCCGTGCCCTCGACCTTGAGCTTGGGCTCGATAACCGTAGCCTGAACCTCATGCTTCTCGTAGGTGTTACGGCCATCCTTGACCGTCACCTTCTCGCCGCCCTCAAGTTCGCGGCTATCCCATTTGCCCTGTTTTATGCGCTTGCCGTCCACCTTAACCGACAGCTTTTCGCCGCCATGGCGGGTCAGCACGCTGTCATCGACGGCTAGCAGGTCGCCTGCGTCGTAGGTATCGGTCAACTCCTGGTCGTCGATGAGATTCTGCAGCGTAGAGCCCACGCGCACCGCGGTCTTTTGCCCGTTGAGTTCCACGTCCACGCTGCGGTTGACGTAGCCCACGACGGCAGCGATAAACAGCACGAGCGCACAGCCCACGGCAATGAGCGCATAGGGCAGACGGGACGGTCGGCGCGGCGAGCGCCCGTTGCCGATGCGCGCGCTGCGGTCGCTAAACCCGCGGCTATGGTTGAGGTACATCGCGCCGGGCTTACGGCGGCGACGGCGCTGACCGCTGGGCAGCTGCCCCAGGTCGCGGCGCGCCGTCGGACGCGCACCCGAACGCCCGTTTAAGTTGGATCCGTTTTGGCGCATGTGCCCTCCCCCATAAACACAGCAAGCCGGAGCAACAGGTCTCCGGCTTGCCTCCCATCATTTGGTACGTCGCTATTTTGTAGCTTTTGACGAGCCTCCGCTCGCCTTTTGGTATTCGTCCTTAAAGGCCTTGAACATGCCGCGCGTCTTGCCGAGCTGCTTGCCCAGTGCGCGACTGCCTTTGTCCACGGCGACCGATCCCTTGTCGTCGAGCACCTTGGCGCCCTTTTTGACCTTGTCGCCCACCACGACGCTGGCCTCGGCGGCCTTGGCGGCCGCACCGCCCGAATACCCAAGCGACTTGACCTCGTCCGAGACGACCATCGCGCCGTTCTCGTAGCCGCGTAGCATCGTCGGCGGCACCTGCGTGTCACCAACCAAAACACTCGAAGCAGCACCGGCGGTCACATAGAATGCCTGCACGATGCCCGAACGTGGCTTGAACTCAACGTCCGAGCAATAGCCCACGACGTCGCCCGATTCCGTGCGCACGTCCATACCGACCCAGATGATGCAATCGTCCAGGTTGATGTCGAGGCGCTTGGCGGCGGCGGCATCGTACGTGTCCTTGACGTCATCGACCGCAATGGCGCCCTCGTAGACACCAATGGCGTCGAGCGCTACGAATCGGTCGGGACGCTCGATCATGCCCGCGATATCGGACTGGCGGACCATAAAGCCGACCACGCGCGTACCGCCCGGGGTAAAGACCGGAAAGTGAATCTTTCCGAGCTTTTTAGGGCTGCGCGGTGTGCCGTCCTTTTTGGTGCGCTTGTCCTCGGTAGGCTTGCGATAGATCTTGGCGCCGACAAAATCCCCAGCGCGCATTATGCCTCGGTCGAGGGCTCCGCAGCCTCGGTATCAGCCTCGACGGCGTTCTCGACCACGACGTCGGCGGCAGGCGTCACGTTGCCGCCCGAAATGGCGTCGTTGAGCTGCTCGCGCAGCTGGTCCATGCGCTCGCGGGCCAGGTCGACCTTGGCGCGCAGGTCGTCGGTCTTGGCGTCGACCATCGGACCAAAGTCATTCACCGCGGCACGGGCCTCCTCGGCGCTGTGCTCGTAGGTGTCGCGCATATTGTCCCAGGCGTCATTGGCGATATCGGCAGCCATGGCGCGGGTCTCGGCGCCCGAGCGCGGGGCCAGAGCAACGCCGACAATAGCGCCGGCAGCGGCACCAAAAAGTGCGCCGGAGACAAAGCTGAAAGTCTTACCCATGATCATTCCTCTCCTGCGGGCACGTCGGTGCCCACCGTTTGAATGCTGTCCATTATACCCGCAGCGCATCACTTGCCGCTCCGCTCATCTGCGTACGGCAAAGGCGCAGGTACGTGATGGTGATAAACGCGTAGGCCTACTCCTGAGGCATAGCCGGCATGGCCACCGTGGCACCCGGGTCCTCGCCGGCGCCGTCCACGAGTGGCAGGCCGCCCTCATGCGCAGGTCCTGCCGGAACCGTCGCCGCACCGCCAAAGACGGCAGCGGAGGCCTCGTGGTTCTCGGCAACCGCGCCCTCGGTATCAATCGCCACCTGGGGCTCGTCGTCAAAGTTGGGGACGCCCTGGGGCTCGGTGGGAACGGGCTCGGCGGTCGCATCGGCAACGGGCTCGGCGTCGACCGGCACATCGCCCTCGTCAGCGCCCTCGTCCTCGGCAGCATCTTCGCCGTTCGCAGCAGCGACGGCCTCGTGAGGATCCTTGCCCTCGGCCTCGGCGCGCATGCCCAGCACCAGGTTGCGCAGGCCCGCGACCGTGCCTTCCACGTCGGGGGCAGGCTGGTCGGCGTGCAGGTACGCCCAGTCCATCATAAAGGTGGCCGACGACAGCGCACCGATGGCCAGTGCGTCGTCGGGACACGAAAGCTCGACCTCAAAGACACGCTCGTCATGCTCGCTTACGCGCGTGCGGCCGCACGAGATGCTACCGGCAAGACCGGTCTCGTTCATGAGCTCGACCGTCACGTGCTCCAGCAGGTGGCAGAGCTCGGTCTGACCCATGCAGTCCTGGAACTCGCGGCCGGAATCGCCCAGGCACAGGTGCTTGGCAATCGCCGGTACCAGGTAGTACACGCGCGCCGTGGCCTCGATGTCCTCCGAGGTCATGAGCGGCATGCCGGGGTTCACCAGCACATGCGCACAGATCTTGTCCTCGCTGACGGTGACCTTAAGGATGTTGAACAGGCCTGCCATAACTCTCCCCTACTCTTCCTTGTCCTACTCGTCGCCATCGTGCGGATCCACAGAGCCCGCACCCGACGCCGCCGGCTCGTCTGCCGAGGGCTCGGAATCCTTCTTATCGGTTTCGGCCGGAGCGATCACGCGAATGAGCGAGATGCGCTGGCCACGCATCGACTGCACCTTAAACTTGTACCCCGCAACCTCAAACACCTCTCCGATGTCGGGCACCGAGTCGCAAAGCTCCAAAATCCAGCCGGCGATGGTCTCATAATCATCGCTTTCCTCGAGCGGCCAACCAAGCTCAATCGCGTCATCGCACGAAAAACGCCCATCGACGAGCCACTCGCGGCGCGAAAGGCGCGTGAGGTACTTGTTGTCGGGGTCGAACTCGTCCTCGATCTCGCCCACGATCTCCTCGACGATGTCCTCGATGGTGATGATGCCGGCCGTGCCACCGTACTCGTCCACGACCACTACGATCTGGTCGTGCGAGGTCTGCATCTCGGACAGCAGCGGCAGGATGTCCTTGGTGTCGGGCACAAAGGTGGCGTCGCGCAAAAAGTCGGCGATGGGCTGGTCGCCCTTGCCGTCGAGCGAAGGCTGGATCAGGTCCTTGATGTGCGCGATGCCGGCGACGTTGTCGGGATCCTCGTGATAGACGGGGATGCGGCTAAAGCCGGTCTGGCGCATGGCGGACAGCACGTCGGCGACCGTTTCGTCGTCCTCGCACATGGTGGTGTCCACGCGCGGCACCATGACCTCGCGGGCAACGGTGTCTCCCAGGTCGAAGATCTCGTGGATCATGCGCTTTTCCTCGTCGAGCAGATCGTCCTGCTCCGAGACCATGTATTTGATCTCTTCCTCCGAGACGTTTTGGCGGTCGTCGGCGCTCTTGATGCGCAGGATGCGGGCCAGGCCGTCGGAGCAGGCACCGGTCAGCCACACGAGCGGGCGGGCGATCTTTTGGAACACGGAGAGCGGTCCCACGACCTGCTTGGATACGCCTTCGGCATTAGCCAGGCCGATGCGCTTGGGCACAAGCTCGCCAACCACGATGGACACGAAGGCGACGGCGACGGTGATGATGACCGGCGCCAGGCCGCGCGCGATGGCAGAGAGCGGCGCGATGCCAAAGCTCATGAGCCACGTGGCAAGCGGGTCGGACAGGCTCGTCGAGGCGACGGCGGACGAGGCGAAGCCCACGAGCGTGATGGCGACCTGGATGGTGGCGAGCAGCTGGTCGGAGTCGGCGGCCAGCTTAATGGCGCGCTCGGCGCGCTTGTCGCCTTCCTCGGCATCGTGCTCCAACACGGCGCGCTTAGCCGTGGTGAGCGCCATCTCGGACATGGAGAAGTAGCCGTTGATGAGGGTCAAAACGAGGGTGGTGATAAGGGAGATGGTTATGTCCATCGGGAGTTTCTCGAACCTCCAAGATTCGGGACGTTAGGGTAAAACGTTGATGGCGGATAGGGCAATTGCGCTGGCGACCGAGCGGGGGCACGGGCGCTGGCGTGGTCGCTAGATTACGAAGAGGATCACCGCCATGAACTGGAAGATGCTGCCGGCGAGCACCCACAGGTGAAACACGCTGTGCAGATAGCGCACGTTTTTGGCGATATAGAACGGCACGCCCGCGGTGTAGCACACGCCGCCGACGGCGAGCAGGGCAAGCGCCACGGGGTTGAGCAGTGCCACAAGTTCGGGCAGCTTAAAGACAACGAGCCAGCCCATCAGCAGGTAGACCAGGCCACTTACCCAGTGCGGTTGACGCTCGCGCATAAAGCACTCGAGGGCGATGCCGATAATGGCGATGGCCCATACGGCAAAGAACAGCGTAGGACCGCCGTCGTTTGCGAGCGTGATGAGACAAAACGGCGTATAGCTGCCGGCTATGAGCAGGTAGATGCAGCTGTGGTCGATAATGCGAAACACGCGCTTGGCGCGAGCGGGCTGAATCGCATGGTAGAGCGTGGAGGCAAGGTATTCGAGGATAATGCTGACACCATAGACAATCGCCGCGGCCATGTGGGCCGGGCCTCCGCCGCGCAGGGCAGCAAATACGATCAGGAGTACCAGGCCCGCGATACCCAGCAGGCAGCCGACACCATGGGTGACGGAGTTCATGATCTCCTCGCCCACCGTGTAGTGTGGAACGGCCGCGGTCTTGGGTCGCGGCTTAGAACTGTCGCTCGAATCGGACATGCCGGTTACATCCTCCAACGTAAAGAGTTCTCAACACTATATCAAAGCGTCTAGGTACGTGCGAAATTTGCACCATACGTGACCCTTTGTTTACCCATTCTTTGCCTGTTGACGCATCAACGGCGAACGTCCATAATGCGCTTGCATTAAATGTTGACGTATTAACATCTTATAGGAGAATACCGCATGGCTCAAAACGCACGTTCCCATCGAAAGCTCAAGATGGCCGGCATCGTTGCACTGGTGGTTGTCGTTGTGCTGCTCGGATTTGCCGGCAACTTTCTGTTTGACTTCGCGCTGAATCCCCAAGCGCCGTACACCATGAAGATGATGCAGAATAGCAAGAACGACAAAGAAGGCGAGCAGCCGGATGCCGAGGACACCGAGGCGCGGGCATGGTTTAAAGAAAACCGCAAGAGCAGCAGCCTCACCGCAGATGACGGAACCGAGCTCGCCGCTTGGTTTTTTGCCGCCTCGGAGAACACCCACGATTACGCCGTCTGCCTGCATGGATATACCAACGAGCCCATCGGCATGGCCCGATACGTCAAGCGATTCCACGACCGCGGCATGAACGTGCTCGCGCCTGCCGCCCGCGCCCACGAGCGCTCCGGCGGCGACTATATCGGCATGGGCTGGCCCGAGCGGCTCGATATCGTTGCATGGATTGGGCGGATCGTTGCGGCCGACCCCGAGGCGCGCATCCTGGTCTTTGGCGAGTCGATGGGTGCAGCAACTGCCATGAACGTCGCGGGGGAATCTCTACCCGCAAACGTAAAATGCATTATCGAGGACTGTGGTTATACGAGTGTTTGGGACGAGTTTTCCCTGCAACTCAAGGACGTGTTCGGCCTGCCCAGCTTTCCCTTGCTCGATGTAGCAAACTTGGTGTGCAACGTGCGCGCGGGCTACGACTTTCATAAGGCGAGCAGTGTGGAGCAACTCAAACACGCGACGGTTCCCATGCTGTTTATCCACGGCGACCAGGACACCTTTGTGCCGTACAGCATGCTCGACCAAAACTACGACGCGTGCGCCAGCAAGGTCAAGCAAAAGCTCACCATCCATGGCGCCACCCACGCCAAGAGTGCGCAAGTTGACCCCGAGCTCTACTGGAACACAGTCAACAACTTCCTCGACGAGTATTTTTAGGCGAATAGCAACGTCTGAGGCTTTATCTGACCCCCTATTTTCGGAAGTATGCGGCAAAATCTGGAACTGCCGACCAGACCACAGTTTTACCAACAATTTATCAGGGGTTTTGTTGCCAAAAAATGTCGTGTGTTCGGCGGTCTCGAAATTTGCCGCATACTTCCGGAAAGCCGCCCGCGAGCGCTGTGCTCACGGGCGGCTTTTGCTCAACTAACGCTACAAAGGCGCTTGTTTTGTCCAATAGATAGGCGCTATTTGACCTCGATGAGCTCGTACTTGCTCGTGCCCAGGCCGATCTTCTCGGCGTGCGCGATGCAGGTGCGCCAGTCGGTGTCGGGATGCGTGATGCAGAAGGGGTCCTTGGCCTGATCGCCCTCCAGATGCTCGTGGTTGTGCTCCATCTTGGCCGCGCTATCGGTGAGCTCGGTGTTGGGCAGCAGCTCGGATGCCATGACGGCGTCGGCGCAGGCCTGGTCGATGGCGACCGGGTCGAAGCTCGCGAACATGCCGATATCGTTGACGATGGGCGTGTCGTTTTCGGGATGGCAGTCGCAGTTGGGGCTAATGTCCATGGCGAGCGAAATGTGGAAGCTCGGGCGGCCGTCGACGACGGCCTTGGTGTACTCGGCGATCTTACAGTTGAGCACGTCGGCCGCGGCGTCATAGCCGGGCTTGATGGCGTCCTGGTTGCACACGCCGATGCAGCGGCCGCAACCCACGCAGCGATCGTGGTCGATGGCGGCCACGTGGACCGTGCGGGTGTTACCGTTGGCAAGCTCGCGCTCGCGGGTGTCGTCAAACGAGATAGCGTTGTGCGCACAGACCTTTTCGCAGGCACGGCAGCCAACACAGTGCTCGGTCGCGACGTTCGGCTTGCCGGCGGCATGCTGCTCCATCTTGCCGGCACGGCTGCCGCCTCCCATGCCCAGGTTCTTCATGGCGCCGCCAAAGCCGGCCTGCTCATGGCCCTTAAAGTGGGTGAGGCTGATCACGATATCGGCGTCCATGAGAGCCTGACCGATCTTGGCCTCGCGCACGTACTCGCCGCCCTCGACCGGGACGAGTGCCTCGTCGGTGCCCTTGAGGCCGTCGGCGATGATGATCTGGCAGCCCGTGGCATACGGGGTAAAACCGTTCTGGTAGGCGGTATCGATGTGCTCGAGCGCGTTTTTGCGGCTACCCACATAGAGCGTATTGCAGTCGGTGAGGAAGGGCTTGCCTCCCAGCTCCTTCACGACATCCGCGACGGCGCGAGCGTAGTTGGGGCGCAAAAAGCTCAGATTGCCCAGCTCGCCAAAGTGAATCTTGATGGCGACGAACTTGTTCTCAAAGTCGATCTGCTCGATACCGGCGTGACGGATGAGGCGCTTGAGCTTGTCGAGCTGGCTCTCGCGAGCATGCGTGCGCAGGTTGGTAAAGTACACCTTTGCCGGTGCTGCGGGTGCGGTTGCGGTCATAGATCTATCCCCTCGGTCTATATGGCGTTACAGACATAAGAGGATGGTACCCGTTGAAGCAGGGTTAATGTCAAGCACGGCGCCCAGTCATTGGGTAGTCATTGGGGACAGACTTAAATGACTGAAACCACTCATTGGGGACAGACTTAAATGAGTGCCGCCAGGGACAGTCCTTGCCGGCCCGGCCAGCGAGCCGGCGAATCGGCAAAGACCGTCCCCGATGACTAGTCGTTTAAGAACGTCCCCGATGACTACTCTTGGACTTTGAGGGCTTCGGCCAGGCTGACGCGCTTGATAGAACGCGTGTGTAGCAGCGCCACGACCAGGTAGGTCGCAAAGCCAATGCCGACGCATGCAGCCATGGACCAAGCGGGCACGTAGATCTCGATATTGCCGTTGTAGGCGAGCAGCATCGAGCGGAAGATGGCCGTGAGCGAGCCAATAATGACCGGCAGGCTCAGCACGAGCGACGCCGCCACGCACAGCGTGATCGAGCGGATGTACAGATGCGAGATCTCGCCATCGCGATAGCCAAAGACCTTCATATAGCTGATCGAGCGGGCGCTATGGTCGATAACGGCCTTGGTTAGCAGGTACATAAACAGCAGGAAGATAAACACCGCGAGCCCGACCATCATGCCGATCATTTTGCTCATCATGCCGATGAACTGGTCACCCACGGCGCGCATGTCGTCGGGCGTGGTGTCGCCGGCAAAGTAGCGCGCGTCGAGGTCGAGCTTCTCGTCGCTCACATAGCCGTTAAAGTAGGCGGCGTCGTTGTCGAACAGCTCGTTAAAGTCGTCGATACTCATATAGATATTCATGTCCGACTTGGAGCCCCAGGCACAGTCCTTGCCCGCGTACTCAAGGGAATAATGCTCGCCCTCGTACTTGTCGCTGAGTGTGACCTTCTGGCCCTCGTTCCAGCCAAACTTATCGAGCAGACCGCCGCCAAAAACGACGCGCCCATCGCCGACGTTGAGGTCCTTCCAGTAGCGCGAGTCTGCCGAGATGCCGTAGACAGAAATCGTCTCCTCACCATTACCATCGCCACGGTCGTATTGCAGCTGGTAAACGGCATATTTCTCGGCCTGCGCGATTGCGCCCGCACCGTTGTCGGTCGTGTTGACCGGGTGAATGTCGTCGTTGTCGGTGTCGATCTTAGAGGCCTTGTCGATCAGGTCGATAGCCTCGTCGCGGTCGCAGCCGAGGGCATCGGCAAGATCGTCAAGGCGCGCGTAGAGCGTATCCTTCTTGTCCTGAACGCTTGCGAGCGCGTCCTTCGCCGCAGCCAGACTCTCGGCAGACGGAACGCTGGTCACGGCATCGGCTGCCGCCTGCGCCGCATCGGCCGCGTCGTCAAGCTCGTCATCGGCATCCTGGGCGGCAGAAAGCAGCGCGCCGTCAACCGACTGCAAGCGCTCGAGCGCCGCCCACTGTCCGCGCTCCTCGGCAGTACCCTCGAGCTCCAGCGGCACCTTGAGCGTGTACTGGTGCTCGGCGACCAGGCTTGTCTCGAGGTTGTCGGCGTAGTGCGTCATCGTGGGCAGAATCGCCAGACCAAAGAGCAGCAGCAGCGAGGCAAACGCGATGCCCACGAAAAGCGTGGCGAAGTTGCCCAGGTTGCGCAGGAAGATGCGCAGGCGGAAGCGCGAGACAAAGCCCATGCGCTCCGGCAGCTGCAGGCCGCGCTTGGTGCCCGATTTGCCGCTCGCCTCGTGACGAAGGAATTGCAACGGCGTCTTGCCCATTTTGCGAAGCAAGCCCACCAGCGTGATGAGGATGAGCGCGGCGGCAGGAACCACGGCACACTTCACAAAGATCTCCCAGCTCCAATACACCTGGAAGGGAGGCAGGCTGTACGAACCGTAATAGAGGCCGCGCATGGGCTCGGTAAAGAACGCGACGCCGAGCGCGGTGCCCAAAAGTGCCGCGACCACGCCCACGATGGCGGGAAGCGCCAGGTAGTGCAGCACGATCTCGCGACGGCGATAGCCGCTGGCGAGCAGCGTGCCGATGATGGCGCTCTCCTCCTCGATGGTGGCGTCGGTAAGGACCACAAAGGCGAACGCCATGATCACGATGATAATGTCGAGCAGCGTCATCCACATCATGGAGTCGCCGTCCACGTCGTCGCGCGCATAGCCAATGCCCTGATTGGAATCGGCATCGATCAGATCGTCCACGCGCGCATCGGCATCCGCCAGCGCCTCGACCATATCCTGCTCGGCATCGACGCGGTCCGCGGTGGGGAGGTCGCGATCGGCAAAGGTGAAGGAGTAGGTGTAGGCGGGCGCGCCGCCGGCATCCTCGAGCGCAGCAAACCCGGCGTCGGTGACCTCGGCGACACCATAGGTAATGGTGTTCACCGTAAAGTCCGAATTGTTGAGGAACAGCGCCTGGCTATCGGGCTGCGTCATGATGCCGCAGATGGTGTAGGTGCGGCCCTCAAGCTCGACCTTATCGCCCACGGCGAGGTCGTTGTTGGTGGCGAAGACACGGTCGATTGCCACCTCATCGTCCGCCCTGGGCTGCCTGCCCTCACAGTAGGACGCGATATCGACCTTGGTGCGGTGCGCATAGGTGCGCAGGGTGCGCTTGGTGCCGTCGTCGCCGGACGCCTTTTTGATGATGGCGTCGATAGAGAAATTGTTGTAGAACGTGACGCCGCCGACGCCTTCCGCCGCGTCCTCGGCAGCCTTGAGCTGGTCGTCGGTGGCCTCGAAGGAGGTGGTCACGCGACCGTCCTCAATCGTGTACGCATCGCGCATGTCGTCGATAAGGCAGCCGATGGAATGCGCCGCGAGCAAAAAGCCCGACGTGAGGGCGATGCTTCCGCACATAAGCAAAAAGATGCCCAGGTACTTGCCGATATTGCGGCGCAGCTCACGCGGGAGACGTTTTGCGAGAGGTGTCATGGCGTCACCTACCAATCGAGCTCGGCGGCCGCGACAGGCGACTCGTTGAGCTCGTCCTCGACAATGCGGCCGTCGCGCAGGCGCAGCACGCGGTTGGCCATACGCGCGATGGCGGCATTGTGGGTGACGATGATGATGGTGCAGCCGTAGGTGCGGTTGACGTCCTCCATGAGTTGCAGGATTTCTTTGGATGTCTTGTAGTCGAGCGCGCCCGTGGGCTCGTCGCACAGCAGCAGGCCCGGGTTTTTGACGAGCGCACGGCCGATGGCGCAGCGCTGCTGCTGGCCGCCCGAGACCTGGCGAGGGAACTTGTTGCGATGCTCGTAGAGGCCCAGCGAACGCAGCAGATCGTCGACGTCGAGCGGGCTTTTGGATAGGTGCGCCGTGACCTCGATGTTTTCCTTGATGGTAAGGTCGGGCACCAGGTTGTAGAACTGGAAGACAAAACCCAGCTCGCGGCGGCGGTACTCGCCCAGGTCGGCAGGCTTGAGCACCGTGAGATCGCAGCCGTCCACCATGATGGAGCCGCCGTCGGCATCCTCCAGGCCGCCGATCAGGTTGAGAAAGGTCGACTTGCCCGAGCCGGAGGGCCCCAGCATGACGCAGATCTCGCCGCGGTTG
Organism: Collinsella sp.; assembly: GCA_019414365.1. Lineage (GTDB taxonomy): Bacteria > Actinomycetota > Coriobacteriia > Coriobacteriales > Coriobacteriaceae > Collinsella. The sequence continues at coordinate 30,807 of DXMC01000009.1, forward strand.
ATAGACGTGTTGATGCCGTCGAGCACCGTCAGGCGTGCATCTCCATCGCCGTAGTGTTTCTTGAGCCCGTTGACCTGGACGTAGGCTTTCTGCGCTGCCATGTCATCCCCCATTGTTAGCCCCTTGCTACTTTATGAGCATAATAGTAAACCTGGGCGAACTATTTTTGGAGCGAGGCCTGGATTTTATTTCAGACTAGTCATTGGGGACAGACTTAAATGACTGAAACCACTCATTTAAGTCTGTCCCCAATGAGTGCCGCCAGGGACAGCTCTTGCCAGTCCGGCCGGCGAGCCGGCGAATCGGCAAAGACTGTCCCCAGCGACCGGTCGTTTAAGAACGTCCCCAATGGCTAGGCGGTTAGGCGCGGGATTTGTTGTGCGCGAGGGCTAGGCCTACGGCGGCGATGGCAGCGGCAAAGAGCACCGTGACGCCCAGATCGCAGGCGATGTCGCCCAGCACGGTGGACGTCAAATCAGAGGCAAGCGCCTTGCCGATCGCGTCGTTCACCCAAAACGTCGGCACAAAGTGCGCCACCGTCTGCACGGCCGAACCCATCAGCGACAGCGGCATCCAGGCGCCGCCCAAAAACGTCATGAGCATGCCGAGTAAGTTGCCCACGCCGTTGAGCAGCTCCTCGCGCGCGCCCAAGCTCGACAGGGTAAAGCCAACGGCCAGCGGCGTGCACGCCAGGGCAAGCGTCGCCGCCAGCGCCAGGCACACGCGACCCACACCGACCTCGGCGACCGCGCCGGCAAAGCCCACGACACCCACCATGCTCGACACGAACCAGATGCAGACGGTGAGCACGGCGGCGGCCGCAAACACGGCAAGCGAACGTTGGCGCTCGGGGATTGGGCCGGCATCCATGCGGCGCACGCGCTCGGACTCGCTCATGCCCGAGAACACCAATCCCACCGACACGATGACCGACGAGATGATCGCGTACGCGCCAAAGTTGAAGTACGACTCGAGTGGGGCGACGGCAGTCGATTCGACCTTGACCTGCTCGATCTGGACCTCGGCGCGCCTGGCGGCAGCGTGCTCGGCGGCCTTGGCGACCTCGCCGTCGGAAGCAGCTGGCTCAAGTGCCGCCGCGGCGCCCGCAAGCGAGATCCACCGCGAGGCCTCGGCAGACGAGAGCGCCGCCGCCATGGTACCGGAGCCGTACGTCACATCGAGCTTGGGCAGGTCTTCCCCCGCACGGGCGGCTGCAACAAGATCGTCCTCAAACCCCTCCGGGATAAAGAACACGCAATCGGCGCTGCCCTTGGCGCTATTGCTCTTGGAGAGCGCATCCGCAAGGTCGTACGTGTCGTCACCAACGCCCGTGACCAGGTCAAAGCGTGAGCCTAGGTGCTTGGTAAGCGCCCGCGAAAGGTCGCTGTCGTCGCGGTCGACCACGATCACGTTGGTGTCGTAGGGCTCGTACTCGGTAAGCTGCGACGAGTTCCAGCTGACAGAGGCCGCAATAAACACGCCCATGAGCGAAATGAACACCGTATAGATAAGCAGGTAGAACGGGTGCGCAAGCGCCATGCGAAGCGCGGTCTTAAAGGTGCTCATAGCGGCTCCTTCCAAAGATCAGCGTAGCGGCGGCGACAAACACCAGGGCCATCAGGATGAGCGCGCCGGCGCGAACGGCAAAGGGGCCCAGATCCTCGAAGAAATACAGGCGGTTGAACATGTCGCAGATGAGCTTGACGGGATTGAGCCAGCACTCGGCCGGGAAGGCGCGGGCGACGTCGTCGGCAAGCGCCATCGCCGGCTCGCCGTAGAGGCCGGCGAACAGGGCGCACGTGGTGGCAAAGCCCGTGAGGATGCCCGACTTGGACGCCTTGCCACCCTTAACGGGAAGCGTGCCCACAAAGAGCCCCAGGCCCGTGGCGGCAAGCGCGGATGCAGCACCGCCCAGCAGGCACAGCCCCTCGCGCCCGCCAAAGTCGACGCCAACGACTAGGCGCACGTAACCAATCGCGACCGCCATCGAGGCAAAGGAAACCAGCCACGAGCCGACAAAGATGCCGGCCAGCGAGGCCGTCTTGGAAAGGCCGCCCACGCAGCGACGTGCGCCAAGGCCGGACAGATTGGGCTGCAAATCGACGACGCTCAACGCGGCAAACTCGGCAGACATCATCGCGACCAGGCCAAAGAGCGCGTAGTAGTAAATGGTCGTTCCGTCGGGCGTGGTGCGCGTAAGGCTCACGCGGCGGGTGCCGCCCTTAAGCGACAGGGCGCGCGCAACCGCCTCCTGGTCGGCGAGCGCCGCCGGGTTGTCCTGGGCAATCTGGGACATGAGCTCGGCATTTTGCGTATACGAGCTTGCCACCGTCTCCAAAATGCTGCGGTCGGTGAGCACCGATGAGGCACGCGAGCCGTCGTAGCTCGATAGCAGCATGAGCTTGGGTGCGCCTTCGGCGTCAACCGTATAGATGCCCGCGACCTCGCCAGCCTTAAGCGCACGGTTCGCATCGGCTGCGTCGTCGCACTCGTGAATCTCGAGCAGCTGATCGTCGCCCTCCTCGTCGAGCGACGTCGCCACATCCTTAAAGGTCGAGGCGTCCCAGGCCTCGTCCGCCACGATGGCAACCGGCACCGGGTCGACCTTGCCGTCGGAGCTGAGGTTCGCAAACATAAACATGAACATCGTGGAAAGCGCGATGGGAAAGACCGCGCCCCAGACCCATGTGCTCGGCCGACGCAGCAGCGTCTTGACCGTAATGATAATGGTGTTGAACATGGCTGCCCCCTAGTCGCGCAGCTCGCGGCCGGTGATCTCGAGGAACACGTCGTTGAGGGTCGGCGGTTCGCTCCACACGCGGCCGAGCGCCACGTCGGCGGCGCGCAGCGTGTCGAGGATGTCCACCAGGTTGTGCGGACTCGCCTCGCAAGTGCAGACGAGCTCGCCGTCGGACAGCTCGACCGAAAGCACGTGCTCCAGAGCGCGCAGTCGCTCGACCGTGGCGGGCTCGACGGCGCCGACCTCGACGGTCACGCGCTCGCCCATCTGAATCATGCGCTTGAGCTCGTCGTTGGTGCCCTGCGCCAGCACGCGGCCGCCGTCCATGATCATGATGCGGCTGCAGATCTGCTCGACTTCCTCCATGTAATGGCTGGTATACACCACCGTGGCGCCTTCGTCGCGCAGGCGGCAGATGCCCTCCAGGATGGCGTTACGGCTCTGCGGGTCGACCGCCACCGTGGGCTCGTCAAAAAAGATCAGCTCGGGCTTGTGCGCGATGCCGCAGGCGATGTTGAGGCGACGCGCCAGGCCGCCCGAGAGCTTGCCGGGGCGGAACTTGGCAAAGTCGCCCAGACCGACAAAGTCGATCGCCTCGTCCACCAGCGCGCGGCGGCGCTTGCGGTCGTTAACGTAGAGGCTGCAGAAATAGTCGATGTTCTCGCGCACCGTGAGCTCGTCAAACACCGCCACCTGCTGTGGCACCACGCCGATGCGGCGCTTGAGGTCGTAGCGGGCGGGCGTCATGGGCTCGCCGAACAGCTCGATGGTGCCTTTGTCGTAGGCAAGCAGCTGCAGGATACAGTTGATGGACGTGGTCTTGCCCGAGCCGTTGGGGCCCAGCAGGCCAAAGATCTCGCCAGGGGCGATGCTCAGGTTAAAGTGGTCGAGCGCGATAAGATCGTCGTAGCGCTTGACGAGGTTTTCGACGTGGACGATGTCTGTCATGAGGCGGCCCTTCTGTTGATTGCGGCCCGGTACGATTGCATCATCGCAGGAGCCGCCGGCGCGCACCAGTGAGCTTTGTCACGAGTGCGAGGGGGCGGAGGCGAAACCCCCGCCCGCGCGAGCGATCGACGCCGATTTGCCGTGCGGGAGGAATGTCACAGTTGCGCAGGCGGTCCCTCCACCACGCGTGGCTTCGCGTACAATACCCGTATGAACAGGCTTTTCGACAAATCGATTGTGCTGGCGTGCTGTATCGCAGCCGCTCTGGGCCTTGCTGTGGACGCTCGCCTGGTCGCGGCGTTTTGCCTTGGCGTTATTGCCACCTCGCTGGCTGAGCTCGCGCAGGGGAAAAGCGCCCGGCGCGCGAGCGAGACCGCGAGCTGCGCTTACATCATCGCGGCTGTCTTCGTGCCGCCGTTTGTGCCATTTGCGCCTCTCGCCCTCTATGACATCGCGCGGCGGGTGCGCCGTGAGCACGCCTGGGCCGCGCTGGGCATTGGCGCCACCTTTGTCTTTGCACTCGTCGCGGACCTTCGCACCGACGCGCTCACCGCCCGAACGCTCCTGCTGACCGCCATCCTTTCGGTTGCCGCCACCTTGTTATCGCTACGTACCGCCCAGTTGGAACGCGAGCAGAAGCGCATGCGCCGCACCCGCGACGAGCTGCAGGAACGCGCTCTGGCGCTGGAGGCACGCAACCGCGACCTTGCCGACCGCCAGGACTACGAAGTCGAGCTCGCGACACTCGCCGAACGCGCCCGCATCGCGCGCGAGATCCACGATAACGTCGGGCACCAGCTCACGCGTGCCTCGCTGCAGACCGAGGCCCTGCGCGTCGTGCACGCCGACGAGCCCGGCGTCGCCGCCGATTTCGCCGACGTTAAACGCACGGTTGACGAGGCGCTCCAGCTTGTGCGCACCAGCGTCCACGCGCTCAACGACAACGCCGTCGATCTTTCCGTGCAGCTCGAACGCATTGTTGAAGGCGCACGCTCGGACGGCGGCCCGCAGATTGAGCTTGAAGTTATGACCGAACATGCGCCCGCAAACGTCGCCAACTGCTTTGCGGCGGTCCTGCGCGAGGCGCTATCCAACACCATGCGCCACGCTTGCGCCCATGCTGTCGCCGTACGGTGCATGGAGCATCCATCGTTTTACCAGCTCATCGTTACCGACGATGGCATGGGCGGGGTCCAAGCAAGCAGCCGCGGCGCCGCGGAGGGCATGGGGCTCGGCTCCATGCGCGAGCGTGTCGAGGCGCTTGGCGGCACTTTCACCGCCGGCCCGCGCGCCGGCGCCGGCGGCTGGCGCGTGTTTGCCACCGTTCCCAAACCGCAAGGAGATGAGGGCCGATGAGGCTCATTGTTGTCGACGACGACCGCTTGGTGGTCGATTCGCTCAAGATTATCCTGGGCGCCCAGCCGCAGATCGAAGTGGTGGGCAACGGTGCCAACGGCAACGATGCGGTTTCGCTCTATGCCGAACACGCGCCCGATATCGCACTGCTCGACATTCAGATGCCGGGGCGTGACGGACTTTCGGCGGCACGCGAGATCCTTGAGCGCGACCCTTCGGCGCGCGTGGTGTTTCTGACGACGTTCTCGGATGACGAGTACATTGTGTCGGCGCTCAAACTGGGTGCCCGCGGCTACCTGATCAAGACCGATGTCGCCGCCATTCCTCCGGCATTGACGCAAGTCATGGACGGCAAACGCGTACTCGAGGGCAAGGCGATCGAGGACATCGATTTTGACGGAACGGGCGTTGAGGCGGGCACACTCCGCCGACCCGCGGCCTTCGCCAGCCTAACCGACCGCGAGTTCGAAGTTGCCGAGCTCATCGCCCGCGGCCTCGACAACAAGGAGATCGCCGCCACCGCCTACATGGGCGAAGGCACCGTGCGCAACCACATCAGCTCGATCCTTGCCAAAATGGGCCTACGCAACCGCACACAGATCGCCATTGCCTACCTGCGAGGGTAATTACCCAACGGCCGACCACCCCGGCATAGCAAAATGGCTGCTACCGCTTTAATGCCATTTCAAAACTATGCCGGTTTACTACGGTGAATCGCCCACCTTTGACCACGGCAAATTGCGCACTTGCAAAACCGCAGGTAGAGCGCTTGCAATATTTAGAAAAATGCAGTCATGGTCGGGGATGTCGAATTCATCGTAGTACACCGGCATAGTTTTGTTCGGGCGGCCCTGCACGAGTGCCTCCGCAAGCCTCGCGGGACCAAAATGATCCGTTTCCCTCTGTCCACGGGAGATCAGGGGCTGGTACTGACATGGTGGCATTTCAAAACTATGCCGGATTACGGGGCTAAAGTCGGGACCCTCATCCATGCCTTCATTTTTTCAAAAAAGGCAGGCTATCTACCTGCGGTTTTGTTTTTGCGATTTTCTGTATGGTCGGAGGTTCGCCATCCAGCCCCGTAATCCGGCATAGTTTTTTTGCGGCGGCCCAGCCGCGCGTTCACGCGCGGGGCCGGTGGGGCAATTTTGCCCCACCGGCCCCTATTCCAGCTCTATTCCAGCGCTACTCCGGCTTAGTTTCTACCGTGGGAGTCTTATCCGCCGCAACTGGAGTGCGGGCGGTATCCATAGTCAGGCAGTGCTTGGGACAGCTTTCGATGCACTCGCCGCACACCACGCAGGCGTACGGGTCAATCGACCAGGCGCCGCCTTTGCGATCGACCGCGAGCGCGCCCGCCGGGCAGCGACGCGCGCACATGCCGCAGCAAATGCACACGTCCATGTCGTTAACGATATGTCCGCGCAAGCGCTCGGGCGTCGTCAGTTTCTCCTGCGGATAGCACACCGTGACCGGCTGCTTGACCATAGAGCCCAAGGCCGTCTTGGCAAATGTCAGTAAACTCATGCCGCGTCTACCTTTCCGTGCAGCTAATGCAGGGGTCGATGGTCAGGATAATCATAGGAACGTTGGCAAGGAGCACGCCCTGCAGCGCATGTGTCAGACCCGCCAGGTTTTGCGACGTCGGCGTTCGCACGCGAAAACGGTCCAGATTCTTGGTGCCGTTACCGCGCACATAGTAGTACGCCTCGCCGCGCGGCTGCTCAATCACAACCTCGCCGCGCGCGCCGTCGGCCGGCGTGAGCTTGGTGCGCCCGCCGATACCGTCGTGCGGGATCTTGCCCACAAGCTCCTTGATGATGTCCATGGCCTGCGTGACCTCGGCACAACGCACCTGGCAGCGGGCATAGCAGTCGCCGTCGGTAGCAACGATGGGCTCAAATGCTGCCAGGCCTGCATAGGCACCGTCGCCAAACATGCGCACGTCGTAATCCACGCCCGAGGCGCGACCGAACGGGCCGACCATCGACAGATTCAGCGCGTCCTTCTTGCTGATCACGCCCACGCCATGCAGGCGCTCGCCGCAGCTATTGTCGTCCAAAAACGTATGCACCAGGGCCTCGTAGTCGGGACGCATGGCATCGAGCGTCTGGACAATACCCGCCAGCTCGGAGTCCTCAATGTCGTGCTTAAGGCCGCCGATCTCGTTAATCGACAGAATCACGCGACCACCGCACGTGCTCTCGAAGATCTTGAGAATCTGCTCGCGCAGCGTCCACGAACGATAGAACAGCGCCTCGAAGCCAAAGGCATCGGCGAGCAGGCCCAGCCACAGCAGATGCGAGTGGATGCGCGAAAGCTCGTGCAAAATGGTGCGGATATACTGCGCGCGGCCGGGCACCTCGATGTCGAGCATGCGCTCGCAGGCGCTGGCATAGCCATAGCTGTGGCCCACGGCGCAGATGCCGCAGATGCGCTCGGCGATGTAGCCAAACTGGTGCATGTCGCGCTTTTCGGTGAGCTTCTCGAGTCCGCGGTGCACAAAGCCGATCTGCGGAATTGCCTCGATGACGCGGTCGTCCTCGATTACCAGGTCCAGATGAAGCGGCTCGGGCAGCACCGGGTGTTGCGGGCCAAACGGAATAACGGAGCGATGTGCCATGGACCTTACGCCTCCTTTTTCTGCTTGTCGCGGGCGGCCTTGGCGGCAAGCGCCGCGCGGACCTTGGCCGCTTTCTCGGGATCCATGGCGGCGAGCTTTGCCTCCATCTCGGCAGCCTTGAGCGCGGCCTTGGCAGCAGCATCGTCATGCTGAGCATCGGAGCCGGTAGCCGCAGCGGGCTGGGCGGCAACAGCGTTCGCAGCATCGCCGGCACCCGCGGCGCCCTCCCCCGCAGCAGCAGCGGCAGCGGCCTTCTCGGCCGCAGCCTTGCGCGCCTTGGCCTCTGCGGCGGCACGGACCTTCATGGCTTTCTCGCGCGCGGCCTTCACCTCGGGTGTGATAACGCTCATGGGCTCGGCAGTCGAGACCTGGTAGAAAAAGCCCTTAAAGTCGATCTGCATGTCGGTGATGGCAAGCCCAAACAGATCGTGTGCCTCGTTCTCAAACGGGAACACCGCCGGATAGTACGAGCTGATGGACGGAATCTCCTGGTACTGGTCGATGCCCTCGACCACCAGGTTCTCGATCGCATAGCTACCATCCTGAGCGATCTGCTCCTGTGCAGCACGAACGTTGATAAACGTATAGACCAGGCGATACGTGCCGTCGTCGACGTTGCGCTCGGCGTGCATTTGCACAAAGCGCGCGCCGACGCCCTTGAGCGCCTGGACATGCGACAGGAGCTCGTCGATCCCGACGGTGGTATAGATAGCCTTCTGCATTACTCAGCCTCCTTTGCAGCGACGGGCGCGGCGGGCTTCCCGGCAGGCGCGTCACCGGCACCGTCAGCCCCGGCCCCCGCAGCCACAAATCCGTCCTCGCCCAGCTCAACGCCGCCATCCCAGGTAGCAGCACCGCCCACGGTAAGCGGGTCACCGCCAGCACGCATCACGGCCTCCTTCTGATCCAGGATGCCGCACGCCTCCACGATGGCATCAATCACCGTCTCGGGACGAATGGCGCACCCGGGCGCGTATACGTCCACGGGAATCGCGCGGTCCACGCCTCCGATCACGTTGTAGGCATCGCGGAATACGCCGCCCGAGCACGCGCAGATGCCGCACGCCACCACGCACTTGGGCTCGAGCATCTGGTTGTAGATCTGGCGCACGACGGGCAGGTTCTGGGCATTGACCGAACCCGTCACCAAAAAGATGTCCGCATGCTTGGGGTTGCCGGTGTTGACCACGCCAAAGCGCTCCGCATCGAACAGCGGCGTGAGCGAGGCCAGCACCTCGATATCGCATCCATTGCAGCTCGAGCCGTCGTAATGAATAACCCACGGCGAGCGCGACATTTTATGATCCATGGATGCCGCCTCCTAAATAAACACGTCGACGAGGATGGGCATAAGGTTGAGCAGGCCAAACACTAGCGCCACGCCCCAGCCGAGCTTAAAGCAGCTGCGCCAGGTGCTGCGTGCGAAGGTGTTGTCGATCAGCACCTCGACAAAATATGTCGCAGCCATCACGACCAGGGCCACGACCCAGCTCACCGGGTTGTCCCAGACAAAGAACATGCCCACCCACATCAAAAACAGCACGGTCTCGCACCAGTGCATAAGGGTCATCTTGGCCAGCGTGCCGCCGCTCATCTCGGTGGCGACGCCCTGGACGATCTCCTGGTGCGCGTGATGCGAGTACGAAAGGTCAAACGGCGACTTGCGCAGCTTGATGGTAAGCACCGCGAGCAGTGCGAGGAAAATGGGCGCGCTGTACACGATGATGGGGGCCGACTGCCCCGTCACGGCAATGGAATCGAAGCTATCGGTGGCAAGGTACAGGCCCACGCTCATCAGCAGAACGGCGGGCTCGTAACTCATGACCTGCAGCAGCTCGCGGTCGGCGCCAACCTGGGCAAACGGACTTTGCGTCGAGGCGGACGCCAGCACCACAAAGATCGCGGCGAGCGTAACCATAAAGGCGCACAGCAACGTGTTGGAGCCCGACACAAAGATGCCGCCGCCCACCACGGTAAAGATGAGCGCGCACGCCATGTAGGTATCGTCCATGGTGTTTACGCTGGCAGGGGCTTTACACAGCAGCTTGGCCACATCGTAGAACGGTTGCAGCAGACGCGGTCCCACGCGGCCCTGCATGCGGGCGGACAGCTTGCGGTCAACGCCGTCGATCAGGCCGCCCACAAGCGGCGCAATCAAGGCAAACGCCACGGTACCAATAAAGATGCCCACGACACCCGAACCTTCAAAATACTTACCGCGCAGCACCGAGGGCGCACTCATGGCAAGCCGCTCGGGCCCAATCCACGCGCAGCACAGCAGCGCAAACAAGATAATGCTGCAGCACACGACGCTACCCGCGGGGCCAATACGCTTCTCGCCAAGGGCGTCCTCCGAGTACCAATTGCGCTTTTCGGCCTTTACCTCGTGGCCCATCGAGCCGCGGAAATGGCGGTAATTTTCGGTTCCCACACCCGAAAGATATACGTTTACGTGCGGTTTGTTGCTCACGCGGAATGAAGTCAGCAGCACCACGGCGATAAACGCCACGATAACCACCATCAGATACATGGCGTCCTTGCCGATAACGTACGGCACGCGGCCAAACACCATGGCCAAGTAAGGCGACACCAGACCGCTCGAGATAACCGGGAACGCCACGCAGCACAGAATCAGCAGCGCGGCGATGGTGTTGAGCGCCATCCATTCTGTCTTATGGACATTGACCTCAACGTTTTGAGCCGTGGGGTCGACGCCCGAAAGCTTGGCAAGCCACTTGCCCCAGAAGTAAAACGTCGCAGCCGAGCCAAAGGCCAACACCATGATCATGAGCACGTTGCCGGTCTGGGCAAACGCCACCAGGGCGCCCCACTTGGACACGAGCATGCCAAACGGCGCCACAAACATGCCCATGATGCCCAGCATCATCAGACGCGTCAGGTGCGGCATGCGGCTGAACATACCGTCCATGTCCTCGATATTGCGGCTGCCGATATGATGCTCGGCCGTGCCCACGCACAGGAACAGCAGCGACTTGGCCACCGTGTGGAACAGGATCAGGAAGATGGCCGCCCACACGGCCTCGGGCGCGCCGACACCCAAGCAGGCACTGATGAGGCCCAAGTTGGAAATGGTGGAGTACGCGAGCACACGCTTGGCGTTGCTCTGCGAGATGGCCATGAGGGCAGCGAGCAAAAACGTGATGGCACCCACACTCGTGACCATAAAGCCGGTCACGGGATAGATGGCATAGAGCGGGCTCAGCTTGACCATCAGGAACACGCCGGCTTTGACCATGGTTGACGAGTGCAGCAGGGCGCTCGTGGGCGTGGGGGCAACCATGGCGCCCAGCAGCCAAGTGTGGAACGGCATCTGTGCGGCCTTGGTAAGGGCGGCGAGCGATAGCAGGACGACCGGCATCACCAGCAGTGCGGACTGCGCGGTACCGGCGCCGGAAAGCTCGATCATGCCCGAGATGGTCAGCGGCATGCCGTTGACGTGCAGAAACATAAGGCCCGCCAAAAACGCGATGCCGCCCAGCATGTTGAGGATGATCTGGGTGAAGGCGTTTTTGATGGCCTCGGGCGTGCGCGTGTAGCCAATCATGAGGAACGAGCACACGGTGGTGATTTCCCAGCCGCAGAACAGCCACTCAAGGTTGTCGCTCGTCACGATGACGAACATGGCCGAGAGGAACAGGAACATGAGCGCCAGGAACTGCGGGCGACGGTCGGGCGCGGTCTGCCCGCGCAGCGCGGCCTCGTGCTCGTCATGGGCCTGGAAGTCCTTCATGTAGCCCAGGGCATACACGCAGATAAGGCTGCCGACAATGCCAACGGCGAGCACCATGATCACACTCATGTAGTCCAGGTAGAGCGGGGTTGCGGTGACGGCTTCGGTCGCGGGCAGCGTCATGGCTGCAAAGGCGAGCGAGCCCACCAGTTGGACTATGCCGAGCACCGTGGTGAGCGCGTTCCTATATTTGTACGCGTTGTATAGGATGACGGCGCACAGGATGACGTCGATGACGGAGCTGATGATCGAGAGCACATGCGAGGTACCGGGGGCAACCTCAAAGCTCTGCGGACCCGTGCCAAAAAACATGACGGCGACTACAACCGTCACCGCCATAATAATGCCGGAACCTATGAGCCCCACCGCATCGCGGGCGCGGTCACCGCGCGCGAGCAGCATGCTCAGCGCCGGTACCAGCGGAAACAGGGTAAGGAAATACAGTAGCGTCATACCATCACTCCCCCATGCAAAAACGCTGCAATTGTTTAACGTTATAGCTCAATTGAGGAGCAGCGGCGGCGGGTTTTCGGTCAACTGGGGAGTTTTAGGCGTACGGGGTAAGGGCACGTCCGCTTTGGAGCAGTGGGGCGACGCTCCCCTATCGCAGCGACAGGCGCGCGGGCCACTGCGCGCGGTTTATTGGCCACTTTGGAGGATGTCCCGACAGGCTCGCGCCGGTCCAAAAAGTTGGCGCGGCAAGAAAAATGCGCCCCTATGGGCGCACCATCCCGTTTGCTATTCCGCCTTTTTAACGCGCGGCTTGCGACCGCGCGGCTTATCGACCAGTGCGGCCTCACCGCTCTCGCGGTACTGACGGCACCAAGCCTTGACCGAAGACTCGCTGGGAATCTTGTGCTTGATCATGGCCTCGCGAACCGTCAAGCCGTTTTCCAGACGGTCCTTAACCACAGCGAGCTTTACGTCGTACGAGTAGGTGTGATGATGCGAACCGGCATTGAGAACGGCGTCGGCACCGCCCACGGCATACGCGCGGGCCCACTGACGAGCCGTGGCCTGGGGAATGCCAAGCTCCGCGGCGAGGGCGCGATGACCGACCCCCTCTTGGAGGATCTCGACGGCGCGCTGCCTAACCTCGGGCGCATGCGTGCGAGTCCTAGTTGCTTCCGACATACCTGCCACTTCTTAGCCTTAACCGTTAATCTGCTTTCTTACGTGCAAGTTAGATAGTAGCATTTTACTGTTTGCTCAAAGCAGTTAATTAAAATAGACGCGGCGTTATCTGGGCATTTGGCACCAAATTACGACATTTCTTTATCGATTATTTACGCTGGTAGCTGACTCGCAGCTAATCGTCATTCGCTTGTCAACAAAATTGGCATCTCTTTATGTCCTTTGATATAGAGGATATAGTTATTAACCCCTCCCCCAATAATTTTGAGTGATCTGCGAGGCAGTAGACGTCCTCACTCCTCATGGTTACCGCGCATTGCCATCCACCGGAGCAAAACAAAAAGGGCGGGACCTGCTGCGCTTGCAGGCCCCGCACCGGTTGACACCCGACGGGGCACAGCCGGGCGAGACGGATCCGTGCTACCGCCCCGCCTGGCCGCGATGTTCAACTACAGCTCGTTGGCCGCGTGATACGCCGTGCGAATGGCGCTCGCAATGTCGGCGGTGCGCTCACCCGAGCAGTCGCCCACGCAGGTCACGGGCACCGTCACGCCATCCAGGTCAAACGCGTTGGCCTTGGAGCCCACGGCCATCACCACGTAATCGCAGGCGATCTTCACCGGCTCCTCGGCGCCGTCCTCGGTGGTGCGAACAGCCTCCACGCCCTCGTCGGTAATGGCGGTCAGGCGGGTCTTCACGTGCTGCTCCACGTTGTGCTCGGCAAAGTCGCTCATAATCAGCGGCAGAATGGTCTCGGACTCGCCCGCGGCAATCTTATCGAGCATCTCCACGATCGCCACCTCGCAGCCGTGCTGCAGCAGGTACTCGGCAGTCTCGGTGCCCACCAGGCCACCGCCAATGACGGTGATGCGGCCCGTAAGCTCCACCTTGCCGGCCAGCACGTCCCAGCTCGAGACGACCTTCTCCGAGTCGGCACCCGGAACGGGGATGACCACGTCGTGCGCGCCCACGGCCACAATCGCGGCGTCGGCGGCGTTGAGGTCCTCAGCGGTAGCGGCATGGTTGAGCTCAACCTTCACGCCCAGGCCAGGCAGAATCTTCTCGTAGTACTCGACCGAGCGCATGATCTCGTCCTTGCGCGGAGGCGCGGCCGCCAGCACAATCTGGCCGCCCAGATGATCGCTCGCCTCGTAGACGGTCACGTCGTAACCGCGCTTGGCCGCCACGCGCGCGGCCTCCAGGCCGGCAATACCGCCGCCCACCACGGCGATCTTCTTGTCGCCCTCGCCCGGCTTAATGGCGATGGTCGCCTCGTCGCCGTTCTCGGCATTAAGCACGCACGAGATGTACTTGCGGTTTTGAATCGCGTCGACACAGCCCTTATTGCAGTTGAGGCACTCGCGAATGGGCTCGCCCGTGGCGGCCTTCAGCGCAATGTCGGGGTCGCACATGAGCGAGCGGCCATAGGCGACGATGTCGGCAGAGCCATCCTCCAGGATCTTCTCGCCGGCCTCGACCGAGACCACGCGGCCGACGGTTGCCACCGGCACGGAGACCAGGGCCTTGACGCGCTCGGCCACGGGCAGCGTCCAGTTGTAGGGCATGGCGCCCATGGGCGGAATGGTGTCGCCCATGTTGCCGGTGTGATTTGCCTGTGCAACCTGGATCATGTCGATGCCCGCGCTCTCGAGCAGCTTGGCAAACTCGCAGGCCTCGTCGGGCTGCAGGCCGCCCTTACCGCGCGGCGTGCCGTCGGGGTTCTCCATGATCACGGGGAGCTTGTACTCCACCATCAGCTGCGGCGCGGCTTCCTTAATGGCAGCGACGACCTCGAGCGCATAGCGAACGCGGTTCTCGAACGAGCCACCGTACTCGTCGGTGCGCTTGTTGAGGATGGCCGAGCACAGCGAACCCACCAGGCGGTCGCCGTGGACCTCGATGGCGTCGATTCCGGCCTGCTGCGCGCGAGCGGCCGAGGCAGCGATAGCCTCCTTGATCTGGGTGAGCTGCTCTACGCTCGCCTCGTTCACGAAGTGCTGCATGTCGTGGTGCAGCTTGGCATAGGCCTGTTTGCGGATCTCGTTGGACTCGGCCATCTTGGCGGCAAAGGTCTCCTCGTCGCCGGCAGCCTTGGCCTCCTGCGCGGCCTTGGCGGCAGCCATGGAACCCATGACCATGCGGCCGACACCGGGCACGTCGTACTCGGGGTGGAACAGCTGCAGCGCAATCTTGGCGCCGTGCTTGTGGACGGCGTCGGCCAGTGCCTTAAACGTGGGGATCTGGGCGTCGGTCGCCAGCTTGGGCGTGGGGCTCGCGGTCATGACGGGAGCGACGTCGCCGATGACGATGTAGCTCACGCCGCCACGGGCCAGGCGCTCGTAAAAAGCCAGGCTGCGCTCGCCAATGGAGCCGTCACGCTCCTCGTAGCCGGTGGTCAGCGGCGGAAACATAATGCGGTTCTTGAGCTCAAGGGGGCCAACCGTAATGGGCTGGAGCAGCTTGGATGCAGGTGCGGTCATGGACATTCCTCTCTTGTAGACGCGGCGGCGATGGTGCCGCGTAGTTGTCTAGAGGATATGGCATGAGAGCACGGCGGCACAACGAAAATCGGCGAATATCAGGTGACGGCAGGTGGATGGGGCGGGACGGCCCGTCGGTTCGTCTCAATCTGTAACAGTTACTCGGCAAAAACCGGGTCTTACTGTTACAGATCAAGACAAACGGGAGCGGTCCGTCGGAAAATCTCGATCTGTAACACTTACAGACCAAAAACGACCCTAGATGTTACAAATCGAGACGAACAAATTCGGTCCGACCAAACATCTCAATCTGTAACATCTAGGCCCACTTTTGGCCCCTACCTGTTACAGATCGGGACAACGGGAACCGTCCCAACAAAATGTCTCGATCTGTAACATCCATCGGCCAAAAACGACCCCAGGTGTTACAGATCAAGACAAACCAAACCCGCCTGCTAGAAAATCTCAATCTGTAACAGCTGCCCGGCAAAATCCGTCCCTCGTGTTACAGATTTAGACAAACGCGGCCCAAACCGCCGGTATATCTCGATCTGTAACACCTAGCCGCCCAAATCGGGTCTTGGTGTTACAGATCGAGATCTTTGATTGAGAGGCTGAGAATTGAACCGAAGAAACGATCCCGGGATAACAAAAAAGCTCGCCGGCTTGACCGACGAGCTGCAAGTTCTTGGTCGCGGGGGCAGGATTTGAACCTACGACCTCCGGGTTATGAGCCCGGCGAGCTACCAGACTGCTCCACCCCGCAATGTCTGGGCGCCTCATGTGCGCAAGAAAGAATATTACGTGGGAGTTCGGTAAACGGCAAGGAAAATCTCGTAGAGCATAATTCCTTCATATTTAAACCCCTCAGCCCATATCACCGTGAACAAATCGCAGCCTAGCGCCGTCGGCGGCGCGTATACAATGGTGCGCGTCCTTTTACGCCGACACCTGGAGTAGACATGCTGCTCGCTATCGATATGGGAAACACGCAGACGGCCATGGGTCTGTTTGACGGAAACGAGCTGGTGCAGTCGTGGCGCATGCCCACCGACCGCTCCTATACCGCCGACGAGATCCATGTGCGCCTGATGGGTTTCTTTAAGATGTACGGCCTTTCGCTCGACGCGGTCGACGCAATCGCCTTTGCGGGCGTGGTGCCGCAGCTCTCGCGCGAGTGGCACGCCGTGGCCGACCGCATTGCCGCGGACGCCATCGTCATCGGGCCGCAGACGGCCGCCGTAACCAAGCTGCGCGCGGCGCGCCCCCAGGCCGTAGGTGCCGATCGCGTCGCCAACGCCGTTGCGGCCGAGACTTTCTACGGCGCGCCGGCGATCGTGGTGGACTTTGGCACCGCGACCAATATCGACGTCATCGATAAGGACGGTTATTACATTGGCGGAGCGATCGCGCCGGGCATCCGCATCTCCATGGACGCGCTTGCCGCCCGTGCCGCCAAGCTCGCCAGCGTTCCGCTCGAGGCGCCGGAGCACGCCATCGGCCGCGATACCGAGGAGTGCATCAAGGTCGGCGCCGTAACGGGCGCCGCCGCCATGGCCGAGGGCTTGGTCGCGCGCATGAAGCGCGAGCTGGGCCGCGAGGACGCCACCGTTATCGCCACGGGCGGTCTCGCCGGCATCGTCGCCGATTCGACCGATGCCTTCGACGTGGTCGACGGACAGCTCACCATCAAGGGCATCTGCGAAATCTACCGCCGCATGCAGGAGCTGGGGTAAGACGGGGCTTAAGTCGAGCACGCCCGATGTCACAGCCCCGCAAACGTTCGCCAAGCCTATTCCTCAAAATCGAAATTTTTTCGATTTTGAGGAATAGGTCCGAGGTGCTACCCCGCAGTCACGCAAAGCCCTCCCCGGCACAGGCCGAAGAGGGCTTCGTTGTCATCGTTGTCTTTGAGCGCGGGCGCCTCGCGTTACAGTCCGCGAATCCGTACGGCCTCAGGCGGAAACTCCTGCTCGCCGGCATCGGTCTTGATGGTCGCGCGACCCCAGATGTCCAGGCCCGCAAACACACCGACCGCAAGCGGCAAGCCGTTGGGCGACACCGCCGCAACTTGGCGACCGAGCAGCGGCACCATATCGAAGTACTCGCCCAACACGGGGGCCAACGGCCCTGCGGCGCCTTGCGGCGTGTTGGCAACAACCGCCCAGGCGTCCACGCGGGCCAGCACGGCGGCGGCCAGCGCCTCGACCAGCGCTTCGTCAGCCACGTCCACACCAAGCTCGCTCAACGCCGAACGCTCAATATCCACCGTCACGGCACCGAACATGCCCGCGGCACCGGCACCGCCGTTCACGGCAACACGCGCGAGCGACGTCTCAAACGCAGGCGCACCGCACACGATATCGCTCGGCCACCGGATACCCACCTTGCCGGCAAGGCCCAGGCCCGGCGTCGACACTGTGCCCACAAGCGCATCCATCATGCCCATCGCGGCCACAAACGGCAGGCCGTGGAAGGCGTGCATATTCACATCCGGACGCACGACCAGCGAAAACGTCAGCGAAGCATCGCCCGCGCTCCACGCGCACCATCCCGCGGACGCACCCTCGCGGCCCGCATCGCGCGCGGCGTCGAGCTCGGTGCCGGCGGCAACAGCATTCATCTCGATCATCTACATACGCCCCAATTCGCCCACGATATGGCCCACGCGGTCCTCGGGCTCCTTGACCTCGACGCCGTTGTAGCGGAAGAACCGCGCCGGGTCGTGCATCAGGTCCTCGAGCGGCACCAGCACAAAATCGCGTTCGCCGATCAGCGGATGCGGCAGGCGCAGCTTTTTGCCGCCGTGGGTCTCGCCGTCCATCCACAGCAGGTCCAGGTCGATGGTGCGTGGGCCATTGACCTTGGCCTTTTTGGAACGGTCGCGGCCCAGCTCGGCCTCGATCTCCATAAGCTCATCGAGCAGCACCAACGGCGCCAGCTCGGTCTTGATCTCGATGACGGCATTGGCGAAGGCGTCCTGGCGCGTCTCGTAGGCCGGTTCGCTCTCGTAGATGCGAGAGCAGTTGGACACGCAGGTGAGCGGGATCTCGGCAATCATGTCGCGCGCGGCGCGGATGTTATCGCAACGATGTCCCAGGTTGGAGCCCACGGCCACAAACGCGCGACGCGGCTGCGGCTTGGCAACAGCCCAGTAACCGTTCAGGAACTGTGCAAAGCCCGCGACGTCGTGCACGCGCACGATGTTGGCGCCGGCCTGGATGGCGCCCAGGCACACGCCAAACGTGGCGGCATCGCGCTCGGCGGCCTCGGTCACGCCCGAGACAGCGCCCACAAAACGCTTGCGCGACACGGCGCACATGAGTGGATAGCCCAGCGACGCCATCTTGGCGGTCTCGCGCTGGATGACGATGTCCTCGTTGGCCGTCTTGCCAAACCCCGGGCCTGGATCGATGCAGATGCGGTCGCGCGACACGCCAGCGTGGATGAGCGCGCGGGCCTGATCGGACAGAAAGCCCATGACGCGGCGCATGATGGGCGCCGAATCGGGCAGGGTAAAGCGGCGGAGCTGCGAGGTGGGAACGTAGGCCTCCTCGCGGCGGGCGCTGCGGCGCATCATGGCGGCCAGGTGATCGCTGGGCTCCGGCGCGGGCTCAGGGGTTGCGGCAGACTCGGTGACAGGGGCGGCCTCTTCGGCGGCAGGCGCCTCCTGCTTCTGCTCGCCCGTAGGCTCGGGTGCGGACTCCGGATCGCCAAACGGCAGCGAGGGCTGCACCACGCCACCCGGCAGCTTGGCCTCCATCTTGGGCTCGCCCAGCAGCTTGCCACGGCGACGGCGGGCAGGCTTCTCGGCCTCGCGCGCGGCCTCGGCAGCCGCCTCGCGCGCCTTCTCGGCAACAAACGCCGCGGCAGAGGTATCGAGCTGCACCGTCGCGTGCGTACGAGCGGGCGCAGCGACCTCGCCGGCGTGCATTACGATAACGCCGCAGGTGCTCGCCGCGACAAACTCGACCATCTTGGGGTCGGTGAAGCCCGTCACGTCGTTGACGATCGAGGCGCCGCAGCGCACGGCCGCCTTGGCAACCGCCACATGGCGCGTGTCGATCGAGACGATGGCGCCCTCTTTGGCCAGCGCGCGCACCACGGGTAGCACGCGGCGAGCCTCCTCGTCGGGGTTGACCGGGGTAAAGCCGGGGCGCGTGGACTCACCGCCCACGTCGATGATGTCGGCGCCGGCGTCGAGCATCGCCAGGCCGTACTCGATGGCGGCATCCGGGTCGAAGTGCTCCCCGCCGTCGCTAAACGAATCGGGCGTCACGTTGAGGACGCCCATGATGCGCGGACGGTCAAAGCTGAGCTCGTACTTTCCGCACCGCCATGTCTTGCTATCGTTCGCCATGAACATCCTCCTAAAATGCCCACGCCGCCGAGCTTGGGGAGCTGGCGGCGGGGTCGCTTTGCACTCAGTCTTTCTATTGTATCCGCGCGCGCGGGCTAGAACGCAAACGCGGCCGCGATGTCGCAAGAAATCAGCAGGTCGGCATTTGCATCCTGATCGGTGGGAGCAAGATTGCAAATGGCCAGCGTATCGCCGGTAAAGTAACGCGTAAGGCCCGCCGCCGGATACACCACGAGCGAGGTCCCGCCCACAATGAGGGCATCGGCCGCGGCGATGGCGGTAACGGCGCCAGTCAGCACGTGCTCGTCGAGCGGCTCCTCGTAGAGCACCACATCGGGCTTGATGCGCCCACCGCACGCAGGACACACGGGCACGCCCGCGGCGTCCTCGTGCTCGCGCGAGCAAATCCACTCGGCGCTATAGACCGCGCCGCACGACTGGCAAATGTTGCGGTGGACCGAACCGTGTAGCTCAAATACGTGCTTCGAGCCGGCCATCTGATGCAAGCCGTCGATGTTTTGCGTTACCACAGCGCTGAGCTTGCCGGCGCGCTCCAGCTCGGCCAGCTTAGCGTGGCAGCGATTAGGCTTGGCGCCAAGCGCGATCATCTTGGTGCGGTAGAAGTCGAAGAACTCGGCCGGATGTGCCTCGTAAAAGCTATGCGAGAGCATAGTCTCGGGCGGGTAGGCAAACTGCTGGTGATACAGGCCGTCCACGCTGCGGAAATCGGGGATGCCGCTCGCCGTGGAAACACCGGCGCCGCCAAAGAACACCACACGCTTGTGGGTACTGAACAGCTCCGCCAGTGCGGCGGAGGCCTGCTTGGGGTCCGTTATCGCCTGCGTCATATGAGTCCTCCGTCCTTGTTGGTCGGGCAGCATCGGGCGACATCCCGGCATACGTCCTTTGAGTCAGCATGCGCGGAGCCCACCCCGCCCCTATTGCGCTAATCTTAAGCCTGCCAACCCCGTCGAAAGGACACCATGCCTCAGACTTACACCTTTGCCTCGTGGAACGTCAACGGCCTGCGCGCCGTGCTCAAAAAGGACCCGAGCTTTATCCAGATCGCGCAAGAACTCGACGTCGATATCCTGGCGCTGCAGGAGACCAAGCTGCAGGAGGGCCAGGTCGATATCGACCTGCCCGGCTATCACCAAACATGGAGCTACGCCGAGCGCAAAGGCTATTCGGGAACCGCGGTCTTTAGCCGCCAGGAACCGATACGCGTACTGCACGCCGACGCGCTGCTGCCCTACGCCGGCGAGGGCAAGGCTGCTGAGCTCGTTGCCCAAGCCGCAACCGAGGGCCGCGTCTGCGCGTTGGAATTCGCCAAGTTTTGGTTTGTCGATGTATACACGCCCAACGCCCAAAACGAGCTCGCGCGTATCGATGTGCGCATGGCATGGGACGATGCCTACCGCCGCTTTTTGAGCGCGCTTGAGCACGAGACCGGTAAACCCGTGGTGACCTGCGGCGACTTTAACGTAGCGCACGAGGAAATCGACCTTAAGAACCCCAAGTCCAACCGCGGCAACGCGGGCTTTTCGGACGAGGAACGCGGCAAGTTTACCGAGCTGCTCAACGCCGGGCTTACCGATACCTGGCGTGCGGCAAATCCCGACGTCGAGGGCGTCTACAGCTGGTGGAGCTACCGCTTTAATGCCCGTAAGAACAACGCAGGCTGGCGCATCGACTACTTCCTGGTAAGCGATGCAATCGCCGCCAACGTTCGCGACACCGGTATCCGTGGCGATATCTTCGGCAGCGACCACTGCCCCGTCACCCTCACGCTAGAGCTCTAGCCCCAAGTAATTTCCTGGGAGACAGAGGAAAACAGATCATGTGACCCCTCTCCCCCTATAAGTTACGGTGGAATAGTTCCTGTTTGGGCAGCAAATAGCCAAAAACGAGAACTATTCCACCGCAAGTTCGTGAGGGAACGCGAAATGCCTTACAGCCCGTATTTCACGACGACACGGTTAATGCGACGGCACCAAGGCTTGTACAAGGCGGCCAAGAACACGCAGGTCGCGAGACCGTGTGTGATATCGAACGGCACTGCCGTGGCAAGACGCGCCATGGCACCCGCCCACGTGAGCGGTTGAACAAAACCGATAATGTCGTAGGCGTTGATCACAACGCCGTACAGCAAACCCGAAGCAAAGCCGTAGGTCAGCAGCGCCGGCATACGCACGGCGCCATCGGCGCGATCAAAAGCGCCGGCATGCGCCAGCGCACCGCCAACGTATCCCACGAGCCCCCAGGCATACATCTGCCACGGCGTCCACATGCCCTGCCCAAAAAAGAAATTGCTGGTCAGCGCCGCCAACGCACCGACCATAAAGCCGTTACGACGACCGAGTGTCGCCCCGGCGATAATGGCGATGGCACTCACGGGTTTAAAGTCGGGAATGGGTCCAAACAGGATGCGCCCCGCCGCCGCCAGCGCCGCCAGCACCAGCGTGGGCATAATCTGACGCAGGCCTGGACGCGATGCCTCATAGCCCGCAAAGAACAGCGCAAGCACCAACGCCACCACAACCAGCATGGCCAACGCTGTCTGCTCAACACCCGCCAGCAACGCGGCAGCCATCACCGCCGGCACCGCCAACAACAGCGGGATCTCCAGTTTTGCAAGCAAACGCGAGAAACGACAGTCCGTCATCCCATCACGCCCTATAGAACACGTTGTCGGCAAAGAAGTCGGCCGGGGACTCCATGCAGGCAATCTCGCCGTCAAACATCATGGCGACGTCGTCGGCTACCTGCTCGGCAAAGTCCAAATCGTGCGTAGCCATGATGACGGTGCCGCCAGCCTTCGCATGGTCACGCAGGGCGCGGGCGATGGTGCGGCGGCTGAACAGGTCTAGACCCTTGGTGGGCTCATCGAGCAATAGCAGTTCGGGGCCGATTAGCAGCAGTTTTGCCAATGCAAGCAGTTGACGCTGCCCGCCCGAAAGATCGTACGGATGGCGTCCATCCAGACCCGACAACCCCAAGCTCGCCGCACGCTCCCGCGCCAAGTTCTCGTCATATCCGCAGGTCGAGGCCCATTCCATCAGCTCATCGCGAACCGTCTCGGCAACCAGCAATGCTTTGGGATTCTGAGGCAGCAGCGCCGCCGAGGCCGCTCCGCGCACCATGCGGCCGCGCTGCAGCTTGGCGGTCTTCGCCAGCACCGAGAGTATCGTCGACTTACCGCATCCGTTGCCGCCCACGATC
This sequence comes from Collinsella sp., assembly GCA_019414365.1. Taxonomy (GTDB): domain Bacteria; phylum Actinomycetota; class Coriobacteriia; order Coriobacteriales; family Coriobacteriaceae; genus Collinsella. The sequence goes on from DXMC01000009.1 coordinate 53,421, forward strand.
GCATGCACCGCACCGGCCGAAAACGCCACGTCGAGCCCGCGCAGCACCCAACCGCCCGCGCGATCGTAGCGAAACCAGCCTTCCGACAGGGTGGTAGCCGACCCGCCGTGCATTTTTTGGAGTATTCTGCTTCCATCCGTGCGCGGGAAGGCTTCCGAGCCATTCTCGAGCGACGTTTGCGCCACAAATTCGGACGATTTGTCCAATTCTGAACTTTTTTTCGCGCTCGATACGTCCCCGGGCGGCTCCAGAGAGCCCAAATTGTCCTCACGCCTGCTGAATACTCCGTTTTTTGCACATCGGATGGCACCCCACCCCAACATGTCATCGGAAAACAGCGATTCTCGGCGTCCCAAAGAAGCCATATCCGCCACCTCGCGCACGCGACCGTCCTCAATCCGGTACGCACGCGTCGCGTATTCGAGCATTGGGCGCGGCTGATGCGTCGCCACAACAACCGTGCAGCCCAGCTCGCGATTCACACGAAACAGCGCGTGCAGGAAATTCTTCTCAGCAACGGGATCGAGCTGAGACGTGGGCTCGTCGAGCAGCAGCACGCGCGGGCGTAATGCCAGCACAGCCGCCAGCGACAGCAGCTGTTTGCGTCCGCCCGAAAGCGTATCGGTGTCGCGGTGGAGCCAATCTTCCAGCCCAAAGAAATAGCTGGTCTCAGATACGCGACGGCGCATCTCATCACGCGCTAGCCCCAAGTTTTCCAGACCAAACGCCATCTCGTGCCACACGGTCTCGCACACGATCTGGTTCTCGGGGTCCTGAAACACATAACCCACGCGCTCCGCCGATGCCCGCACGTCCATGTCGGCAACGTTCTCGCCCAGCACGCGCGGCTCGCCGGAGAGCGTACCCGCCGGCGCGATCTCGGGCTTGAGCAGCGACAGCAGCGTCGACTTGCCCGAACCGGTACCGCCAACAAGCAGCGCAAATGCACCTTGGGGAACAGACCAGTCGAGCCCCTCGAGCACCGCAGCATCAGTATCGGGGTAGGCAAAGCTCAGGCTCCGCACCTCAATCGCCGGCATATCCGGGCCGCACGCCGCGCCCGACACCGGGCCCCTATCCAACCGAGCCATCAGCCAAACCTCTTCTCATCAATCGCGTGCAACGCGCAAGGCAGCACCATCCAGGCAGCGTACACGACATAGCCCGGCCACGGCGCCGGCACCGAGAGCTGCGGATAAAACGAATACTGCGTCGTCGCGGTCCACGCCACCGCCACCGCGGCAGCACCAAACAGCGCAAGCCCAACCAGCGCGGCAACGTCGCTGCGCCCCAGCCGATACCGCGCATACGTCGTACGACGCGTCGCGGCGCCCCACCCGCGCGAGCGCATCGCGTCCGCGCGCTCCAACGAATCTTCCATGCCCCAGCCCATCAATGCACTCGATGCCCGCAGGCGCGAGCGCACGGGGTCGGCCGGCGCGCGGCCCGGCACATCAATCGCATCCTGCACCGCCAGCACCGTACGGCCGCGGCGCAAAAACTGCGGGATAAGCCTCATGCACATCGAGATCATGAGCGCGATCACCGGTGCGGCGTTACCCAAAAGCGCGAGCACCTTGTCGTATTCGAGCATCGACGCCGCGGCCTCAAACCACAGCACGCTCGCCACAAACAGCCCGCCCATGCACAGGCCGTATACCATGCTCTCCAGATACACCGCGCGCATGCCAATACGGAACAGCTCCGTCGAGCCCGAGGCACTAAACAGTGGATTGACCAGCGCGATAATCAAAATCACCGGCAGCTGCCAGCGAAGTGCGCCCAGCGTGCGGGCAGCCCCACGCGTCGCAAATCCATACGCCAACCCGCCCGCAAGTGACAGCGCAATCAGCACCGGTTGCATCGAGAACATGGTGAGCCCCAACGTCAGCACCATGTAGAGTGCCGGCACCGCCGGATGCGACATCGAGAATGCCGCGACGGGCTCGTTGCCCGATTCCTCTCGCATGATATCCACGGGCACCCTCATCCCCTCGCTCAAACGTCAACGCCGCAGCGCCTCCGCCATACACAACCAGCGCAAACGCCGCACCGCCGGCCCAAGCATCAGCTGCCGCAAACCAATCGTTACGCGCTCATCATATGCCTGCGGTATCATATTGCGCCGTGTATCGTTTCCAAACACACGTCTCTATAACGTAACAGGAGATCACATGGACGCAACCGCAATTATCCTCGCTGCCGGCGAGGGCACCCGCATGAAGTCGAACCACTGCAAGGTTTCGCACAAGATCCTGGGTAAGCCCATGGTCCAGTGGATCGTCGACGCTACCATCAAGGCCGGCTGCAGCCGCGTCGTGGTTGTCATCGGCAGCCACGCCGACGAGATGCGCGCCCTCATCGATGGCGCCTACGCCAACAGTGCCACCAAGGTCGAGTGCGTCGAGCAGACCGAGCGTCTGGGCACCGGTCACGCCGTGAAGGTCGCGCTCGAGGCCTGTGGCATCACGCAAGGCCCCGTCGTGGTGCTCAACGGCGACCTGCCGCTCATCACCGCCGACACCGTCGCCAAGTTCGCACAGACCGTCGCCACCGGCGAGCTCGCCTGCACCGTCATGACCATGACCCCGCCCGATCCTTTTGGCTACGGCCGCATCAAGCTGGGCGCCGATGGTCAGATCGAGCGCATCATCGAGCAGAAGGACTGCACGCCCGAGCAGGCCGCCGAGCTACTCGAGTGCAACGCCGGCTGCTACGCCTTCGACGGCGCGCAGCTCGCCGCCCACATTAACGAGATCGGCAACGACAACGCGCAGTCCGAGTACTACCTGCCCGACATGCTCGAAATCCTCAAGGGTCACGGCCAGGCAGTCTCCATCTTTCACTGCGACGACTACCGTGATGGCCTGGGCGTCAACAGCCGCATCCAGCTCGCGCAGCTCACTGCCATCGCTCGCGACCGCATCAACGAGCACTGGATGGCCGAGGGCGTCACCTTCATCGACCCCACGCAGGCCTGGATCGGCCCCGATGCCGTTATCGGCCGCGATACCGTCGTGTGGCCGCAGACGCACCTGATCGGCCACGTCACCGTGGGCGAGGAGTGCCAGCTCGGTCCCAACAGCCGCCTCACCGACACCACCGTCGGCAGCGGCTGCGTCATCGACGAGACCATCGCCATCGACGCCGTCATCGAGAACGGCGTCGACTGCGGCCCGCGCGCCTACCTGCGCCCGGGCACTCACATGCTCGACGGCTCCAAAGCCGGCACGCACGTGGAGATCAAGAAGTCCACGATCGGCGAGGGCTCCAAGGTGCCGCACCTGTCCTACATCGGCGACACCACCATGGGCCCCGGCGTCAACGTGGGCGCGGGCTCCATCACCTGCAACTACGACGGCGTCCACAAGCACAAGACCGTCATCGGCAAGGACGCCTTCATTGGCTCCGACACCATGATGGTCGCGCCCGCCCAGATCGGCGACGGTGCACTCGTGGCCGCCGGCTCCGTCATCACCGAGCCGGTCCCGGCCGACGCACTTGGTCTGGGCCGCGCCCGTCAGGTAAATATTGAGGGCTGGGCCGCCGATTACCGCCGCCGCCTGCACGAGGACGACGAGGTATAACGTTTTACCAAGCACAAAAGGAGCTGCTCCATGGGGGCGGCTCCTTTTTCTATCGTGACCTGCGCAACCGGATGAGTGGTCGGTTCGTGTCCGTTGACGGTAAAGACGTTATCAAGACCCGATAAGCCCCGTCGCGCGGTTACAATGCAAAAAGGCATCTATATGGCATTCGATGTATAAAGGAGAAGGGTAATGCCGATTAATGATCCCGAGAAGTCGGAGAATATGCGCAAGTCCATCCGCGTGTATTCCGGTTCCTCCAACCGTCCCCTCGCTCAGAAGATTGCTGAGTACCTTGGGGTCGAGCTTTCGGGCCTTACGCTAAAGCAGTTCGCCAACGGTGAGATTTACGCCCGCTACGACGAGACCGTCCGCGGCGCCGACGTCTTCCTGATTCAGTCCGTGGCCGGCGGCAACGTCAACGACATGCTCATGGAGCTGCTCATCGCCACCGACGCTGCCAAGCGCGCATCTGCCCGCTCCATCACCGCCGTCATCACCCACTACGGCTATGCCCGCCAGGACCGCAAGGCCGGCCCGCGCGAGCCCATCACCGCCCGCCTCGTCGCCAACCTGCTCGAGCGCGCCGGTGTCAACCGCATCATCACCCTCGACCTGCACCAGGGTCAGATCCAGGGCTTCTTCGATATCCCGGTTAACCACCTGTCCGCGCTGCCGCTGTTTGGCCAGTACTACAACGACATGCACTTCGACACCGACAACCTGGTTGTCGTCTCCCCCGATGTGGGCCGCGCCAAGGCCGCCAAGAAGCTGTCCGACATGCTCGGCTGCGACCTGGCCATCGCCCACAAGGGCCGTCCGCGCCACAACGCCGCCGAGGTCATGGGCATCATCGGTGACATCAAGGGCAAGACCTGCATCATCAACGACGACATGATCGACACCGCAGGCACCCTGTGCGCCAACGTCAAGGAGCTCAAGGCCATGGGCGCCGGCGACATCTACGTGTGCGCCACCCACGGCATCTTCTCCGGCCCGGCCATCGAGCGCCTGAACGACGCCCCCATCGTCGAGTGCGTCGTCACCGACGCCATCCCCGTCGAGGTCGGCGGCAAGATCAAGACTATCTCGGTCGCCGAGGAGTTCGCTCAGGCCATTTCCGCCGTTTACCACGAGGAGCCCGTCTCCACGCTCGTCGGCGGCGACTTCGCGCTGTAATCGCATCGTCCTTGCAACCCGGCGCTTCGCCGTCGGAACAGAAGAAACCCCCGCGCTCCCCCTTGTGAACTGCCTCCCATTTCTTGGACACAAGAAATGGGAGGCTTTTTTATGGCTG